>CAZNCQ010000117.1:0-20361 GCA_964571275.1 uncultured Myxococcales bacterium
TCGCGCGAAATCCACTGCGCCAGCCGTAGTCATTACGTGTCGGTCGAGGCACTAGATGTGGCCGTGATCGCCGAGCTCGACCTCGACCGTGCGGCGATTACCTTGGACTTCTCCAGGAAATGGGGGAGCATCACTTGACTCAAACCACACGAGGAGATCACCATGGGCGACAAATCCCCGAAAGCTAAAGACAAATCCAGGAAGCAGGACACGGCGGACAAGCAACAGAAGGCGCAGGCTGCCAGGACGAAGATGGCACCGTCACCAGCATTTGTCGGCAAGAAAACCAAGTAGAAGACCCAGGTGACGCCTCAAGCGTCAACCGGCCGGCAGGGCGGGCGTCGCTCAGGCTACCAGCAGGGCCTCATCATCGGCCGTCTGGTCGCTCTCGCGAACCGGCTCGGTCTTGCCACGGCGTCGCGCCACCCAGACGCGCACGTCGTCGAAGAGCGAATAGGCGACCGGGGTTGCCAGCAGGGTGAGGAGCAGGGACAGAATCTGCCCGCCTACCACCACGCCCGCGGTCGCCCGGTTGTTGCCCGCGCCGATGCCCGTCGAAAGAACGAGCGGCATCATGCCGGCGACGAAGGCCACCGTGGTCATGAGAATGGGCCGCAGGCGATCGCGGTTGGCTTGCAGGACGGCCTGCACTCGGTCCATGCCCTGGCGGCGCAGGTGTTCGGTGTGGTCGATTTGCAGAATGGCGTTCTTCTTCACCACACCGAACAGCACCAGGATGCCGAGCGCGGACATGATGTTGAGCGACTGGCCGAGCAGAATGAGCGACAAGATGGCGAAGGGCAGGGTGAGCGGTAGCGCCAGCAGGATGGTCACCGGGTGCAGCCACGATTCGAACTGCGCCGCCAGAATCAGGTACATGAAGACGAACGCCAGGCCGAACGCGACGGCGAAGTTGATCCCGGTCCGCTTGATCTCCTTGGATTGCCCCATCGGCACGAACCGATACGCCGCCGGCAGCATCATCGCCGCGACCACCTTTTCGAGCGCAACGCCGACCTCGTTCGCGCCGACGCCGGGCGCGGTGTTGGCCAGGAACGTAACCTGGCGCTGGCGCCCGTAACGGTTGATCTGCGACGGACCTTCGCCGCGCGACAGGTCGACCACGTCGAGCAGCGGCACCGCGCCGCCCTTCGACGACGGCACGCTGAGCAGCGACAGCGCCTCGGTGCTGGTGTGGAACGCCTCGTCGGCGCGCACCAGGATGTCGTACTCGCGCCCCTCTTCTTCGTAGCGCGACACCTTGACGCCGCCGACCAGCAGCTGCGCCGCCGTCGCCACGTCGGCGACGTTGACGCCGAGATCGGCCGCCTTGCGCCGGTTGACGACCGCGACCACCTCGGGGTTGCCGGTCACGAGGCTCGTGTCGGCGTCGACCGCGCCGCGGATCGCCTTCAGCTTCTTGACGATCTCCGCCGAGGAGCTGGTCAGGAGCGCGAGGTCTGGCCCGGTCAGCGTGTACTGCACGGTGGCGTTGCTGAACCCGCCGCCGCTGAACGCTCCGACCGCGAGCACGCTGATGCGGTAGTCGGGCGGCTGCTTGGTGACGATCTCCTGGCGAACCCTGTCCTGCAGCTGATCCTGCGACAGCTTGCGTCGGTCGGGCGGAAGCAAGCGCACGAACACCTTGGCCAGGTTCGGCGTCTTCTCGTTGTTGTCGCCGATGGTCATCAGCGTCGCCGAGACCTCGGGCCAGAGGCGCACCTCACGTGCGATGCGCTCGGCGGCCAGCGCCGTCGCCGCCAGGCTGGTGCCCTCGGTCGTGCGCAGGCTGATCTCGAACTGCGCCTCGTCGCTCTTGGGAAGGAAGCCCGCGGGCACCTTCTTGACCAGGGGCACGCAGGTGCCGAGCGTCGCCAGCGCGGCCAGCACGACGATCCAGCGCCGATCGATCACATACGAGAGGATGCGCATGTAGAGCCGCTCGACCGGCCGGTAGAACACGTCGACGACACGCTCGAGCAGGTACTTCTTGCGCTCGGCCGCCGGGCGCGGATCCATGCGCAGCCAGCGCGACGCCAGCATCGGCGTCAGCGTGAAGCTGACGAACAGCGAGATCGCGATCGAGAACCCCATGGTCAGGCCGAAGCTGCGCAGGAAGCGCCCCGGGATGCCGCCCATGAACGCGACCGGCATGAACACCGCCAGCAGCGACAGCGTGGTCGCCAGAACCGCCAGGCCGATCTCGCGCGTGGCGTAGATCGCCGCCGGCATCGGCCGCACCTTCTTCTCGTCGATGAAGCGGAAGATGTTCTCCAGCACGACGATCGCGTCGTCGATCACGATACCGACCGCCAGCGCCAGCGCGAGCAGCGTGATGGTGTTGAGCGTGAAGCCCATCAGCCACATCCCCATGAACGTGCCGATGATCGACGTCGGGATCGCCAGCGCAGCGATGAGCGTGCTGCGGAAGTTGCCCAGGAACATGAGGACGACGAGCGACGCCAGCAACGCGCCCAGGATCAGGTGCTCGCGCACGGCGTCGACGCTGGTGCGCGTGGTCTCGGTGTTGTCGCGAATGACCGTGAGCTTGGTCTTGCCCGGCAGCATCCGCTCCATGTCCTTCATACGGTCGCGCAACGCATCGACGACCGCGACGCTGTTCTCGCCCGACTGCTTGCGGATCGAGAGCACGACCGCCGGCCTGCCGTCGAGCACTGCCGAGGTGTCGGCCTCTTCCTCGCCGTCGACGACGCGCGCCACGTCGCTGACCAGCAGCGGGTGGCCGTCGATCTGGCGAATGATGATGTCGCCGACCGCGGGCACGCTGGGCACGCGGCCGCGCACACGGAACGTCAGGCGCTGCGGGCCGGTGTCGATCGTGCCGCCGGGCGTGGTGACGTTCTGCGCGACGATCGCGCGGCGGACGTCGGCGGCGGTGAGCGCGTTCGCCTTGAGCTTGTTGGGATCGAGCAACACCTGCACCTGGCGCTTGCGGCCACCGATGATCGTCACCTGACCGACGCCGGAGATGCTCTCCAGCGACTGGCGGATCTGATGGTCGGCCAGCTCGGTGATGTCGCGGATCGAGCGATCCGACTCGACCGCGACGAACAGCACCGGCGACGCGTCGGGGTCGAGCTTGCTCACCACCGGCGACTCGGTGCCCTCGGGCAGGTCGTGCAGCACGGTCGCCAGGTGATCGCGCACC
Source organism: uncultured Myxococcales bacterium (assembly GCA_964571275.1). Lineage (GTDB taxonomy): Bacteria > Myxococcota_A > Polyangia > Fen-1088 > Fen-1088 > DASRQZ01. Next base: position 3,170 of record CAZNCQ010000117.1, read on the forward strand.
TCTTGCGATGCGACGTCGACGTTCTTGTCGAGCAAGAACGTCACGAACACCTGCGACACGCCTTCCGTGGAGATCGAGCGCAGCTCGTCGATGCCGCTGATGGTGTTGACCGCCTCCTCGATCTTGTCGGTGAGCTCGGTCTCGATCTCCTCGGGCGCGGCGCCCGGCAGCGTGGTGATGATCGAGACCACCGGCAGGTCGACGTTGGGGAAGCGATCGACGTTCAGCTTGCTGTAGCCGACGATACCGACGACGAGGACGAACAGGATCATCACCGTCGCGAAGATCGGACGGCGGACGCTGATGCTAGCCAGCCATTGCATGGCGCGTCCTCACTTCACCCGCGCGCCGTCGCGCACGTCGGCGGTCAAGTCGGCGACCACCGGCTCACCGGGTTTGAGCCCGCTCAGGATGGGCACCTGCCCGTTCTGCGTCTCGGCGGCCTGCACCAGGCGATCCTCGAGGCGGCCACCCTGCGCGACGAAGACGTGGCGCAAGGTTCCGTCGGCGCGCACCGCGGTCTCGGGCACCGCCGGCAGCGACTGCTCGCCCAGCGCCAGCTTCGCGCTGACGAACATGCCCGGGCGCAGATCGTGGCCGGCGTTTTCGACGACCGCTTCGACGATCGAGTCGCGCGTCTGCCGGCGCACGGAAGGGCCGACGTAGCGGATGCGGCCGCGGTGCACGGAGGTGTCGGACGCGGTGTGAAACTCCACGGTCATGCCGGGCCGCACCTGCGTGACGTCTGCCTCGGGCACGGTCAGCTCGACGCGCAGGTTGTCGACGGCGACCAGCGTCACCACCTGGGAGTCGGCGCGCACGTACTCGCCGGCGCTGACCTTGCGCTCGACGATCAGGCCCGAGAACGGCGCGCGGATCTCGGTGTCGCGCAGCGACTCGGCGATCATCGTCTTGCGCGCCTCGGCGGCGGCGACCGACCACCTGGTCGTGTCGCACGAAGTGTGCGCGCGATCGTAGTCGGCCCTGGAGACCGCGCCCTTGCCGAACATCTTGTCGTTGCGGTCGCAGTCGAGTGCCGCCTGCGCCTGCTGCGCCTTCAGCGAGCCGAGCTGCGCCTCGGCCTCCTGCGCCTGCGCGTTCAGCGAGCGTGCGTCCAGCTTCACCAGCAACGCGCCCTTTTTGACCACGGAGCCGCGCTCGACATAGGTCTCCAGGATCTTGCCCGCGGCGCCGGCGGCCACGTCGGACTCCTCGCTGCCGATCAGGGTGCCGGACAGGGCCAGCACGCGCGGGACCTTGAGCGGGTGCGAAGTGACCAGCTTCACGGCGACCGGCGCGGTTTCGGCGGGCGCGGAGGCGGAGGCGGAGGGCGGCGGCGCCTCCGCGGCGGAGCGGCTGCAGCCGCTGGCCAGGGCAATCGCTAGAGAAATCAGGGGCAGCGTGACGCCACGCCCCCAAGAAAATGAAGACGCGAAGCCAGAGGCGCCCTCTCGCCATGGACGATCATGAAAGTGCATGGACCGGACTATAATCGAGAGTCATAATAGTTGAAGTAGTGAATTGTTAAGATTTGTGAAAGAATTGTTCACCGATGATTGATGACAAGCGACCCGACACCAAAAAAGGAAGACGCGGTTCGCTGATCTCGCTCGACGCGAAGGAAAAACCGCCGACATCCGCGCACAACAGCGCCGGGTTCACCGACGATTTCTGGCCGGTGCTCGTCGAGTTCGCGCTCAGCTTGCGCGGCTGGTGGATGGCAATCTGCGACGATCTCGGCCTGACGCCCATGCAGGGTCACGCGCTGCGCTCGCTCGATCCCGATCGCCCGAGCGCGATGAGCGAGCTCGCCGACGCGCTGATCTGCGACGCGTCCAATGTCACCGGCATCGTCGACAAGCTCGAGTCGCGCGGATTGATCGTGCGTCAGGGCGCCGAGAACGATCGGCGCATCAAGATGCTGGCGGTGACGCCTCAAGGGCGCGTGCTGCGCGAGCAGCTATGCGCGCGCGTCGCCGAACCCCCGGCCGCGGTCGGGACGATGCCGCCGACGGCGCGGCGGCAGATGGCCGACGTGTTGCGCGCGATCCTCGACGAGAGAGCGGCGGCCGCGGCGGGCGGGTGAGAGGAACCGCCGTTCGCGCTCAAAATCCCTGAGCGTGGCCGTGATCGGTCCGGTCCTTACGGCACGATCGTCACCGGCGGGATCTTGAAGTTGTCCCACGACGGCGTGTGGTTGCTCTCGTTGGCCGGCTGATTCCACAGGTACAGCGCGGGGAACGTTTGCGGCACCATACCGGGCTGGGTGACGATCGCGGTGACGTACAGCTGCGGCGTTCCGTTGCGCGTCGACGAGAACGTCAGCCAGTTGTACGTCTTGCCGTTGTCGGCCGTCGTCGCCTCCGGCGACCACTTCGACCAATCGTTGGTCAGGCCGGGACTGTGCTGAAAGAGACAGGCCGGCGGGTCGTTGGCGAGTGATCGCACGGCGGTGCCACCGTTGGCGGGCACGATGAAGATCTCGGCGCTGCTGTTATTGTACGTCGTCGGATGCGACGGCTGCGGCGTCGACGGACTGGGCACGCGCGTGAAAGCGACCAACTGATCATCGGGCGAGAACGCTGGATAGTACTCGGTGAACTCGGAGTCGGACGCGCCGGCCAGCGGTAGCGCGGCGCCGCCGGCGCGACCATTGTACGGAATCCAGTACAGATCCGCGGGACCGCTGTCGAGACGCCCGTCGTGAATCGAAGAGTACGGCGTCGTGGAGACGTACACAATCTTCGATCCGTCGTGGCTGAATGTCGGCTCGGTAGCGCCGCCGGGATCGCTGGTACGCGCGAGCGTCCCTTGCAGTGGCATCGGCGACGCCGCGTCCAGTTGCACCCAGAGCAGGTCACCCCGATTGCTGGCGTCGGTCAGCAGCACCATGCGATCGCCGTCGGCCCAGTGACCGATCGAAAAGGCCGGAATCCCACGGAGCGTGCGGATCAGAGCCAGGGCGTCCGGGCTCACGTACGCCGGTAGCGTGCCCGCGGTGCCCATCTGAATGTCGGCGATGTTGTTGAAGTACGGATCGGTGCCGATCATGCTCGCCGGAGGACCGAAGACGAACTGCACGCTGTCGCCGCCCGGCACCGACGTGTGGCAGCCGATGCAGCCGTCGGTCGTCGTGTTGCGGTTCGTGACCTGATCGGGCGTGAGCACGTCGCGCACCCCCTCTTCACCGACGCCGAAGCCTTTCAGCATGCCGGTCCCTTGCGAGCCGTCGCCCGCGAGCGACCAGTAGACGATCTTGCCGGGCGCCTCGACCGGCGCGATCGTGAACGTCACCTGCGACGCCGCCGACGGCGGCTGCTGCACGGTGCCGGTCGCTGACAGCGCCAGGGTCCGGATCGACACGGTGATCGGCTCGTCATTCACCGAGCGGCGCAGGTCGTCCCACAGCGCCGCGTCGAGGCTGTAGTTGATCCCGTCGGTGTAGATCGTGAGCGGCGTCGGGAACCGCGCGACGGTCAGCACGATCTCGGTCAGGTTCTGGTCGCTGTTCGCCTTCCACTCGAAGCGCGGGCGCAGCCAGTTCTTCGGCATCAGCGTCCCGTCCTGCGGCGAGGTGACACAGGGCGCGGAGTTGTTGCGCGGCGTCCCGCCGAACAGCGTCGGCGAGTTGGTCGGCGTGGTCGGCGTGCCCAGGATCGGGCCGGGCGGGAAGTCGGTGATCGGCGGCGGAGCGTCGACGACCGAACCGTCAACCTGAATGCCGGTCCCACCCGAGCCGGATGGGTTGTGGTGTCCCGCGGTCCCGCCCAGGCCCGGCGATGAGCCGGCCGTGCCGCCGGCGCTGCCGCCGGTGTTGGAGTTCACCTTGGCGCAACCCAAACCGCCGGACAGGCCGGCAATGACAAAGCCGATGGTTAACCTGCGATGACACCGGACGGAATTCGACATGCAGCGGTGCTCCCGGGGGCGGACCAATTTGCCTTGGAACCCTCAGAGGGTTCCAAACCTCCCGCGATGGGCGCCGGCGGGGGACCCGCCTTCGCCCCACGCGAACTACCAACGCCCAGTCTGCCGGAAACATCGGCCGATGGCGAGCATCGCCGCGCACAACTCGTCCAGAAGCGCACGCTTCCAGCGCGTCGCCCCTGGCGGGAAAAGCAATCAGCCTTCGACTCAGACCTGGATCACGGAATGACGGGTGGCGGCGGCGGCGGGGGCGGCGGCGGCACGCGCGGCGGCGGCGGCGCCGACGGCGGCGGCGACGTCGGGATGCCCGGCGGCGGGATCAGCGGCGGCTGCGGCTGCTGGGTATCGGGCTGCACGCAGGCGGCGAGATCGAAGAACAGGAACTCGAGCGCCTTCTCCTGCGGGGACATGACGGTCGCCTGGCAACCCGACGGGAATGGCTTCGTCGGATCGGACGTGTCCTTGCCGTTCTGGCTCGAGATCACTTCCTTCACGTGAATGTCGGTCTCGACGACGCGGCCGCACTGTGCGTCGGCCGTGGCCTCGACCGGCGTGTTGAAGCTGAGGTACTCGACGGCCGCGGGCGATTGGTTCAGGGTCATCCACGACGTCGTCGGCGGCGTGACCGCGGCGACGGAGTACTGGGCGCCGTACAACTGGATTTGCCCGGCCGTGGTCGTCGCTCCCACGGTCTGGAGCCAGCTCGATAGCGCCGCGCCCTTGGGGAAGGCCGTGTTGATGGTGCCCATGATCGGGCTCACCGGCTTTGGACCAGCGCCGATGTAGTTCGCGGTCCCTGGCCAGGGCACCGGACCATTTCGCAACCAGTAGAAGTGGAGGTGGCCGTTGAACATGCGGCCGCCAGCATCGGCGTACCGCTTGATGTTGTTGATGTACGGCAACTTGGAGTCAGGGTACTGGCTCCCCTCGCAAGACATCATCAGGATGTCGTACGTCAGCAGCTTGGTCGGGTTCCCCCACAGCGACATCGACGACGCGAACGGGAACGTGCCGCCGGCGGCGAAGCTGGCCGTGCCCTGCCCCGCGCCACCCGTCGTTCCCACGCCGCCGGTGTAGAGGTTCACGCGGCCCGTTCCGGTGTCGAGCGTGAACTCCGAATCAGCGATGCCGGTCTTGCGCACGAAGCACTCGAGCGCGTCGGAGCCGCCGGTCGTGAGCGCGATCTTCGGGATGTTTCCCTCGGCCTGCGTGCGCGGCAGGCGGGTAAGGTCGGCGGTGACCGGGTTGTCGACGCAGGGATTGACCGTCGGAAGGAAAACCTCGCGCCGCCACTTGCCGACCTGGATCACCAGCGGAATGTTCGTGCCTGACGGCGCGTTCGTGATCGTGAAGTGGCCCGTGGTATCGGACAGCGCGCTCGCGATCGGGAAGCCCGACAGCGTCACGTTGCACTTGTCGCACGAGACACCCTCGGGCACGGGATCGAGCACTCCGCCGATGGTGTTGGGGATGTAGACCTGCACGTCGTAAAGGGGGTTCTTGCCCGCGGGATCGTAGACCGTGCCGCTGATGCTGGTCTTGGTCGTCGGCGTGCACGTCTGGATCTGGCACTGCAGATTTTGGCAGCCGGTGCTCATGGAGCCCGGGCAGACGCCGTTCGCGGGGCACGCGACAGCCCCGGGGCAGGTGGCAGGGCAGGTCTCGACCCCGCCGCAGCCGTTGCCAATCGTCCCGCAATACTGCCCGCCAGATGGTGTGCAGCTGACCAGCGTCGGACAATTGCTGCTGCCACAGACGCCGGGAATGCCTCCACCGCCGCAGGTGCCGGTTGTGCACGTGCAGTTGAGTGAACCGCCGCAGCCGTCGCCGACCATCCCGCAGTACTGGAAGCCGTTCGCCGCGTTGCAGGTCATCGGCACGCAACCCGGATCGACGCAGACGCCGTTGGAATTGCAGGTCAGTCCGTTCGGGCAATTGCCGCAGTCGAGCGCGCGCCCGCAGCCATCGCCGATCTTGCCGCAGTACATCGTCCCCGTGGTCGGGCAGGTCGCCGGCATGCAGGAAGCGCCCGCGACGCAGACGCCCTTTTCACAGGTCTGATCGGCGCCGGGACAGGCGCCGCAGTCCTGCTGCCCGCTGCAACCGTCGCCGATGATGCCGCAATACTGTCCTGTCGGCTGCGTGCAGGCGACCTTGACGCACGAGCCGGCGTCCGGCAGCGCCGCCGGCCCGTCGGGCCGATTCGTCGAGCCGCCGTCGTTGTTCGCGCTGTGTCCCCCGCCGCCGGGTCCCGTGCCGCCACCACCGCCCGCGCCGCTGAGCGGCGTCTGCGACTTGATGCCGGCGCACCCCGCAAACGCAAACAGCGCCGCGCCCGCGGCGACAGCCAATGCCGAAGCGATGACCGAGGACTTCCATACGCTCACTGCGGCCATACGCACCAGCTCCTTTCGGGACTGCGGTCGTTCCACGAAGCAAACGGCGACCCGTCGCTCACCACGACAGGTCGCCGGATATCAAGCGTCGCCTTACTGCATGTACGCGGTCGTACCGGCGACCTGCGTGAACCACTTGTTGACCGAACCGCAGTGCAGCGTGTTGTCGGACATGCAGATGCAGCCGCGTCCGCTGGTCGGGGTCGATTCGGTCGTGAAGCACACCGCATTCAGGATGTTGCAGGGCATTCCCTTGAGGGAGATCGCCCCGGCAGGCGCCGTCGTCGCCGCGTAGCCTTGCGGCAGGCAAGTTCCACCGGTCAAACCGGCCGGGAAGCCCGCGGGCGGCAGACAGGTGCAATTGTTGAACGGCAGGCCGGGCGTCATACAGGTGCAGGTCTTGTTGCCCGCCGAATCGATGCCGCACGGCACGCAGCAGTCCTGGGTGCAGGCGGTCACGCAGCTCGAGCTCTCGCAAGTAGAGGTGCAGGCTCCGCCATCCGCCGTGTCCGGATTCGGACCCGCGCACGTACAGCTGCCGGGGAATGTCGTGCAGGGTCCGCCCGCGCCCCCGCCGCCCACCGACGCGCCGCCGCCGCCGCCCACGCTGCCGGTGGTACCGCCGACAGAGCCAGTCGTGCCGCCGGTGCCGGTCGCGGGGCTGGAAGAGGAGCACGCGAAAAAGACCAAACTCTGCGCCAGCAGAGCCGCGACCCCAAGAGTCCTAGAAGGGTTCCTGAGCTGATTGTTCATCCCTGATCCTCGCTGTTTGTTGCGGCGGCACATCGCACGAGCGGTCTCGACGAGACCGAGCCGGTGCCGTCCCGGCCCTGATCCAGAAAAGAGGTATACGCGCAATTGGTGTCCGGAGGTGTAAGGCGCGGCTCAAAAAGGAGGCACGCGGCACGGAAAAGCCGGCCGGCCGCCCTCACTGGTGCTCCACGCTGGCCAGGACGAAGGCACCCAAGCCCTTGGGATCGTTCGCCACGACGTCCGTGCTCGTATAGTAGTCGAACGAGCCATCGCGATAGGGATCACCGCCCAGGCCGGCGACCTTGCAGATGCTGGTCAGGTTGACCTGATCCCGGTCGTCGAGGTGCACGAACTGATCGACGACCCCCTGGTACCCGCGCTGCGCCACCGGCCCGAAGCGCTTGCGGTCGAGCCAGCCGTTGCGAACGCCCTTGGACAGCGAGTAGACGAACATCGCCGACGCCGACGCCTCCGGGTAGTTCCGGGGCTGCCCGGCGGCGTCCAGCACCTGCCACCAGACGCCGGTGGTCTTGCTCTGCACGGCGGCGACCGCGGGAGCCAGCCGGCGCAGCACGCCCAGCACGGCGCGCCGCTTGGGGTGGTCCTTGGGCATCTGCTCGAGCACGTCGACCAGCGCCATCGAATACCAGCCCATGCCGCGCGCCCAGAACGTCGCCGACGTCCCCGTGCGCGGGTTCGCCCAGCGCTGCGCGTGGCTCTCGTCCCAGCCGTGGTAGAGCAGACCGGTGTTCGGGTCGCGCAGGTGCTTCTCGGCGAGCAGGATCTCGTCGGCGACCTGGTCGAACGTCGCCGGCTCGTGAAAGACCGCCGCGTACTCGGCCAGGAACGGCGCCGCCATGTAGACGCCGTCGAGCCAGATCTGGTTGGGGTAGATGTTCTTGTGCCAGAAGCCCCCTTCGGACGTGCGCGGCTGAGCCTGAAGCTGCGCGCGCAGCGCCTGCAGCGCGTGGCGATAGCGCTCCTTGTCGCGCGGGTCGGTCGCCTCGGCGAGCAGCGGGAACAGCACCTTGCCCATGTTGATGTTGTCGAGGTTGTAGTCCTCGATGTTGAAGCCTTTGATGTTCCCGTCGGCGTCGATCAGGCGATCGACGTTCTCCTTGATGTAGTCGAAGTACTTGCGGTCGCCGGTCGCCAGCCAGACCTGCTCGAAGCCCTTGAGCACCAGGCCCGCGTCATAGGTCCAGCGATCGCTGATGACCGCGCTGCGCTTCATGATCGAATCGCAGGTGCGCACCGACCAGGGCTGGATCGCGCTGCCCTCGAGCGACGCCACCTGCGTCGCCGACATGGCCACGCGCAGCGGCGCCGCGAGATCGCGCGCCAGCGCCTCGACCCGGCGAGTCCAGGCGGCCATGTCGGGGAAATCGCCGCTCGCGTCCCAGCCGAAGCCGGCGTGATAGACGAACGGCGTGTTCGACTGCCCGTTGACGATCATCAGATGATCGGTGTCGGTCTGCTTGTAGTCGACGACGGCATTCGGCGGTGCGACGACGATCCCGCAGCCGAAGTTGCCGCCCGGCGCCGTCTTGCTCTTCAGCGGCTCCCACGACCGGAGCCAGCCGCCCTTTTTCTCGAAACGCGCGACGCCGCCCTCGTGCTTGGCGATGCCGATCCCGATCGCGAGCGGCACCGACCTGGCGTCTGATTTTCCTTGGGCCTTGCCTTCGACCTTGAAAAAACTCTCGTAACGATCGAAGTTGCTGCCTGCGTCCAGCGTCACGCGCTTGGTCTCGGCGATCGTCATGCCGCCGGCGTCCCACGGCTCATAGTCGAGCTCGAAGACCAGGCGGATCGGACCGGCCGCGAGTACGCGCGAGCGCACGAAGTTTCGTGACACGTGCAGCGTGTCGTTGGCCCAGATGCCGATGCCGCCGCAGCCGCGCGACCTGCCGACGGAGTACATGTCCGCGCCCTCGCCCGAGTCCGAGTGATAGTTGTCGGTCATGTACCAGTCGTTGATGACCAGGCGCGAAACGCGCTTGGTCCAGACGTCGATCCCGCTGCTCGTGAGCGGCTCTTGCTTCCAGGTCTCGAGGTCCGGGCCGTACATCCGGTGCGCGATCCGATCGTTCTCCCACGCGAAATCGTCGTTGCGCTCGCGCACGAAACGACCGTAAACCTTGAATTGCGAACGGGTCGGCGGGCGCCGTTGCCCGTTCTTCACCACGAACGTCTTGGTTTCGCTCGGACGGAAGTCACTTTGAAAAACCAGCTCATCCGGCTGGTCGTTTCCCTCGGAGCGCGTGAGCTGCGAATCGATCAAATGACCGCCACCGTCGACGACGACGGTGCGGTTGGCCTCGAGCCCCGCGGCGAGGCGACGCAGGTCGGCGAGCTTGACGACGATCGTCTCCGATGAACGAACTACAGGTAAGGCGTTGGAGACCTTAATTGAGACAGCGTTCTCCACCGCGGGCGCAGAAAACGCCGCGCTCGAAAAAAACATCAGGGCCAGGACGGCAGCGAACTTTCCCGTGTACATGCGCATTTTCTCGGGTGTCCGCCGCTTGGCCACGCGGCTCAACCAATATCCTCGCAACCATGATATGTCGGGTGACGAACACACGTGAAGGAAAGTGTGAGCCGCTTTGAAACCATGAGGACACCTATCACGGCCCTGCACCCTCGGCAGCGGTTCTTCCAAGTGACTGAAAACGATCAGACTCGGAGTCGGTTCACCTCTATGCGCTGTCAGAGAGGGCGCGTCCTTGGTTGGGCGCTCTTCTTGATCACAGTGCCGTCGCTGGCTGGAAGGGCTGCTGCCGAAGAACCGGCGGGAGCCAAACCGCCGGCAGCCGCTCCGGCGGCTCCACCCACGCCGGCGGCTCCAGCGCCGGCGGCTTCACCAGCGCCCGCCGACGCTGTGGCTGGTCCGCCGGGGGCAACGCCACCGGCGGACGCGCCGCCACCGGCGGTCGACGCGATCCCGGCGCTCGAGGCGCCGCCCGTGCTGCCGGAAGCGCCGGGCACGCCCGCGGTCGCCGCGCCGCCGCCGAAACGCATGCGCTCGCTGCGCATCACCACCGGCGCCGCGCCGACCGCGGTCGATCTCGGCAGCGAGGCCGATATCACGTCGGGCGGCGCGCGCGCGGACTACAGCGGCTACGGAGTCGAAGGCGACTCCACCGCCTACGTCAACAAGGGCTGGTGGTACTCGCTCAAGGGCTATGTGCGCGCGCCCATGCGCCTCAGCCTTGGTCCACACGATGATCAGTCGCCAGGGCTGGAGTTGCACAGCCCCCCTCGTGTGCCAGGGCAGGCCTCAGGCGATTGGACGTATCTCGCGCTCGCGTCGAACCCCGACGTCAACATGTACGTCACCGTCGGCAACGCGCGCGTCTCCGCCAACGTCATCATGAGCGCGAACCAGATCTGGGACAGCGGCTACAAGGATCTGGATCAGCTCGGCGGTATCAACCAAGCGTACGTGACCCTGAAGTTTCCCGAGGTGTTCGGAAGCCGCGGCGGCGTCGCCGCCACCGTGGGCAGCTTCTCGATGCGCTACGGAAACGCCGGCCCGGGTGAACGCAGCTCGGGCTACTACGGCACGTATCTCTTCGGCCGCTTCCACACCACGGGCGAGGATCTCACCGCGGATATCGATCTCAACGACCACCTCGAGCTGACGCTCGAGCACGGCATCGGCGGCATGCTCGAAGTCGTCCCCTTCACGAATCAGCAGGAAAAGAACGGATTCCTTCCGACGGCGACCAACCCCCAAGGATCGACCTTCGTTCATCACGCACACGCCGCGCTCGCCTACGACGACTGGCTGCGTCTCGGACTGCACTACCTCTATTGCTGGTCGCCTTACGACACCGCGCCGCCGTTTCCGATCAACCCGGGATCGGTGCAGACCAACAAGACCTCCGCCATGAGCTCATACGGCGGCGATCTGCACTTCGATGGCCTCGACATGGGCAGCGGCTATATCGGTTACTCGCACGTTAGCGTCGACAACGGCGATTTCCTGGGGCCGGCGCTGCAGGTCGTTCACGGGACCTCCGGCACCGGGTTCCGCAGCGTCTACTTCGGACGAAAGGACGTCGTCTCGAACATCACGCCCTCGAACGATTCGGGAACGGTCGACACGGTGCTGTTCCAGTGGATCTTCCGCCTGTCGCGTGTGTTCGGACGCGCACCGCTCGGCCGCGAGACCACGCTGGGCCTCTACGGAATGTACAACTACGTCCACAGCCCGTCCGTGCACAACCCTCCCACCGCGGCCGGGCGCGACGAGAACATCCACGAGCACAAGTTCAAGGGCGGCGTCGAGGTCGAGGTCCAGGCGCACAAGTACCTGAACGTCGGTGCCCGCGTCGACCGCGTTCAACCGTCCATCTTCAATCGCGATCCGACCTACTGGTCGAACATCATCGCGGGCATGTCATCGGGGTCCGATGCTTTCACGACCGTCTCCCCGCGGCTCATCATCCACACCAATTGGAAAAGCAAGGAGCTCATCGTCGTGGACTACACGCACTACTTCTTGGGACCGCGTGCGTACGTCGGATCGCCCTACAGCACGATCCGCAAAGCGGATGCCGACATGCTGGCGATAACCCTCCTCTTTTCATTCTAAAGGCCATGACCACTCGCAAACACAACTGGATCTCGAAGCGCTTCGGCGTCGGCGTGACGATGATGGTCACCCTGTCGCTGCTCGGGGCGGTCACGACCGCGCGCGCACAGCAGGCGGCTCCGCCTGGTGCACCGCCCGCGGCTCCTGCCGAGGCGCAGCCACCGCTGCCGCCGCCTCCGCCGCCGGAGATGCCGCCTCCCCCGCCCGGGGAGGCGCCGCCGGTGATGATCCCCATCGCGCCGACGCCGCCACCCGAGCCGCCGAAGAAGGTACCGGTCGAAAAGCGCAAGAAGGATCTCGAGACCACGGTCGGTATGGAGCCGATCCAGCACGACATTGGTCCCGAGGCGGATCTGCTCGGCGCCGTCGATCTCGGCGTGCCGCGCCTCAAGACCAAGGGCTGGAAGTACGCGCTGCACGGATTCTTCGTCGCCCCCGAGCGTCTCGGTATCGGTCCGCGCAACGACCTCTACCCGGGCAATCAATGGCACAGCCCGGCGCGCGTGCCCGGCCTCGACAAGACCGATTGGAACTACGTCGGCCTGACGCCGTCGCCCGGCGGCTCGCTGTACCTGAACATCTCGAACCCCAACGTGTCGGCCAACGTGATCATCACGACCGATACGCTCAATGATTCGAGCTACGACAACCTGGTGAAGATCGGCGGCGTGGCCCAGGCCTACGTGACGCTGAAGTGGGCCGATCTGTTCGGCAACGTGGGCGGCATCGCCTGGACGGTCGGTGCGTTCTCGAACCGCTATGGCAACGCCGGCCCCAAGCAGGAGAGCACCGGGTACTACGGAACGTACCTCTTCGGCCGTACCCACGTAGCCGGCGAGGCGCTGACCGCCGACATCGATCTCAACGAGCACTGGCAGCTCGTCGTCGAGCACGGGTTTGGCGCGAAGCTCGAGGTGGTCCCCTACGTCTCGTACAACCACAGCCCTCTGCCGCCGCTCGCCCCGTACCTTCCGGTGCAGGGCCCGGTGCCCCAGGGTTCGACCTTCCTCCATCACGCCCACGCTTCGTTGCTCGCTGACGATTGGCTACAGATCTCGGGCCACTACCTTTACTCGTTCACGCCCGATGACTTCCTCGCCTCCACCGGCGATCAAATGTCGACAACGGGCGCCGCCATCAGGAGTCGGCCGGGATCGATGACCGTCTACGGTGGAGAAATCCACGTCGACACATCCAAGGTGAGCGCCTACGCCGGGTACTCGCACATCGACGCGTCGGGGATCTTGCCGCTCGCTGGCGCCATCGAGGTCATTCACGGCGCCGACGGCCTCGGCTTCAAGGAGAACTACTTCGGCCCTCTCAATCCGGTGGTCAACTACTACCAGGCCAACCCGGCCGCGTCGCGCGACGATTCGGGCAAGGTCGACTCGGTTCTGTTCCAGTCGCTGGTGCGTCTGGCGCCGCTGCTGGGCAAGCCGCGCGGCGGTCCTGATCTGGCGCTCGGTATCTTCGGTATGTACAACCATATCGACTCGCCGAGCCTGAAGCAGGATCGGCTCAAGTTCGGCGCCGATCTCGACGTGATGCCGCTCTCGTTCATGGCGGCGGGCGTCCGGTTCGATCGGGTCATGCCCAATGCCGGGGACACCACCGTCGCCTACTCGGCGATCTCACCGCGGCTCATCTTCCACACCAACTGGCTCAGCCGGGAGTACATCATCGTCGACTACACCCGGTACATCTACGGCTCCGCCGTCACCTCCGCCAGCTACACCGCGCAGGTGACGTCGCTCCTGCCGCCGCCGGCGGCGGCGCTGATGGCGAGACCGGACCCCAATCTGATCGTTGTCTCGGCGGTCATTTCGTTCTAAGCCTCAGGGCGGAAGGGAGCCCGGGCGCCGATGTTGAACCAAGAACGTCTCGATCCGAAGCAGCTGGTTTTCACAGGGACGGCTTCGCACCGCGGCAGGACCGTGGCGGTGTGTCCGCAGAACAGCGTGCTGCGGCATCTGTGCTACGGGCGGGTTCGACTGGACACGACGCTCTCGACGACGGCGTTCGAGACCGGCGGGCGTGAGACCGCGCTGCTCTGCATGCGCGGCGCCTGTCGCGTGAGCGTCGGCAGCACCGGCTACGACATCGGTCTTTACGACGCGATCTACATCCCGCGCGGATCGTTCGTCGAGGTCACTACCCGCGGCGAGGTCGACCTGGTCGAGATCGCCGCGGAGGTCACCGGCGACTATCCCCTTCAGGTCATTCGCTACACGGAGCTGGCCAAGGATCCCAAGCTCAAGTTCACCGCCGGCGGCGCGGCCACCACGCGCGACCTGAACATCGTCATCGGCGACAACGTGCGCGCGGGGCGAATCCTGGCCGGGTTCACGCGGTCGCAGCCCGGGAACTGGACCAGCTGGCCGCCCCACGAGCACGGCGCGATGCTCGAAGAGGTCTACGTCTACTTCGACATGCCTCCGCCGGCCTTCGGGATCCAGATGGTCTACACGCAGCCGGGCGAGCCGGAGCTGGCGGCCGTGGTTCGCGACGGTGACGCCGTGCTGATGCCGGCGGGATACCACCCCAACGTCGCGGCGCCGGGGCACAGCATCAACTTTATCTGGATGATGGCCGCCCACCGCGAGGTCGAGGATCGCCAGTTCGGCGTGGTCAACGTCCAGCCCGGGTTCGACAAGTCAGGGTCAGGCCTGGAGGCCAGCCGCAAATAGCGAGCGAGCCCGATGTCGCAGTCGCCCGGTCCGTTTTCGCTCGAGGGGTGCAACGCGCTGGTCACCGGCGCGTCGCGCGGCATCGGCGCCGCGATCGCGACCGCGCTGGCCGCCGCTGGCGCCGACGTTGCCTGCCACGGCAACAGCAGGCCGCCCGACGAGACCTGCGATCGCGTACGGCAGGTCGGGCGGCGCAGCGTCGGACTGCGCGGCGACATGCACGACCCTGCGACGCCGGCCGCGCTGGTCGACGCGGCGGTGCGCGACCTGGGCAGCGTCGATCTCCTGGTCAACAACGCGGGCACGATCAAGCGCGCGCCGGCAGCCGACACCACCGACGACGACTGGGACCAGGTGGTCAATGTCAACCTGTCCGGCGTCTTTCGTATGTGCCGCGCCGCGGGACGGCACATGTTGGCGCGCGGCCGGGGCAAGATCGTCAACGTCGCCTCGCTCCTGTCCTTCCAGGGCGGTCTGACCGTCCCTGCTTACGCCGCCTCGAAGGGTGGTGTGGCTCAGCTCACCAAGGCGCTGGCGAACGAGTGGGCGGCCAAGGGCATCAACGTCAACGGCATCGCCCCCGGCTACATCCGCACGGACAACACCAGCCAGCTGCAGCAAGACGCAACGCGCAGCCGCCAGATCCTGGAACGGATCCCGGCTGGTCGCTGGGGAGAGCCCGAAGACCTGGGCGGTGCCGCGGTGTTCCTTTGCTCGCGAGCCAGTGATTTCGTTCACGGCCACATCCTGGTTGTAGATGGGGGATGGCTAGGGCGGTAAGCTGTCTGGATGCGCCGACTCCGAGGGCGGGGGCTCCCGCTTTCACCGCCGCTGTCTCCTCCACTCATTGGGACACCTACGCCACCGGTCCGCTCTGAGCCGCAAGATCGGCGCGCGGACACTGATGCACTGCCGGTGGGGCAAGAGACCCCGGTCCCGGCGGAGACGACGATGCTGTCCAAAACCCACGGTTCAATTCTGGAGTTCAAGCCGCCGGCGGCGGCCGAGGACCCTCAGGAAGCGAACCGGACGTTCATCGCCGCGCTCCGCGCCGGTGACCTGCGCGCGAGAGAGGTGCTGGTCGAGCGCTACCTGCCGTTGGTGCAGCGCCTCGTCGCGGGCGCGATGGGCGTCGAGTCGGATCTCGTCGACGTCGTCCAGGACGTCTTCGTCGCCGTGCTCGAGGGCGTGCACAAGCTGAAGGATCCGTCGGCGTTACAGAGCTGGATCGCCAGCCTCGCGGTCTTCACGGCGCGCGGCCGCATCCGGCGCAAGCGCCGCTGGCGCTGGATCATGTTCGTGCCGCCCGAGTCGCTGCCCGACATCCCGGTGCGGCAATCGGACGGCGACACACGGATGGCGGTGCGAGCGACTTATCGCGCGCTCGACACGCTGCCGACCGACGAGCGAATGGCTTTCTCCATGCGCTTCATCGCCGAGATGGAGCTGACCGAAGTAGCAGCGGCTTGCCGCGTTTCACTAGCAACTATCAAAAGAAGACTAGCGCGGGCGGAGGCACGATTCCTCGCGGCAGCGCAGGAATCTCCGGTGTTAAAGGACCGGGTGGACAGAGGAAGGTGGGCATCCAAATGAGTGCGGTCGAAGAGCTTATGAAAGAGGTCGCAGCAGCTCAGCGTAACGATCTGCGGCGCATCGATATCGAGTCCGAGGTCAAGCATCTGGTTGCGGCGCGGATGGTGGAGGGCACGGCGAAGTCGCGGGTCGAGACGCGCACCTGGCGTTGGGTCTCGCTGGGCACGGCCGCGGCCGCGGTCGCGGCGGTGTTGCTGGTGGCGGTGTCGCTGCACCGCAGCCCGTTTCTGACGTTTTCGATCGACGCTCCCGGTCACTTCGGTCAGACCGGCGATCTGCTCGCGCCGCCCGCCGGCCAGGCGATGGCCGCGGTCTTCTCCGACGGCTCGCGCGTCGTGGTCGGCGACAACAGCCACGCGCGCATCGATTCCGTCGATGCGAACGGTGCGACTGTGACGCTCGACGACGGGCACCTTGACGCGAGCATCGTTCATCGCCCGCAGACGCGCTGGGAGGTTCACGCCGGCGACTACCGCATCCGCGTGACCGGCACGCGCTTCTCGACGGTGTGGAGCCGGCGCGACCACGCGTTGACCGTGCGCCTCTTCGAGGGCTCGGTCGTCGTCACCGGCCCGGGCATGGCGGCGTCGGGCGCGCGCGTGCGCGCCGGCCACGTGCTGCACGCGAGCTCGCGGGGCGCGACCCTGGCGCTGGCCGAGCCGGCAGCGCCCGCGCCGCAGATCGTTCCGCTCGCCGACACACACATGGTCGAGCCGGCAGCGCCCGAACCGATGGCCGCGCCCGCCGAGGCGCTCGAGCCGGCATCGGCCCCCGAGGCTTCGCTGGCGCCTGTCGCGCCGGAGACACCGCCCGCGGCCGTTGCGCCGTCAGCGCGCGTGCACCGGTGGATGGCGTCGCGAGCGACGGGCACGCGCGCTGCCGCCTCTGCGATGGCGCCTGCGCCATCATCGGCGCCCGCGCCTGGTATGGCGCCCGCGCCGTCCGCTGCCGCTCCCCTGCCGGGAGCGCCCGTGCCGATGGCCACCACCTGGCGAGCCCTGGCGCGCCGCGCGCAGTACCACCAGGCGCTGACGCTGGCGCTGGCCGAGGGCTTCGACCGCGACTGCGACCAGCTGCGCGGTGACGACCTGGTGCTGCTGGGCGACGTCGCGCGCCTGGGCGGCGATGTCCGGCACGCCGACCAGGCCTATCGCGCGGCGCTTCGGCGCTTCCCCGACCTGGATCGGCCGGCGTTCGCGCTGGGCGTGATGGCGTTCGAGTCGCGCCACGACT
>CAZNCQ010000118.1:0-20128 GCA_964571275.1 uncultured Myxococcales bacterium
GACCCGAAGGCCTGCCGGACAAACAACTCGAGATGAACTGACTACTCGGAACTCAAATTGTCGGGGTATTTCGATTCCGTCCGAAGACGGAGTCGTTACCTTTCGAACTCGATTTGCTATTCAGCTTTCAGAGACCGACGCTACTACTTCTCGAACTTCTGTTTCCTTCACCCACCGGCTCGGTTTCGTTTTCGTTTCGAACCCGTCCCGGCGGCTGAGGGAGGCAGAGTTTATTGATACTCAGTTTACAGTCAAGAAAAAAACCACCGAACTTTTACTGGGTCGCGACCGGCTCGAGAGCTGACTTCACCCACGCCACCGGCACGCCTACCCAAGGTCTGTGGCCGACCTCTTGCGCCCCTTCCGACACCTGCGACCCCTGCGATTTGCGCCCGCCCAGCACCGGCCCGCCACCTCATCCGCGTTCCCGGGTGGGATGCGATGAGGGGGCGGAATATGCCAGGTTTGATTCTGAGCGCAAGGGTAAAAATGAAGGTGGATGGAGATAAGGGATCTTAGGTGCGTCATTAGCTAGGCGTGGCGGGCAAGGTTAGTCTCTCTGCCGTGTCCGTCTGCCGTCACTGTGCTGCGCCTCTCGGTGAGGTGAAGGTTCGGTTCTGTGGGAAGTGCGGGGTCGCGGTCGAAGACGGCAGCGAGGAGCCCGATCCCTGGCTCGGGCGCGTCGTCGATCGGCGCTACCGTGTGCTCGATCGCGTCGGCGCCGGCGGGATGGGCGTGGTGTACCGGGTCGAGCACCTGCAGCTCGGCAAGTTCGCCGCGATGAAGGTGTTGCACGCAGAGAGCGCCAAGCAGAAGGAAGTCATCCGGCGCTTTCGCCTCGAAGCCCAGGCCATCAGCCAGCTCAATCACCCGAACATCGTGCAGACGTTCGACTTCGGGCAGTGTGACGGGGCGCTGTACCTGGTCATGGAGTACGTCAAGGGTGAGGACCTGGGCGCCGTGCTGTCGCGCGAGGGGCCGCTCTCGTTCGCGCGCGCGGCCAAGCTGTTCGTTCAGGTCTGCTCGGCGCTGACCGAGGCGCACGACGCCGGGATCATCCATCGCGATCTCAAGCCCGAGAACCTGATGGCGATCCTGCGCCGCGACGGAACCGAGCACGCCAAGGTGCTCGACTTCGGCCTCGCCAAGCTACGCGAGCGCGAGGAATCAGCTGCGATCACGCTCGGCGGCGCCGTCGTCGGCACACCGTACTACATGTCGCCCGAACAGGTGCGCGCCGAGCCGCTGGACGCGCGCGCCGACATCTACAGCCTGGGCGCGACGCTCTATCGCGTGCTGAGTGGGCTGCCGCCGTTTCAGGCACCGTCGCCGGTCGCGGTCCTGTCGAAACACCTGACTGAAGAGGTCGTTCCGCCGGGCCGGCGCGTCCCCGAGCTGGGGTTGCCGCCCGAGGCCGACCGCATCGTCATGCGCGCGATGGCGAAGGTGCCGGGCGATCGCTACTCGTCGGCCGCCGAGGTGCAGGCCGACCTCGAGACCGCGCTGGCGGTCATGCCGCGCACCGAGAGCCCCGCCCGCGGCGTCGAGCCAGCGGCTCGCTCGGCGCTGGACGTGCGCAGCCCCGAGATCACCGAGTCGCCGACGATCTCGATCGTGACGGAGGATCCGGCCGACGGCGGGCTGCGCTTGCGGCGCCGCGATATCGACGCGTTCGAGCACTCGCTGCGGCGGCGCAAGCTGTTCGGCCTCTTGATCGTGCCGGGAATCCTGCTCGCGGTCTTCGCGGGCGGGGGCCTCTACTTCGAGCGCGGCCTCTCCCCGCGTGGCGTGACCTCGGAGCACGAGCCCAACAACGCCGCCGGCTACGCCAACCCGATCGCTTCGGACGTGCCCGTGCAGGGCAGCATCGGCAAGGCGCTCGCCGGTGGCCGCCCGGATCTCGACTACTTCCTGATCCCGCGTGGCCACGGTGCGCGCACCGTGAGCGCGCGATTGCGCGGCATCCCCGACGTCGATCTCGTGCTGGAGCTGTTCGACGCTCAGGGGCGGCGCGTCGTCAAGGCCGACGCCCGTGGGCCCGGCTGGGGCGAGTGGCTGCAGCCGACCGCGATCGGGCCGGCGGGCGGTTACCTGCTCGTGCATCAAGAATGGGTCGAGGGTCAGGCGCCCGTCGAGAACGTCGCCGACAAGTACACGCTGACCGCGCACTGGGGCGCGCCCGAGCTCGGCTGGGAGGTCGAGCCCAACGATTGGAAGGAGGCGGCCAACGTCGTCGCGGTCGGCTCGTCGGTGCGCGGCTATCTCGGCAGCGCCGACGACAAGGATTGGTTTTCGCTGACGCCGAACGCCGACGGCCGCTTGCTCGGACGCGTGCGCGCCCCGGCGGGCGTCGACGTGATGGTCATTTACGATGAGCAGGACGGCAAGCCGCCGACCGACCGCGAGGGGCCGGGCCGCGAGGAGGAGTTCTCGCTGCCGGCGCACGCGGGCCAGCCGGTGATCGTCGGCGTCACGCGCAAGCCGATCGAGCCGGCCACGGCGAAGACCGAGGGCGTGCCGGGGCTCGAAGAGCCGTACGAGCTGCGCAGCGAGCTCGAACCCGGTCAACCAGAGCCCGCCAAGCCGTAGCCTAACCGTGGCTGTGCCGCAGCAATAGCTTCGCGGCTTCCTTTGCGTGGTACGTGAGGATCACGTCGGCGCCGGCGCGGCGGATCGACAGCAAGGTCTCCATCATCACGCGGTCGTGATCGATCCATCCCGCGGCCGCCGCGGCCTTGATCATCGCGTACTCGCCCGAGACGTTGTAGGCCGCGATGGGCACGTCGAACTCGCGGCGCACTTCGCCGATGACGTCCAGATACGCCAGCGCCGGCTTCACCATGATGATGTCGGCGCCCTCCTCGACGTCGAGCGCGACCTCGCGGATCGCCTCGCGGATGTTGCTGGGATCCATCTGGTATCCCTGGCGATCGCCGAACGACGGCGCTGAATCCACCGCCGTCCGGAACGGGCCGTAGAATGCCGACGCGTACTTCGCGGCGTACGACAGGATCGCCGCCGATTCGAAGCCGTCCTCGTCGAGTGATTCGCGCAGGAAGCCGACGAAGCCGTCCATCATGCCCGACGGCGCGATCAGGTCGGCGCCGGCGCGCGCATAGGAGATCGCGGCGCGGCCGAGATTCTCCAGCGTGGCGTCGTTGTCGACCTCGCCGTCGCGTACGACGCCGCAGTGGCCGTGCGTGGTGTACTCGCAGAAGCAGGTGTCGACGGCGATCGCCAGATCCGGCGTCGCCTTCTTGATCGTCCGGATCGCGCGTTGCACGACGCCGTCGGGGTGCCAGGCTTCGCTGCCGACCTCGTCCTTCTTCTCGGGCAAGCCGAACAGGATCACCGACGGGATGCCCAGCTTCGCGATCTCCTCGACCTCGCGCGCCAGCATGTCGACCGAGAAGTGAAACTGCCCCGGCAGCGACGAGATCTCCTTCTTCACGCCCTTGCCCGGGCAGACGAACAGCGGAAATTGAAAGTTATCGGGCGAGAGGGTGGTCTCTCGCACCATGCGACGGATGGCGGCGGTCCGGCGGAGCCGGCGCGGGCGGGATTCGGGGAACGACATGGGTCGAATCTAGCCGATCGTGTGCTCGTCCGCGCGCTTCCGCAGATCGATCAAGCACTGCACCAGCGCCGGCACGCTGGGGTTGGGCGGCATCGCGTCGACCCGCACGCCCAGCGCGGCGGCCACCGCGGCGGTGGTGGGGCCGATCACCGCGACGCGCGTCTGGTCCAGCCGCTTGCCGCCGAGGCGCTCGACGAACGCGCGCAGCGCCGACGGGCTGGCGAACGTCGCGACGTCGAACGGGGGCGGCGGCTCCGCCAGATCGCGCGCGAGCGTCTGCGACACCGGCACGACGTCGATCGTGTATCCGCGCCGCCCGAGCTCGTCGCGCACCAGCTCGCGTCCACCCAGCGCTTGCGGGAACAGGATGCGGGCGCCGCTGTCGTCGGGAGGCGGCAGCATCGCGAGCAGCGCCGCGAGCAATCCCTCTTGCCGCTGCTGATCCACGGCCGGAACCAGCGCGACGTCCAGTCCCGCGCCACGGATCGCGCGCGCGGTCTCCGACCCGACCGCTGCGATCCGCAGGCCCGAAAGCGCGCGCGTGTCGATGCTCCGCTCGGCCAGGCGGCGGACCGTGAACCCGAGCGCGGACGGGCTGGTGAAGATCGCCCAGCCGTAGGCGCCCGCGCGCGCCCGATCGATCGCCTCGTCCAGGGGCTGCCACGACGGCGGCGGCGCAACCACGATCGTGGGGTAGAGGACCGGTGTTGCACCGGCGGCCGCGAGAGCCTCCGCGAGCGGGCCCGCGGCGTCGCTCTCGGGGCGTGTGACCAGCACACGCCAGGGAGCGAGCGGGCGGTCGGCGGTCGTCACGTCTTGATGATACGCTTCGCTGCGTGAGTCGTCTCCGGATGCAGCGCGCGCGCGTCGTGTTGGCGTTGGCCTTCGCTCTCGGGATGCTGGGCGCCGGGGCCGGCTGCAAGAACAGCCAGCGGATGAGCGCAGGCGCGTCGGCGGCCGCCGTCGTTCCCGCGCACGTCGACATCCCCGTCGACGGCGGGCGCACGGCGGCGTTTCGCGTCGAGATCGCGCGTACCGAGCGCGACCGCGAGCAGGGCCTCATGTACCGCGAGCGGATGGACGCCGACGCCGGCATGCTCTTCATTTTCGAGCGCGCCGCGCCGCTCACCTTCTGGATGAAGAACACCTTCATTCCGCTCGACATGATCTTCATCGGCTCCGACCGCCACATCGTGGGCATCGTCGAGAACGCCGAGCCGCGCACGCTCAGCGCCCGTCGCGTCGACGGGGTCTCCGAGTACGTGCTGGAGATCAACGGCGGTCTGTCGGCCAAGCTGGGCATCCACCCCGGCGCGGCCGTCGATTTCAGCAGTGTCCCCGATCTCTAGACGTCGGCGTCCGGCGGCCGCGGCCGATCTGCCGCAGCCGATGCTGGCGACCCTGGCGACTGCGCCGCTCGACGATCCGCGCCTCGTGTACGAACGAAAGTACGACGGCATCCGTGCCGTGGTCGAAGTCGCGCCGCTCGATGGGAAGTCGGGCCCTCGCGTCCGGATCGCATCGCGCGTCGGCAACGACAAGACCGCGCAGTTT
The DNA here is from genome assembly GCA_964571275.1 of uncultured Myxococcales bacterium. Taxonomy (GTDB): domain Bacteria; phylum Myxococcota_A; class Polyangia; order Fen-1088; family Fen-1088; genus DASRQZ01. The sequence goes on from CAZNCQ010000118.1 coordinate 5,132, forward strand.
CCCGAGGTCGTCGCGTCGCTGGCGGCCTGGGCGCGCGCGAATCCGGTGGCGATCGGTGGCGGCGCGCTGATCCTCGATGGTGAGATCGTCGCGCTCGACGCCGCGGGCGCGCCGCTCGGCTTTCAGCGCATTCAAGATCGCATTCACCTGACCGGGGGGACCGACGTCGTGCGCCTGGCGGCGCAGCACCCGGTGGCGTACGTCGTCTTCGATGTCCTGTTCCGCGACGGGCGCGATGTGCGCGCGCTGCCGCTGGTCGAGCGCCGCATGCAGCTCGAGCAGCTCTTTGCCGGCGCGCGGCCCGATCGCCTGCGCCTGAGCGAGATCGCGGTCGGCGACGGCGCCGCCCTTTACGAGCAGGCGCTGGCGAGCGGATGGGAGGGCCTCATCGCCAAGGACGGCGCCTCGCGCTACCGGTCGGGCGAGCGCGCCGCCGAGTGGCGCAAGATCAAGCTGGTCAAGCGCCAGGAGATGATCGTCGGCGGCTGGACCGAGCCGCGGCGCTCGCGCGCGCAGCTGGGCGCGCTGCTGCTCGGCGTGCGCGAGCCGGCCGGCCTGCGCTATGCCGGCCACGTCGGCAGCGGATTCAGCGAGAAGGATCTCGAGCGAATCGGCGGCTTGCTCGCCGCGCGCGAGATCGACGTCTGCCCATTCACCGCCGTTCCGCCCGCGAACGAGCGCCCCCACTGGGTGCGCCCTGAGCTCGTCGCCGAGGTGCAATTCTCAGGCTGGACCGACGACGGAATCGCGCGGCACGCGGTGTTCCTCGGCCTGCGCGACGACGTGGCACCCGCGGCCGTCACGCGCGAGGCTCAGCGCGTCCCGCCGGAGGAGGAGGAACCGATGGCGAAGCCACCGAGAGTGAAGCGCGCGCGTGCCGGCGAGCCTGGCAACGTGCCGACGCGCGCGGAGCTCGCCAAGCTCAGCGCCGCGCTCGACGCGCTCGAGGCGTCGAGGACCGGCGGCGGCTCCCTCGAGCTGCCCGGTGGCATCTCGCTCGACGTCACCAACTTGAAGAAGCCGCTCTGGCGCGCGCTCGGCATCACCAAGGGCGAGCTCTTGCGCTACTACGTCTCGGTCGCGCCGCAGCTCTTGCCGGTGCTGGCGGATCGCCCGCTGGTCATGCGCCGATTCCCCGACGGCGTCGACGGCAGCGCGTTCTACCAGCAGCGCGCGCCCGACAAGCCCCCGCACGGCGTGCGGGTGGAACGCGTCGCCGCCGACAAGGAGGTCCCGACACGCATGATCGGGGGCTCGCTGGCGACGCTGCTCTACATGACCCAGCTCGCGTCGATCTCGCAGGACCCCTGGTTCTCGCGCGCGCAGTCGATCGACGACATGGACTTCGCCGCGCTGGATCTCGACCCGCTCGAGGGGACGCCGTTCGCGCGCGTGCGCGACGTCGCGCGCTGGGCGCACGAAGAGCTCGAGGCGCTGGGCGTCGAGGGGTTCGTGAAGACCTCGGGTGCCTCGGGGATGCATATCTACTTGCCGCTCGCGGCGGGTACGCCGTACGAGAGCGGCATGCTCTTTTGCCAGATCGTGGCGACGATCATCGCGCGCAAGCACCCGCGTGTCGCCACCGTCGAGCGCGCTGTCGAGCGGCGGCCCGCGGGGACGGTCTACGTCGATTACTTGCAGAACATCCGCGGCAAGACCCTGGCGTGCGCGTACAGCGCGCGCGCCAGCGCGTTCGCGGGCGCGTCGACGCCGCTTCGGTGGACGGAAATCGGAGATGAGCTCGACCCGCGCGACTTCACGATCCGGACACTGCCTCCGCGCATCCGCGCCGTCGGTGATCTGTGGGTCAAGCTGCGCCGCGCGCGCGGTGTCGATCTGGCCGCCGTGCTCGACCGCGCCCATACCAAGCATGGAAAATCGCCGCGGTGATTTCCCGGGTCTGGCCGGGACCGATCAGTGGTAAAAGAGGCCACCTTTTCATCGACCCGTCGACCCGGAGGATCTGGAGAATGCGCACTGTAGCCCCTCGCCCCAACTGGTTCTCGCTGGCCGCTCTGGCTGCCGCGCTCGCGGCGCCGATGCTTCTCACCGGTTCCACCGCCCGCGCCGACGAACCCGACCCCATGGGCGGCAAGTTCACGCTCGAGCAGGCGACCAAGGGATTGCCGGGGCCGGCGAGCGCGCCGCTCGTCGCGACGATCGACACCACCAAGGGCAAGTTCACCTGCGAGCTCTACGACAAGCAGGCGCCGATCACCGTCGCCAACTTCGTGGGGCTGGCGCGTGGCCTGCGGCCGTGGCTCGACACGAAGACCAGCAAGTGGGTGAAGAAGCCGTTCTACGATGGCCTGATCTTCCACCGCGTGATCCCGGGCTTCATGATCCAGGGCGGCGATCCGCTGGGGAACGGCACCGGCAACCCGGGCTACAAGTTCGAGGACGAGTTTTCTCCCGATCTGAAGTTCGACAAGCCGGCCCTGCTCGCGATGGCGAACGCCGGCCCGGTCACCAATGGTTCGCAGTTCTTCATCACGGAAGGGACGCCCGCTCATCTGACGGGCCGCCACACCATCTTCGGCCACTGCGATCCGCTGTCGCTGGTCACCGAGATCGCGAACGTCGAGCGTGGCGCGCGTGACAAGCCGGTGACCGACGTGGTGATCAAGCGGGTCACCATCGCGCACGACAAGAAGGCGGGCGCGAAGGCCAAGGCCAAGGACAAGGACAAGCCCGCCCCGTAACGCGCGCTCCCGCACCGTTTCGCTAGCGCGCCGTTTCGGTAAATCGTTCGCGAGGCAATGGGGCAGCGGCAATCCCGATCGTCGACGGCGACGGTCGCCGCCCTTGCCATCCACTCGTCAGTCTGGAAGGGTCATGTGTCCGCCGTGATGAAGCACTTCGTCCTCGATACCAACGTCCTGATCCACGATCCGCGGGCCATGCTCCAGTTCGCCGACAACGAGGTCGTGATCCCGATCTTCGTTCTCGAGGAGATCGATCAGTTCAAAAAGGAAGCGTCGGAGCGCGGCCGCAACGCGCGTGAGGTTGCGCGTGTGCTCGACAAGTTGCGCGCCGGCGGGGCGCGCCTGTCGTCGGAAGGCGCGCCGCTGGAGTCGGGCGGGCGGCTGCGCGTGCTGTCAGCGGCGCGGTCGGTGCCGACGACGTTGCGCGAGAGTCAGATCGCCGACCACTTGATCTTGATGGTCGCGCTCGACGTGCGCGACGCCAACGAGAACGAGCCGACGATCTTCGTCACCAAGGACGTGAACCTGCGCATCCGCGCCGACGCGCTCGGGCTGACCGCGATGGACTTCGAAGCCGAGCGCATCGACATCGAAGAACTCTATTCGGGCATCGCCGAGCTGCCGGTGAGCGGCGCCGACGTCGACCAGTTCTACACGCAAGGGACGCTGGAGCTGGACCAGGCCGCCCTGAACCCGAACCAGTACCTGTTGCTGCGCGATCGTGACAGCGCGTCGCACAGCGCGCTCGGCCGCTACGACGGGACGGCGCGCAAGCTGGTGCCGCTGCGCAAGATCCGCGACGGCGTGTGGGGGATTCGCCCGCGCAACAAGGAACAGCACTGCGCGCTGGATCTGCTGCTGTCCGACGACATCAAGCTGATCACGCTGGTCGGCAAGGCCGGCACCGGCAAGACCATGCTCGCGCTCGCCGCCGGCCTGCAAAAGGTCGTCGAGGAGAGCGTCTACTCGAAGATGCTGGTCTCGCGGCCGATTTTCCCGCTCGGGCGGGACGTCGGCTACCTGCCCGGCGATCTCGAGGAAAAGCTGAATCCATGGATGCAGCCGATCTACGACAACATCGAGTTTCTGATGGGGTTGTCGAAGACGGAGCGCAAGAACGGGCGCAGCCACCAGGAGCTGATGCACATGGGGTTCATCGAGATCGAGCCGCTGACGTACATCCGCGGGCGGTCGATCCCGAACCAGTTCATCATCGTCGACGAGGCGCAGAACCTGACGCCGCACGAGGTGAAGACGATCATCACGCGCGTCGGTGAGGCGACCAAGGTCGTGCTCACGGGTGATCCCTACCAGATCGACAACCCTTACGTCGACGCGACCTCGAACGGGCTCACGACCGTCGTCGAGAAGTTCAAGGCCGAGGGCATCGCCGGGCACGTGACGCTGTCGAAGGGCGAACGTTCGCAGCTGGCCGAGCTCGCGTCCAACGTGCTCTGATGCTGGCCTCCCGCACCGGGTGAGGTAACCAGGAACGGCGGCGGTGCGGGTCGTGAGGACGGCTGCGCTCTCTCCGTTGTGGGGGCGGAAGGAGTGGGTTTCCCTTCGCCACTCAAACAGTCCTCGGCGCGTTGTACGCGGATTTGTTCGGCACGCCCGGGCGTCGCGCCTGCGGAACTCGCGTCGAAGGGAAATCCACTCCTCCCGCCCTTGGTCACGCCTACGTTCACTGCGCCTGGGTGCCCGTCATTTTTTAATTTGAGCGATCGGACGAGCGCCCACCGCATCGTCAATGCCTCCCACGCTAAGTGCCGACAAGCGATGGCTCGACCCGGTCAGAGACTTAGCGCAGGGCTTGCATTCACGAACGGTCAACGCTGGTCCGATCGCTCAAATTAAAAAATGACGGGCACCAGGCGCAGTGAACGTAGATGTGCCCCAGCGGGGGGAGTGGGTTTCCCTTCGACGCGAGTTCCGCAGGCGCGAGCCCCACCTCCGCCGTGCAGATCCGCGTCCACCGCGCCGAGGACTGTTTGAGTGGCGAAGGGAAACCCACTCGCCCCGCCCCACAACGGAGAGAGCGCAGCCGTCCTCACGTCCCGCAACGCCGCCGTTCCTGGTTGCCCGCCCGGTGCGGGCCCCCGACTACGCTTCGGGCGTCGCGCTTCGAAACCGACGCAGGTACAGCTCGGCCACCCGCGTGGCATCGATCCGGAGCATGCGCGCGTACTCGGTGACGAACCCGCGCACGTAGACCGCCGCGGGCATTTCGCCGAAGCGCTCCTCCTCGATCGATCGCAGATGTCGCTCGCTGATCTTCGTGCGCTGCGAGATCTCCGCCAGATCCAGGCCGCGCGCCTCGCGGATCTTGCGCAGCACCGGGCCCGTCACCTCGTCGCCGATCTCGATGACGGGCTCGGGCGACTCGTTGGGGTGCTCGCGCCGGTCGTTGCTGCCGTTCTCTCCCGAACCGTTGCCGACCGTCCCGCGGCGGCCCGACTGCGCCGCCGCGCGCACCGCGCGCGCCAGGTCGGCCTCGGGCAGCGCCAGGTCGTAGAGGCGCCGCCGCTCGGGCGCGAACAACGTGTCGTGTGCGGCGTTGGCGCGCGAGTGCAGCGCGGCCAGCTCGTTCTCGTCGTAAAGGCCCGCCACCACCGGCGAGGTCGACGAGTAGATCTCCTTCAAGCTGCGGTACGCGCGACGCACTTCCTCGTCGCTGACGCCGGGCTCGGTCTCGAGCACCTCGTAGTGCGTCTGTTCTTCCTCGAGCCGCAGCATCGGCGCGACGTAGCCGCGCTCGCGTTCGCTCTCGCTCGACAAGAGACGCCGCGTGATGCGCTCGATGTTCTTCGCGACCTTGGCCTCGGGATACTCGGCCAGCAGCGGCCGCCGCCGCCGCGCCGCCAGCCACACCGTCTCGTCGGACTCGACGTGGCCAAGGTACTCGAACGTGTGCCCGAGCCGCCGCTGCGCCGCCGCCTGCATCCAGACGCCGAGCTTGAGATCCGAGAGCGCGCGCGTCTGGTTGACGATGAAGCGCGGGCGATAGGCGCGGATCTCGTCCTTGATGCGCTCGGCGGGGCCGCCGTTGTCGCGCGCTGTGCGGTAGATGTCGACCGCCGCCGGCGGGCCGCCGCCGCTGGGGTTCGGCACCACGCGGTCAAGGCCGCGCGTGGTGCGCAGCTTGCGCACGAAGCTGCTCTTGATGAATCGATAGCTGGCTTCGATCGACGCCGGATCCGGCAGGGTCACCACGACCGGCAGGTCGGCCGCCAGCCACAGATCGATCGTCAGCGTCGATTCGGGCGAGCCGAGATCGACCACGACGTAGTCGGCCTCGAGCGTCCGGATCGCCGCCAGCACCGTCTTCGCACCCTGCTTGGTCTTGAGCGAACCGAAGATCGAGCTCTCACCGCCAACCAGGCGCACGCCGGCGATCGGCGTGTCGGTGATGAGCTCGTTGAAATCCTGCACGCGCCCGCGCAGCATCTCCCCATAGCCGCGGGGCGGGCGTGACGCACCCAACAGCTGGTGCAGCGGGCCACCGGCCGGGTCGGCGTCGATGGCGACCACCTTCTTGCCGGCCTGCGCCAGGTAGATCGCCACGTTGGCCGCGATCAAGCTACGCCCCGTTCCGCCGCGCCCCGCCGCGAGGGCGATGAGGTGGCAGCTGGGCCGCTCCTGTCCGCCCATGATGGTGACGGCCGGCAGCGTCGAGGACCCAGGATCCGCTGGCGACGCGGGATCCGTCGGTGAAGCTGGATCCGTCGGCGACGCCAGATCATCGAAGGTCTCGATCTCGACCTCGAGGTCGGCGTCTGTGTCGTCGTTCGCCATGACAGTCGCGGAGAGCCTTCCCTTTTACTACACCGCGAGCCCGAGCGCGGCGGGATCCGTCGCGCGGTTCGTGTCATTCTTTCGCAGGTGCGTACCGCCGAAGCTCGAGCCGGAATGGCGGTGGTGTTCGTCGTGGTCGGCCTCGGCTGCCCGCTGGCGCAGCCGGTGGAGGCCAAAGAGCACACGGCGTCGTGCCCCGAGCTCGGCGGCATGATCGGCCGGGTGCGGGCGAGCCTGGAGGCGGCCGCCGGCCAGCGCCTGCGCGGCAGCTCGCTGGGCGCCTATCAGGTGCTGCTCTCGACCGTGGGCAGCATGGTGCGCGACAGCGCAGGCCAGCACTGCGGCGCGCTCGGCCCGACGCTGACGTCGGCGCTTCATCGCGCAGCGACCTCGTCCACCGCGCTCGACGCGAGCATCGAGCTCGACATCGGGCTCGACGCGGCGCTGTCGCTCGCGACGGAAGGGCACCTGCCCTACGCGTCGGCGCCGCCCAAGGTTCCGATGCTGCCGCCGATGTCGCCGACGTCGGCGCCCGCGCCGGTGGGCGAGTCGGCTTTGTACGCGCAGGACTGCCCCGACCTCTTCAAGCTGACACTGCAGCTGGACGGGCCACGCCAGACGCTGCCCGCACGCGTGAGCGGCCTCCTGGTCGACCTGGGTGCCCACCCACGTTGCGGGCGCGTGCAGCGGCTGCTCGCCACCTCGTCCGCGTCCCACCTGCCACACGCCGTCGATTCGTTGCGGCTGGACGAGCCCGATGAAATGAGCAGCGCGAGCGAGGGCGACCTGCTCGCCCGCTGCCCCGAGCTGCCGCTGGTGGTCGAGAAGCTGAGCTCGGCGATCGAGGTCGGCGCACCCCAGTACAACGCCGGCGACCCGGCGGCGTGTCTGGACACCTACCGGAGCGCCGCGCGAGCGATAACTTCCGAGATCGTGGGAGAAGAGCGTTGTCCCGGCGTCAGATCGCTGCTGGCCACTGGCCTGGCGCGGGCGGAGAGCGCGTCCTCGCCCAACGAAGCCGCCTGGGCCATGCGCCGCAGCTTCGACGCCATCCTTTCGGGGCCCATCGGTCCCTCACCTTGACCTCGCCAAAGCTAAGGCACTATGTTTAGCCCGCCTCAAGGTCTTAGCGTCCGGCCTCCGTCGTCTTCAGTCGTGAAGGAGGGCTCGTTCACAGACTCTCGACGGCGTTGACAGAACGAAAACCAAAGGAGAAAACGGACTCATGAAGAAGGCGGATCTGGTGGACGTGGTAGCCCAACAGAAGAATTTTCCCCGGCCTCAGGTCGAGGCGACCATCGACTCTCTCATCGAGGCGGTGGCCGAGGGGCTAGCGAGAGGGGAGCGGATCGATCTGCGCGGGTTCGGTGCCTTCGCCGTTCGTGAGTCGGCGGCTCGGACGGGCCGCAATCCCCAGACTGGCGAGTCAATTCAGATCGCCGCACGGCGCGTTCCGACGTTCAAGGCGGGAAAGGAGCTGCGCGACAGGGTCAATCGGCCAAGCTCATAAGAACCTTGGTCCAAGGCTAGGGGTGCGCAGGAAGAAAGCTGGATGGGTACTCGTCTTTTCATTGGAAATCTCTCGTACAACGTCAACGAGCAGGAGCTACGTGAGGCGTTCGCGGGGGAGCAGATAGAAGTTCGGAGCGTCCGGGTCGCGCTGGATCGCGACACGGGTCGGCCTCGTGGATTCGCCTTCGTGGAGACGGCGACCGACGAAGGCGCCAAGGCGTCGATCGAAAAGCTGTCGGGGCGGCTGATGCAAGGGCGGGCTATCATCATCGAAGAAGCTCAGGCCAAGCCGCCGGGACCACGTCCTGCCGGTGGGCCGGCTGCGCCTGGGGCCCCGCGTCCGGGGGGCTTCGGTCCGCCGCGCGCACCGGGCGCCCCTGCTGGCGCTCCGGGCGTTGCTCCCGGTGGGCCACCTCGCGCGGGAGGCGGCTTTGGTCCGCCGCGTCCTCCCGGTTCGGGCCCGCCACCACCGCGCAGCGGTGGCTTCGGCGGCGCGCGGGCTCCCGGCTATGGCGGCGCGGGCGCTGGCGGTGGGAGCTTCGATCCCCGCTTTCAGTCGGGCGGTCCGCCGCGCGGCCCGGGCGATGCTCCGCGACGCGAACGTCCGGAGAAGAAGAAGTCGACGCGCCCAAAGCCGGAAGAGCGCGAGCGGGGCAACTGGCGCTGGAACGGGAAAGTCGACGAGGACTGAGGCCGGCTCCTGATCGGGGACCGGTCGAGTCGGTTGTCGAGTCGCCTACGGGGGGGGACGCGTGAGTCCGACGGCCAAGCCCAAAGCGCGCGTTCTGGTCGTCGACAATGATCCGTGGATCCCGCGCATGGCGGCGACGATCCTCGGGCAGGCCGGCTACCTGGTGAACGTCGCCGCCGACGCGCAGGGCGCGATCGCGTCGGCGGTGAAGGCGCCGCCGCGCGTGATCCTGTCAGCGGTGACGTTGCCGGCGCTCGACGGGCGCCCGTGGTGGGAACGGCTGCGCTCGATCGTCGATGGCCGGGTGATTCCGTTCGTCTTCCTGACCGCGCCCGGCATCGTGCCGGCCGACGTGCGCGCCTTCATGGCCGGGGTCGACGACTGTCTGGCCAAGCCGTTCCGCGTCGAGGAGCTGGAGCGCGCGGTGCGCGATGCGCTGCTGCGCGTGCCTCATCCGGTCGTCGCGGCCGCGCCCACCGAGTCCGGCGAAGCCCCACGTCCGCCGATGGTGACGCCGGTCTCGACGCGTGCGTCGCAGTGGCATCGGCCGCTTCTCGCGTTGCGGGGCGTGCTCGGCGAGATCGGCCTCGGCAGCCTCCTCGTGATGCTGGAGATGGAGCGCAAGTCGGGCATCCTGATTATCGAGACCGACGCGGCCACCGCGCGCTTCTTCCTGCGCAAGGGGCACATCATGCGCGCCGAGCTCGACGGCGCGTCGCCGGTGTCGGGAGCTGCCGCGGTCTACGGCGCGCTCGGCTGGAAGGAAGGACAGTTCGAGTTCCTGATCGGCGACGTCGGCGGCGTCGACGAGATCCAGACCTCGACGACATTCCTGCTCATCGAGGCGGCACGTCGCGCCGACGAGCTCAAAGAGAGCACAAAAGGCAATTCGTGAGTCGCGTGGCGGCGGCCGATGCAGATGGCGCCGTCGAGATCATCTCGCTGCGCATCGAGGTGCCGCGCGAGTGCGACGGCTGGCGGCTGGACCACTTCCTCAAGCGCCGCATCGGCCGGCTGTCGCGCACGCGGATTCAAGACATCATCGCCACGCAGGTGACGCTGTCCGACGGGCGCCGCCCGCGATCATCGGCGTCGGTGCACGCGGGCCAGATCATTCACCTCGACCGGCCGGCGCCGATCGAGCCCGAGGTGCCGCGCCACTTCGACGTGATCTACGAAGACGCCGACGTGCTGGCGATCGAGAAGCCGGCCGGGCTGCCGATGCATCCGACGGCGAAGTTCTACCGCAACACGCTGACCGCGCTGCTGCGCGAGCGTTACCCCGACGAGCCGCTCCAGATCGCGCATCGGATCGATCGCGAGACCTCGGGCGTGCTGCTGATCGCGCGCACGCCGAGCGCCGCGAGCTGGCTCAAGCGCGCGTTCGCCCGTCGCGCGGTCGACAAGAGCTACCTGGCGCTGGTCAAGGGCCAGCCGCCCGACGAGGGCGTGATCGATCAGCCGATCAAGCTGCTGGACACGCCGAGCCACGTGATGATGGGGCCGGCCAGCGACGGGCTGAAGGCGGTGACGCGTTTTCGCGTCGTGCAGCGGTTCGCGGCGCACGCGCTTTGTGCGGCACACCCCGAGACCGGGCGGCAGCATCAGATCCGCGTGCACCTGGCGGCGATCGGCCACGCGATCGTCGGCGACAAGCTCTACGGCGCGGGCGAGCGCTTCTTCATGCGCTCGTGCGACGAAGAGTCGGGCGACGGGCTGAGCGACGAGCTGCTCGCTCTGTTCGATGGGCTGCCGCGCCACGCGCTGCACGCGCACCGGCTGACGTTCCCGCACCCGCGCACGCGCGCACCGATGACGATCGAGAGCCCGCTGCCGCCGGATCTCGTCGCCTACGTCGCGCGGCTCTGACGGTCCGCGATCCGCGGCAATCAGCGCGGCGCCAGCTCTTCGTCGACGATGCGCTTGACCGCGCTCGGCTCGAACTTGCCCTTGTGGGCCTTCATGACGTCGCCCATCACGCGCCCCGACTGCTTGGGGTCGGACGCGCCCAGCCGCACGATCGTCTCGCGCACGACCGCGCGCACCTCGTCGTCGCCGGCGGCCTTGGGCAGGAAGCGCGCGCAAAATGCGATTTCGAAATCGAGCTGCGGCAGCGCATCGGCGCCGCGTTCGCCCACCGCCACGTACTCCTCGCGCGCCTTGCGGAGCTGCTTCTGATAGGCAGCGATCACGTCCAGCCACAGGTTGTCGTCGAGCGGGCCCTTGAACCCTGCCGCCGTGCGGCGCTCCATGTGCTTGGTCTTGATCATCCGGATGCAGTCCACGGTTTGCGCATCCTTGGCGCGCATGGATTCCTTGAGCAGATCGTTGAGCTGGGCCTCTATGGACATGGCCGCCAACCTAGGCTGAAAATGACGACCTCGCAACGGTGGCTGTGAATTCACGGCACGCTCGAGCGTTGGTGGGCCCAGGCGGGGTTACAGATTTCGGTGTTTGCGCGGTGCTGGTGTGGCGCGTTCGTTGCTTGTAGGACTCCAAGGCCTCCAGGATCTCGAATGAGAAGGAAACAGGTGAGCTCGCATGACCAGTAGAGCCATCGCGTCCAGAGCCGCCCTTGCGGCGATGGCGCTCTCGACGCTCGTCGCCTCGTCGGCGCGGGCGCAGAGTGACGACTACTACGGTGGCAGCTACGACGACCAGTACGCGGCGCCCCAGGCCCAGGCGCAAGAACCCCCCATTCCGCCCTACGTCGAGGGGGCACCGATCGCCGCGCAGGGCGGCGGATACTGCTACGTCGGACCACACCCGGTCGATACGCGCGTGGTGCCGGGCGCCGCATTCGAGGACGTGCAGGGCCAGAACATCCGTCCCTATCCGCCGGTCGATTTGCGGCTCTTCTCGTACCGCCAGGGCTGCTACTACTTCATCGGCGACCCGCGCGACTTCGGCTACACCGGCCAATCCTACAGTTACTACGGCGCCCACCCGGTGCTCGACGTCTACGGCGGCGGCTGGTGCTTCATGATGGGCGGTCACTATCACCTGTGGCGGCCGTGGTCGCCGTATTTCACGGTGGTCGGCCCCTGGTACTACTGGTACGGACCCTACGATCCGTTCTTCTGGTCGTACTGGCCCTACTATTCGTTCTACTACCGCAGCTATTACCCGACGTATTACGCGGGCGGACGCTATTACCGTGGCGGCTATCGCGTGGCGCCGCCGATCTCGCGCGTGCCGGCGACGGCGATGCGCGGGAGCCCGCGGGGCATGGCCGGCAGCGGCAGCAACTTCCGCGGCTCGCCGCCGGCGGGCGCCGGGGCTTCGTCGCAGAGCGGCTGGCGTGGCGCCGCGCCGGCGCCGGGCGCGTCGTCGACCGCGCCGTTCCGTTCCGCCACGCCCAGCACCTCGCCGAGCTCCGTCTTCCGTAGCTCGCCGCCGAGCGGCGGCTTCGGCGGAGGTCTTCGCGGCGGCGGCCGCCGCCGCTGATCGCGATCTGAATCCGCTCGATCAGAGCTTGCCGTCGTAAGTCGATTCGCGCGGCGCGCTCCAGACGCAGTCGAGGATGTCGCTGACCGGGACGCGCCCGTGCTCGCGGAAGAGGGCGAAGTCCTCACCCTGTTCGGTGACGACGTCGCGCACATGGTCGGTGAAGCGGGCCGCACCTCGCAGCGTGACGACGAGCGTTCGATGTGTCTTGGCCGACTCCTCGAGCATATCGATGAAGTCGCAGCGATCGATATTGTGGGACATGGCGTGTGCCTCCGGAGGAGAAATCTGTCTCACGTCCGGCGCCGCCTCAAGGGCGGACGACGCGCCTGGCGGAGGCCGCAAGGCCAAGCGGACGACCTCGGCGAACGGGGACGGCAGCAAGGGCAGCAGTGCCGTGAGATCGTCCGGGTCGACCCACCGCCAAAATTCGATGGGGGGCGCTTCCGAGCTCGGGATCGATTCCCATTCCCGTCGAGTGCGCCTGGCCCCCCGCTTTTTCATGGCGACGCTCCATTCACTCAACGGGCGCGCTTTTCGATCTTCCCCGCGCTGCGTGAATTCCCGGTCCTGAACGCATACCGATCCGCTTGCGCCGGCCTCACGGACCGTCGAAGACCTGGTTCGGGTCGAGCGTCTGGCGCAGGCGGGCGAAGGCCTCGGTGAGGAAATCGGTCACGGCCTTCACGCGACGGACGGCGCGAGCCGAGCGATGAACACCCAGCCAGAGCTGCCGGCGCGGCGCCGCCTGCGGCGCCGGGAGCAGGCGCAATCCTGGCGTCGCATCTCCGAGAGCGCGCGGCAGGCACGCGATTCCCACGCCGGCGGCGGCCAGGCTGACCATGCCCAGGCGGCCGTTCGTTCGCGCGGCGACGCGCGCACGGCCCAGCAGCGGGGGGACCCAATCCTCGTCGACGATGGTCGTGCCCATCCCCGCGCCCGCCGCCACGAGGACGTGTCCATCGCCGCGCGTGGCGAAGTTGGGAGCGCCGCACCCTCGTCCGCCGCCGTGACGGTGCGCGCCGGGCACCCGCGCATTCGCGCGGTCGCGTTCGATCTCTTCACGATCTTCGATCCGCGCTCGGTCGTGGCGGCCGCGGAGTCGTTCGTCCCGAGCGGCGCGCCCGAGCTGTGCGAGGCATGGCGGGTGCGCCAATTCGAGTACAGCTGGCTTCACGCCGCGGCCGGTAGCTACCGCGACTTTCGCGCCATCACGCAAGACGCGCTCGCCTACGCAGCCCACGCGCGCCAAGTGGCGCTGTCGCGCGACGCGATCCGCGCGCTGGTCGCTTCGTTCGAGCGCCTCGCGCCTTGGCCGGACGCGCGCGCCGCTCTCGAATCGATGAGCGGCGCCGGCCTTAGCCTGGCGCCGCTCACCAACTTCACCCCGTCGATGATCGAGAGCTTGCTCGCCGGCGCCGGTCTGCGGTCCCTCTTCGACGAGCTGATCTCGACCGATCGGGCCAGGACCTTCAAGCCGCATCCGCGCGCGTACGCGCTTGGCCCCGACGTCCTCGGCCTGCCACGCGAAGCGATCGCCTTTGCGGCCTTCGGTGGCTGGGACGCGGCGGGCGCCCGATGGTTCGGCTACCCGACATTCTGGGTCAATCGCCTCGGGCTGCCCGCCGAAGAGCTGCCCCCGGGGCCGGACGCAACGGGGCCGACCCTGCGCGAGCTCGCGTCCTGGGTGGCCGCGCGATCATGACGCGGCAATGACGCCGCTCCCCGCGTTACACTCTCCGCGATGATCTTCGAGCAGGTCCGCCACGGCGGGTGCCTTTCGTATTTGATCGGGTGCGAGGTGACTCGCCATGCGGTGGTCGTCGATCCGGAGCTGGACGAGGCGGACCGCTACCTCGCGCTGGCCGCGGAGAAGGGCCTGCGCATCCGGCGCATCGTCGACACGCATACCCACGCCGACCACTTCACGGCCGCGCGCGAGCTCGGGCGGCAGCTGGGCGTTCCCATCGTCATGCACCGCCGCAGCGCAGCCCCCTTCGTCGATCTGCGCACCGAGGACGGCGACACACTGATCGTGGGCGAGCTGCGCCTGCGCGTGCGGGCGACGCCCGGTCACACGGACGACTCGATCTCGCTGGTCTTGCCCGATCGCGTGCTCACGGGTGATGCGCTGCTCATCGGCGGTACGGGTCGCACCGATCTGCCGACCGGCGATCCGGAGGCGTTGCACGACAGCCTGTTCAACGGGCTGCTGCGCCTGCCGGACGACCTGCTCGTGTTCCCCGCGCATGACTACAGGGGGCGTAGCCAATCGACGCTGGGCGAGGAGAAGGCGAGCAACCCGCGCCTGCAGCAGAGCGAGCGCGGCGCCTTCGTCGAGCTGATGCGCGGGCTCGACCTGGCGATGCCCCAGCACTTGACGGAAGCGCTACGCACCAACCGCTCCGGCGGCAAAACCGTCAAGCAGCTCATCGCCGAGGCGGCGCGCCAGATCGCGTTCATGTCGATGGATCAGCTGGCGGAGCAACTCGGTCGCGCTGCGCCCGACTTCGTGTTGCTCGACCTTCGCGAGCGGGACGCCTTCCGCGCGAGCCACCTGCCCGGTGCCCGCAATATCCCGCGCGGCGAGCTCGAGCTGCGCGCCAACCGCGAGTTGCACGATCCCACCGCACGCATCGTCACCTACTGCCAGCTGGGCAAGATCTCGACGCTGGCGGCCCACACGTTACGCACGATGGGCTACCTCCGCACCGTGGCTCTCGACGGCGGCTTTGACGCCTGGGTCAAGGCGAACGGCGCCGTGGCGCCACGTTAGCTAGTGTCCTGTATCGGAAATCCGCCTGCATTCGGGCGCGCCTGCGGCCCGCTCGCTTCGTTGCTCGTCGC
>CAZNCQ010000119.1:0-19984 GCA_964571275.1 uncultured Myxococcales bacterium
CGCCGTCGCTGCCGACCCAGTCGCAGCAGGGCGTGCCGTCCTCGACCTTGGCGGCGATCGCCTGGAAGATCGGCTTGACGTGCGGCCAGGCAGCCGGCGAGCCCCCCGGCATGATCGACGGGCCCTTGAGCGCGCCCTCTTCACCGCCGGACACGCCGGTGCCGACGTAGAGCAGGCCGCGCGCCTCGAGATCTTTCGTGCGGCGGATGCTGTCGGGGAAGTGGGTGTTGCCGCCGTCGATGATGATGTCGCCTTTCTCCAGCAGCGGCGCGAGCTGCTCGATCAGGTCGTCGACCGGCTTGCCGGCCTTGACCATGATCATCACCCGGCGCGGCGTCTTCAGCGAACCGACGAGCTCTTGCAGCGTCTTGGTGCCGACGATCTTTTTTCCGTGCGCGCGCCCTTCGAGGAAGCTCACGACCTTGTCATAGGTCCGGTTCTGAACCGCCACGGTGAAGCCGCGGCTCTCGATGTTCAGGACCAGGTTCTCTCCCATGACCGCCAACCCGATGAGTCCGATATCCGCCTTCTGTGTCGTCATCTCTGCTGTTTCCTTTTGGCGCCGATCTGGCTTCGTAAAATGTAGTCAGCGTCTCGTTATCTTTGAATGCGCGCGGAGCCGCCCTTGGCGAAGGCCCGCACGTCCGCGATGGTGGCCATGGTTGTATCGCCAGGGAACGTGGTGAGCAACGCCCCGTGCGCCCAGCCGAGCTTGACGGCGTCCTCGGGCGTCTCACCCGAGAGCAAGCCGTAGATGAAGCCGGCCGCGAAGCCGTCGCCGCCACCGACGCGGTCGAGCACGTCGAGCTCGGCGATCGGCGCGGTATAGGTCTTGCCCCCCAGCCACGCCACTGCGCTCCAGCTGTGGCGGTTGGTGGTGTGCACCTCGCGCAACGTCGTCGCCACCGCCTGAACCTTGGGGTGCTTGGCGACGACCTTGTCGATCATCTCGAAGAAGGTCTTCGGATCCAGGCCCGACTTTTTGGGGCCGCTGACCTCGGGACCAGGAATGCCCAGGCCCTTCTGCAGATCCTCTTCGTTGCCAACCAGCACGTCCACATTTTCGACGATGCGGCCGATGACCTCGACGGCCCGTTGCTCACCGCCCCAGATGTTCCACAGCTTCTGGCGAAAGTTGAGGTCGAAGCTGGTGATCGCGCCGGCCGCCTTCGCCGCCTTCATGCCCTCGGCGATGAGCTCGCCGGTGGTCTCCGACAGGGCCGCGAAGATGCCGCCGCTGTGGAACCAGCGGACTCCGCCCGCGAAGATCTTGCTCCAGTCGAAGTCGCCCGGCTTGAGCAGCGCGCCGGCCTCGTTCGAACGGTTGTAGAACACGACCGGCGCGCGCACGCCGTGCCCGCGATCGCTGTAGACCGTCGCCATGTTCGGGCCGTTGACGCCGTTGTGCTTGAAGGTCTTGTAGAACGACTTCACGCCCATCGCGCGCACGCGCTCGGCGATGAGGTCGCCGATCGGGTAATCGACCATGGCCGACACGACGCCCGTGTTGAGGCGGAAGCAGTCGGCCAGGTTGGCCGCGACGTTGAACTCGCCGCCGCTCACGTGAATGTCGCAGTGACTGGCCTTGCGGAAGGGGATCACCCCCGTATCCAGACGGTGGACCAGCGCACCCAGGCTCACGAAATCGAGCGCGCCACTTGGGGGGATCTTCAACCCGGCGTTCATTGCGTCTCCTTTGCTTGTTACTCAGTGGTTCTGTGATTTGAGGCGGAACAACGTCTCGCCCGCCTTGGGGACCAGCAAGAGGCCGTCGTCCTCCCGGTCGCGCCAGTCGTCGGCGTTGATGCTGCGCCAGTCGCGGTAGCCCAGGTTCACCTCGAGGCACTCCGCTTCGGGGATCCCGGTCGCCAGCGTCACCGTGATGCGCGGGCGCTCGATCCCGTTTTCGAACGTGCCGATGCCCTTGACGTGCGTCGAGTGCGCGACCACGCCGCGCGGATAGTGCGCGAACTTCTCCATCTGCTTCCGGAAGTAGTCGCGCACGTGGTAGCCGAGCTGGCGGATGATCTTGCCGTGCACCACCGAGATCTCGTGGATGTGCGGCGCGTAGATGATCAGCTCACCGCCGTCGGCGACGACCGGCTCCAGCTTGTACGCGCACTTTCCACCGACCCACAGCTCGTCGTACATCTTGGGCGCGCACGAGAGCACGCTGCGGTAGGCGTGGTCCTTGTAGAGGACGTGGATCTGGTTCGACAGATCGGCGGCGGCGCTCCACGCCTCCTCGGGCGTGCCGATGTAGAGGCCCGCGAGGTCGCTGCCCTGGACCACCAGGCTCACGCACTTGCGCTCGACCGGCACCATCGACGCCGCCTTGTCGACCACCGCGCGCACCGGCGTGTACTTGGTGCCGATGATCTCGGGGTTGGTGATGAGCGCGCCCAGCCAGTGGAACATGTCGATGATCTCGCGGCCCGAGATCCCCGGGAACAGGTACTTGTTGCCGCCCGAGAAACCGACGACCTCGTGCGGGAACGTCGGCCCGACGATCAGCAGCATGTCGTACTCGAGCGCGAGCTTGTTCATGGTGATGTCGACGTGCTCGCGCATCAGGCCGCGCGAGATCTGCGCGACCTCATCTTCGGTGATCGCGCCGATCGACACCAGCTGCGCCGGGTTGTCCCAGTGGTGGTTGAAGATGTTCACGCCGGCGTAGCGCCCGGCGCGGTCCTGCGCGGTGATGCCCAGGCGCTGATTGATCGCCTCGTCGCTCATCGGCGGGTGCGTGCCGAGCGCGATCAGCACGTCGAACGACTTCGCGGCGTTCTCGCCTCGCGCCATCAGCTCGTGCAGCACGCGGAACATCACGTCTATCGGCGCGCTGCGCGTGTGATCGGGGACGATCACCAGGACGCGCCGGCCGCGCACGTTCCAGCGCGCGATCTCGGCCGCGCACAGCTCGCGGACCTTTGCCTCGTCGAGGCGCTGTCCCTTTTGCCCGACGCCGGTCATACCGCTACACCCCCGAGTAGGCGGTGAAGCCGCCGTCGACGGGCACCACGATGCCGGTGACGAACTTCGACGCCGGCGACAGCAGCCACAGCAGCGCGCCCGAGAGATCGTCGGGCGTGCCGAAGCGGCTCATCGGCGTGTGGTCCATGATCTTCTGGCCGCGCGCCGTCAGCGCGCCGGTCTTCTGATCGGTCAGCAAGAACCGGTTCTGCTCGGTGAGAAAGAACCCGGGCATGATCGCGTTCACGCGAATGAGCGGCGAGTATTCCTGTGCCATGTGGATCGCCAGCCACTGGGTCAGGTTGGACACCCCCGCCTTGGCCGCCGAGTACGCGGCGATGCGCGTGAGCGGCCGCGACGCGTTTACCGACGAGATATTGAGAATCACGCCCTCTTTTTGCTCGGCCATGAGGCGCCCGAACGCCTGCGTCGGGATCACCGTGCCGACCAGGTTCAGCGTCAAGACGTGTTGAAACGCCTCGACGGGAATGTCGAAGAAGCGGTTCTCCGGCGTGCTCGTCGCCCGGGGGTCATTGCCGCCCGCGCCGTTGACCAGCCCGTCGACGCGCCCGTACTCCTTCTTGACCACGCGCGCCGCCTCTTCGACGGCGGCGCGGTCGAGCACGTCGGCGGCCAGCGCGCGGTGGCGCCCCTTGCCGCCCAGCGACTGGATCAACGCCTGCGCGCGGTCGAGCTTGCGCGCCAGCAGCACCACATTGGCGTCGGCCGAGGCGATGGCGCGCGCCATCTCGCTCCCCAGAACCCCGGTCCCTCCCGTCAGCACCACCGTCTTGCCGGCCAGATCGAACATCGCGCGAACACCAGCGATCGTCATTTCCAATTCCAATTTCCCATCTTCTTCGTCATGCCCCGGAGAACCCGCGAAAGGCCCGGATCATCTTTGTTTATACCCGGGGCAGGCCCGGTTTGTTAATGCTCGATCTTTCCGTCGATTCGTCTAGGGAATGGTCGGAGGCGGGGGCGGCGGGGGCGGCGGGGGCGGCGCCGGCGGCTGCGGCACGACGTTGGGCGGCGGCGTCGTGCCGCCCAGCGGCGGAATCGGCGGCATCTGCGGCGTCAACGTGTCGACCTGCACGCACGACGACAGGTCGAAGAACATGAACTCCAGCGCCTTCTCCTGGGCCGACATGGTCAGGTCCGTGGCGCACAGGCTGGGAAAGCCAGGCGCGCCCGGCGCCGACGAGCCGCCGCCGGTTCCGACGTGAACGTCCGTGAAGACGACGCGCCCGCACTGAGCCGCGGCCGGCGCCTCGACGGGCGTGTTGAACGTCAGGTACTCCGATTGCGACGGCGAGATGTCGCTGCGGTAGATCCAGCGCTGCGTCGGCGCCACCACCGTGTCGACCGAGTGCTGCACCCCGTTGAGCACGATCTGCCCGCGCGTGGTCGTCGCCTGCACCGACTGCAGCCAGTCGGCGAGCGCGGCGCCCTTGGGGAACGTCGTGTCGATGTTCGCGGTCAGCGGGCTCGGCGGATCGTTCTTGTCGACGGACGGCAGCCAGGCGGCGGTGTCCGGCCACGGCGGCAGGCCGCGCGAGATCCAGACCGAGTTGAGGTGCTCGTCGAAGATGCGCCCACCGTTGTCGGCGTAGCGCCGGATGTTGGTCATCATCGGAGGCGTCTTCGAGTCCTGTAGCTGCGAGCCTTCGCACTGCAGGATCAGGATGTCGTAGCTGGCCAGCTTCGCATAGTTCGAGTAGAGGTTCGCGTACGCATCGGCGAACATCGCACCCGTCGAGGCGAGCCGATCCGAGCCCTCGTCGGCCGCCATGCCGGCGCCGCCCACGTACATGTGAATGCGGCCGGTGCCTGAATCGGGCGTGAACTCCGAGTCGGAGACGCCCATCTTGCGCATCAGGCAATCGAGCGCGTCCGAGTGCCCCGTCGCGAGCGCGATCTTGGGCAGGTTCCCCTCGGACTGATTGCGCGGCAAGCGCAGCGTCTTGTCCGGCACCGGATTGTCGACGCACGGGTTGATCGGCCCGATCATCGTTTGGCGCCGCCACTTGCCGATCTGCACGACGATCGGAATCATCTTGCCCGCCGGCGACGGCGCGTTCTTCATGACGAAGTGGCCGGTGGCATCGGTGAGCGCGGCCGCGACCGGCTGCCCGGACACCGGCGACGCGCAGGTGTCGCAGGTCGCGCCCGACTGGATGGTGTCGAGCGGCTGATTGGGGATGTAGACCACGACGTTGTACAGCGGGTTGACGCCCGCCGGATCGTAGACCGCGCCGCTGATCGTCGTGTTGCCGCCCGCGGTGCACTTGTCGACGTTGCACTGCAGATTCGCGCACACGCCGGGCCCGGTCGACGGGCAGACGTGATTGGCCGGGCAGGCGACGCCGTTGGCGCAGGTCGCCGGGCACGGCAGCGCCTTGCCGCAGCCATTGCCGATGTCGCCGCAGTACTGGCCTCCGCCGGGCGGGTTGCAGGTGATGGGCACGCACGCGGGATCGCCGCACACGTGATCGATGCCGGTTCCGCCGCAGGTCTGGGGCGGGTCGCAGCTGCAGTTGAGCGTTCCACCGCAGCCGTCGCCGACCGCGCCGCAATACTTGCCGCCGTTGGGAATGTTGCAGGTCAGCGGCACGCAGTTGGCGGCGACGCACAGACCGCCGTTGCAGGCGGTGCCCGCCGGGCAATCGGGACAGACCAGCGCGCCGCCGCAGCCGTTGCCGATGGTGCCGCAGTAGTCGTTGCCGCCCGCGGGCGCCGCGCAGCTGGCGGTGGCGACACAGCTGGGACCGCCGACGCAGAGCCCCTTCTGGCAGATCTGGTCGCCGGGACAGGTGCCGCAGTCAATCGTGCTCTGACAGCCGTCGCCGATGACGCCGCAGTACTGGCCGCCGGCCGGCGTGCACGACACGCGCGTGCAATTGAGATCGAATGCCGTCGGAACGTCGACCTTGACGCCGCCGTCGGAATGGTTGGTGACCGGCGCATCGGTGCCAGGTCCGCCGGCGTCGTTCCCCGGCAGCGGCGTGTTCTTGACGCTCGCGCAGGACAGCGAAGCCACGGCCGCGACGAAACCAAACAGACGACTCAGTCGACGCGACGACATCACTGCCCCCCCGCGGCCCAGCTGATCGCGCCGTCCTGGAGCTTGAAGGCCTCGAGGCTGAGCAGCTTGACCTTGCTCGATGCCCAACCGAGTGAGACGCGCCGTGCGGCGGCGGTGCCAGTCGCCATTGCCGCTCCCTTCTCGTAAGCGAACACGACCAGCTCGGTCGCCATCCCCACGATGGTCGCGACCTTGATCGGGGCGCCGGCGGGCGTGCCCCACGTGTAGTTCGAGTTGCCGAGCGCCGCGTTGAACACGTCGATGGTCTGGCCCTGCGCCAGATCGCTCGACAGCAACGTTGTCGCATCCGTCACGGTGGCCTGGGGCTCGCCGCTGGTGCTGCCGCGTCCTGAGCTCGCGGCAACGAAGCCCATGGGCTGGTAGAACGAGGTGTTGCCGAAGACGACCACCGGGACGGGCACGTCCTTGAACGTGGTGGCGGCGTCGGTGACGTTCGACGAGAGCACCACCATGTCGAAGCCCGTCGCCATGGCGGCGGGCGTGGTCGCATCGCCCAAGGTGACGTCGAGGTTCCGGATCTGGAGCAGCGACAGGACCAGCGCCTCACCGTCGTCGGGGCTACTGATGCTGTCGATGAGGAACAGGACCTTCTTGCCGGTCAGGTCGGGACGGGTTCCCGCGTCGGCGTTCGCGATGTGGCCGCCCGCGCCTGTCGCGCCACCCGACGAGCCGGTCGTCGTGCCGCCAGCGCCGGTGCCGGCCGTACCCGTGTGACCACCCGAGGCGGTCGTCGTCATGCCGCCGGTGCCGCCTCCGCTGGTACCGCCCGTGCTGCCGCCGCTGCTGCCTCCGGTGCCGCCGCCGGTGCTCCCCCCCGCGCTGCCATTGCTTCCGCCGGTGCCGCCGCCGCTGGAGCCGCCGGTGCCCTCGTGCGTGGCGCCCTGGACGCAGCCAAAAGCCAGGAAGGAGAGCGCGAACGCCAATCCGACGCCTCGCGCCGTTCGCTGTGATCTGTGCATGCAGGACACCATCCGTTCGCGGGATAGTGTCCGGAGCCGCCCCTGACGGTTCACCCGGCGGGCGCCCCCGCGTCCGGGGGTGCCCCCGACGGGCTACACGTGAAAAGCGAAGTAGTCCCGCGCGTTGCGGAAGCACACGTTCTGGACCAGCTTGCCCAGAAGCTCGACGTCATGAGGGACCAGGCCCCGCTCGACGTCGCGGCCCAGCATCGCGCACAGCAGCCGCCGAAAATATTCGTGCCGCGAGTACGACAGGAAGCTGCGCGAGTCGGTCAGCATGCCGACGAAGCGTGCGAGCAGGCCAAGGTTGGACAGCGCGTTCATCTGCTTCTCCATGCCGTCGGCCTGGTCGAGGAACCACCAGGCGCTGCCGAACTGCATCTTGCCCGGCGCGGAGCCGTCCTGAAAGCTGCCGATCGCGCTGGCCAGCACCTCGTTGTCGGCGGGGTTGAGGTTGTAGAGGATGGTCTTCGCCAGGCATCCGGCGGCGTCGAGCCGGTCGAGGAAGCGCACCAGCGTCGCCCCCTGCGGCAGATCGCCGATCGAGTCGTAGCCGGTATCGGGCCCGAGCGAGCGCACGGCGCGGCTGCTGTTGTTGCGGCTGGCGCCGAGGTGAAACTGCTGCACCCAGCCGCGCGCGTGGTCCATCACGGCGAAGTCGTAGAGCATGGCCGACCGGAGCTTGTCGATCTCTTCTTCGGTCAGCGGCCGGCGCATGCGCGCCTTGTTGAAGATCGCCTGTGCCTCGCTCGCCGTGTACTCGGAGGCGAAGATCCGATCGAGACCGTGATCCGAGGCGCGACAGCCGACCTCGTGGAAGAAGTCGTGGCGCTTGCCCAGCGCCTCCATGAACGAGTCGTAGCTGACGATCGACAGGGTCGACGCGGCCTGCAGCTTGTCGACCCAGATGTTCCAGGCCGCGATGTCGTGCACGCCCAGCGCCTTGTCGGGCCGCCAGGTCGGCAGCAGCTTGGTGGCCGCGCGCGGGTTGCGTGCGTGGCGCTGGTGCGGCTCCAGATCGTCGGTCGGATCGTCGGTGCTGCACACGACGACGACGCCGTACTGCTTGAGCAGCCCCTGCGTGGTGAAGCCGTCCTCGGCCAGACGCCGGTTGCAGTGGTCGTAGATCTCGCGCGCGGTGTCGGGGCCGAGGCGCTTGTCCTTGATGGCGAACGGGAACTTCAGCTCGAGGTGCGTCCAGTGGTAGAGCGGGTTGCGAATCGTGTCCGGAACCGTGCCGGCCCAGGCCTGGAACTTGTCCCAGTCGGACGACTCGCCCGTGATCAAGCGCTCGGGCACGCCGTTGGTGCGCATCGCGCGCCATTTGTAATGATCGCCCTTGAGCCAGATCTCGGTCAGCGTGGCAAACCGGTGATCGTCGGCGACCTGGTCGGGCGGCAGGTGGCAGTGGTAGTCGATGATCGGCTGCGGGCGCGCGAACTTCTCGTAGAGATCGATCGCGACCGGAGTGTCGAGCAAGAAATCGTCGTCGAGAAACCGCTTCATGGCAGACCTAGAGCCCTCTCAATTCGTGACGCAGAGACATCTTCGCATTAGTTGAACCAGCGAGTCGAGACGGCTCACGGATCCGCGGGGGCGAAGACGAACAGTTACGCCCGGCTGGACCGGAAACGCGCCACGGCGGTCGCGCCGGGGTTGATGCGGACGCTGCCGGCGTCGGCGTCGACGACGACCAGGTCGTCCGGGTGGACCCAGGAGAAGATGCCGGTCACCTGCTTGAGCAGTGGCAGGCCGGCGGCTCGGACGATCTTGGCCACGGTGCCCTCGTCGGGGACGTCGCCCTCGATGACAAAGCCCGAAGCGCCGCGCGCGATCGCCGACAGCGCCTGGAATGTGCGCAGCCGCTCGGCCAGCACGATGGCGCCGTTGCGCACCAGCGGGCGCCCCGACAGCGCGGCGTGCACCAGCACGCACAGATCCTCGATCTCGGCGGCGCGCTCGGTCATGAGCTCCGCGGTCACGCCGTCGCCCCAGTTGGTCTGCAGCGACACGCGCGCGTACTCGCGCGCGAGCTCGGACAGCGCCTTCAACGGCTCGGACGCGTCCGACGCGCGCACCAGCCGCTCGTAGAAGCGCACGTCGTCGAGGATCAGGGCCAGGCTCGCGATCTCGCGCGCCGCGGCCGGCGTGGCGTTCTGGGCAGCGCGCTCGAGGTCGGCGCGCAGCCGCCGCGCCACGTTATCGAATGACAACGCCGCGCCCGCGCCCGCGGGCCGCGACGGCGGCGCGATGCGCGCCAGCGCCGCCAGCGTCGGCAGCACCTCGACGCGGCCCATCGCCGTGCCGCCGGACAGCGCCACGCCGCGCAAGCGCGCCACGCCGCGCTCGGCTCGCCGCGTCTCCTCGCGCTCGTGCTCGGCGGCGCGCTCGAGCGCGTGGCTGATCACGGCCGCCAGCGCGGTCGCCAGCACGACCTCGTCGCTGGTGAAGATCCGCGTCAGCCCGCGTTGCAGCACCAGCACGCCCGCGGCCGCGCTGCCGCGCAACACCGGCACCGCGAGCATGGCCGGGAACCGCTCCTCGCCGAGGCCCGGGATGTACTTGAAGTGCTCGTCGTTGGAGGCCGTCGCCACCGACACCGGGCGCAGCCGCTCCGCGACGAAGCCGATGATGCCCTCGCCCGCGCGCAAGTGAACCCGGCCAACCGCCTCGGCCGGGAAGCCGACGTTGCCGCGCATGGTGAAGACATCGCCGGCCGCGGTCTCCTCGCGAACATAGATGCTGACGACGTCCGCGCCCGCGGTGGTTGCCACACCCGCGCACATGGTCGCGAGGACCTCGTCGAGCGGCTGTTGCTTGCCGGCGACCTCGATGAGCCGAAAGAGGCCGTCCAGGCTCTGATTGCCCTGCTCGTGAACGAAAATGGACGGGTCCCTATCGTCCGCCGGCGCCATCAGGATCTACCCTAAGGCTTCCCCTGTTTCCGGGGGGTTTCTGCGAAGAAAAATCGTCGCGAACGCACTCATTTCCTCCCGCCTAGAGCTTGCCCACGCCCGCGCCGGCGACGATCGACGTCGGCAGGGCGTTGGGATCGTCGACGACGTAAGTGTAGGGCGGCGTGAGCTGCCCGGTAGAGGTCGTCGGCTGAGCCCCGGTGCAATTCAGGAAGACGTTGTTGGCGACGTCCCAGTAGCCAGTCGCCGGCCCCTCGAACCAGCCAACGGTGTTCTTCGACGACGAGAAGTAGTTGCCTTCGGCCTTGACCACCGCGCCCATGCGGCTGTCGACGCACGAGCCCGTGGTGTTGTTGAAGTAGTAGTTGTCGAACACATGCGCGCGCCCGAAGCGGATGCTGGGCAGGCGCGAGCCGCAGTCGTGGAAATAGTTGTGGTGATAGGTCGCGCGGATCACCGTGTCGCCGACCTGCTCATCGCCCGAGCTGATCAGGCTGGCCTTGAAGTGGTCGTGGATGTTCGACCAGGACACGGTGATGAACGACGACTCGTTCTTCACGTCGAGCAGACCGTCGTAGTAGTCCTTCCCGTGCAGCAGATCCGAGTAGAGCTCGCAGTGATCGATCCAGACGTTGCGCGCGCCGCCGGTGATTTCGATGGCGTCGTTGGCGATGCCGGTCCCGTCGGCGACCACGTTCGATACCGTGACGTTCCGGATGATGACGTTGCGCGAGCCGTTTATTTGTAATTCGATGCCGTCCAGGTGCGCGGTGTCGCCCACGCCCACCAGCGTCTTGTTCGACGCGATCGGGATCAGGTCGACGCCCTGGATCAGTCCCGAGAAGTTGACCACGTAGGGGTCGGCGCTGCCGAGGTACATCTTCAGATCGTCGATGGTCGTCGCCGTCACCGTCGGCCCGAGCGAGCCGCCGTTGAGCAAGTACGGCGTCCCCGCGTCGTCCTGCACGGTCGCGTAACCGATGACGTCCGGATCCTGCATCGTCCCCTGCGGAAGAAAACGCGCTTCGAGACGCGTATTCCCGGTGATCGAGAACGTGTAGGTCGCGGTCGCGCCGGGCACGTCGCCGGTCCAGCTCTGGAAGAAGTAGCCGGTGTTCGCCGTCGCCGTCGCCGTCACCATCGCACCGTAGGGATAAAACGGCTGCACGGGTGAATAGGTGACGGTGCCGGCGTTTGGATCGCCGGCCGTGACCGCGAGCGAGAAGCTGGGCACGTCGGGTGTGATGCCGTCGCCATAGACCTTGAAGTAGTCGATGTTGGCCAGGCCGCTCGGCCCGACGGCCTGCAATTGAACGAAGACCGAGCCGGCGGGGAGATCGACCGACACCGCCGCGCTCTCCTGCCAGTTGGTCCAGTCGATCGTGTACGGAAACGTCACGGTGTCGTCGAGCGCGACGCCGTTGATCACGAGCCGCGCGTCGCGCGTGTTGGCCGCCGCGCCGCCGAACGCGTAGCGCCAGGCCAGCTGGTAGGTGCCGGCATTGGCGACGTTGATGCTCCAGCTGATGGTCTTGCCAAGGCCGGTGTCACCGTCGGCGAAGCCGGCGCCGGTATAGCCGGTGATGGTCGTGCTGCCCTGGCGTGGAAGAATCTTTCCGTCGACGGCGTCGAAGCCGGTCTGGTCTTCCTGGATGATGATGAACGGCCCGGTCGGCGCATCGACCACGGCGCCGTCGTCGGCGGTGTCGATCGATCCAGCATCGGCCGATCCAGCATCGGCCGTGCCACCGCCGGTGCCGGTGTCGCCTCCGGTGCCGGTGGCTCCGCCAGCACCGGTTGCGCTTTGATTGTGGGAGCCGCAGCCGACGAGCGCGATCGCCAGCACCCCCGCCGCCGCCGTCACGATTTTCGCGTATGGGACCACGCCTGTGGGTGTCCGGGGACGCCGGGGGTGGCTCAAAACCGATCCTCGCACGCAATCGGGGAAATATGGGCGAACGCTGGCGCCGCGTAAGTTTCGCGCACTCGGCCGCCTGCGCGCCGTGAGCCGTCGCGAGCGTCGGCGGAAACGTATGCGCATGCTCAATCTGAACCGGCTCGGCGCGATCCTGTTGCTGTTCTCGTGCGGGGCCTGCGCCGCGACTCACCAGCCGTCAGCCGCCGCGGGCAGCGCTCCCCCGGTCGCGACCGCGACGGCGGCGCCGGGCGGGCTTGCGCCGATCGAGCCGATTCACGCGCCGTTCCCGATGCCGGATCTGCAGCGGCCACAGTTCCCGGCCGCGACGTTCGACGTGCGGCAATTCGGCGCGGTCGCCGACGCCACCACCAAGAACACCGACGCATTCGCCAAGGCGATCGCCGCGGCCGCGCACGCGGGCGGCGGCCGCGTCGTCGTGCCGCCCGGGCGCTGGCTGACCGGGCCGATTCATCTGGAAAGCCACGTGAACCTGGAAGTGCAGGCCGGCGCCGAGATCCTGTTCAGCCCGCAATTCTCCGACTATCTGCCGCCGGTGCTGACGCGCTGGGAGGGCATGGATGTCTACAACTATTCGCCGCTGATCTACGCACACGATTGCACCGACGTCGCGGTCACCGGCGGCGGCAAGCTCGACGGCCAGGGCGCCGCCTGGTGGCCCTGGAAAAAGCGCCAGCAAGCAGCGGCGAAGCGCCTCTACGAAATGGTGCTCGCCGGGACGCCCGTGAAGGATCGGGTCTTCGGGACCGAGGCAGCGGCGCTGCGCCCCAGCTTCATCCAGACCGTCGGCTGCAAGAACGTGCTCATCGAGGGGATCACGGTCACGAACGGCCCGATGTGGACGCTCCACCCGGTCTACTCCGAGAACGTGATCATCCGCGGCGTCAACGTGGTGACCAGCGGCGCCAACAACGACGGCTGCGATCCCGACTCGAGCAAGAACGTGCTCATCGAGGACTCGTACTTCAGCACGGGCGACGACTGCATCATCATCAAGTCGGGGCTCAACGAGGACGGCTGGCGCGTCGGCAAGCCGAGCGAGAACATCGTCGTGCGGCGCGTGCGCGGCGCGACCGGCCACGGCGGCGTCGGCATCGGCAGCGAGATGTCGGGCGGCGTGCGCAACGTCTGGGTGCACGACTGCGAGTTCAAGGGCACGGACCGTGGCTTGCGGATCAAATCGATGCGCGGCCGCGGCGGTGTGATCGAGAACGTCTGGTACGAGCGCGTCAAGCACGAGGACATCCGCATGGTGGTCGTCGAGCTAACCACGTTCTACGGCTCGTCGACGCTGGTGCCGCACACGCAGGCGCCACCGACGATCCGCAACGTGCACGTCCGCGACATCACCGCCGTCGGCGCGCAGAGAGCGATCGACATCATCGGCCTGCCCGAGCTGCCGATCGAGAACGTCACCTTCGACAACGTCGACGTCTCGAGCGCGCACGGCGTCCGCTGCGTCGACGCCAAGAACATCCGCTTCGACGGCACGCACATCGCGGCGCAGGATCCGCCGCCGTTCTCGCTCGAGAACGTCAAGCAGGTCGCGCTCAACAAGTCGTGCGGCGGCGCGCTCGACACGTGCGTGCAGCTCGCGGGCTCGAACCAGGGCGTCACCTTCGACGGCGAAGGCTCGGCTGGCGGCGCGCCTGCGCACCAGATGTCGACGAAGTAGCGCGATTCGAGCCGAGATCAGTCGCCGCGCACGCTCGCGACGGGGCGCGCGCGCGCTTCGAGGAGCTCGGTCTCCTCGCTGAGCGAGAGCAGCGCCATGCGCGTCTCGCGGATGAGCAGCGCGCAGCCGTAAAACAGGCTGCCGCCCGCGGTGGCGCCCACGACGAATCCGGCGACCGCGGCCACGCGATAGGCGAGCGGGTAGCTCGACGAGCCGAGCGCCGCGCCCAGCACCGAGACCAGCGCCGCCATCACGAACAGCCCGAGGGCCGCGTAAAAGCAGGTCTGCGCGCGCAGCAGGAACCCCGCGCGCCGCCGCAGGCGCCCGACCTGGCGCAGGCGGATCGCGTTCAGCTCGGCGTCCTTCTGCGAGCGCTCCATCTCATCGACCAGCTGGCGCGAGCGGTCGACGATGCGGCCGAAGCGGTTCGCGGTGTTGAGCCCCAACACCGACGACGCGTTGGTCAGCACCGCGGGCGCGACGATCAGCGTCAACAGCGCGAACAGATTGCCCGACACGGAGCCCACGGGATCAGGCGCCCCGGGGCGCGGGCGGGCGGCCGAACCGCATCAGCGATCGCTGCTTGGCCTTCTGCGCTTCGACGATACGGTCGCGCGGCTCCGCCGTCGTGCTCATGTTGTGCACCAGGCGGTGCGCAACCGCGAAGACCTCGTCGACCGCGCGGTTGAACTCTCCCTCGTTGCTCTTCGACGGCGCGGTGAAGCCGCTGAGCTTGCGAACGAACTGCAGCGACGCCGCGCGGATCTCGTCGTCGGTCGCGGGCGGCTCGAAGTTGAAGAGTGTCTTGATGCTCCGGCACATGGGTCCTCCTCCGGCCAAGAATGATACGTCGATCCCACCTCGTGGTCCTCGTCCACGTGGACGTGGACGTGGACGTCTACGGATCATGGGTGTGCTAGCGTCGCTGATCCATGACCGCGCCGCATCTGCTCGTCCTCGGGCACGTCACGCGCGACGAGATCGACGGCGGAGTCCGCCTCGGCGGCGCAGCCAGCTACGCCTCGCTCGCGGCGGCGCGCATCGGCATCGAGACCGCGCTCGTGACCGTCGCGCCGCCCGACGATCCGCTGCTCGCACCGCTGCGCGCCGAGCCGCGCCTGACCCTCCACTGCGTGCCCAGCGACGTGATGACCACCTTCGCGCTCACCTACGCGGGGCCCCACCGCCGGCTCTGGCTGCGCCACGCGGCGCGACCGCTGCGCGCCGACGACATTCCACCACGCTGGCGCGGCGCCGCCGTCGCCTACGTCGGCCCGGTCGCCAGCGAGTGCGATCGTGTCCTGCTCGACGCCATCGGCGCACGCTTCCTCGCCGCCGGCCTGCAGGGCTGGCTGCGCCGCGCGCGCTCCGACGGCGAGATCGAGCCGGCGCTCGCGCCCGAGGCTCTCGCCCCACCCCGCCTCGACGCCGCGATCCTGTCCGAGCTGGACCATCCCGACAGCGCCGCGATCGCGGCGCGCTTCGCCGCCGCAGGTGCGCGCGTTGCCATCACGCGCGGCGCGCGCGGCGCAACCATCCTCGACGGGACGGCCGGCCTGGACATCCCGGCCGCCGCTGCCGTCGAAGTCGACCCCACCGGCGCCGGCGACGTCTTCGGCGTGATCTTTGCTCACGAACTGGCGCGACACACGCCAGCGACGGACGCTGCGGCCCGGGCGGCGGCGGCCGCGGCCCGTGTCGTCGAGGGACCAGGACTGGGGCGTCTCGGCACGACCGTTTGACGTAAAGAAAACCGCGTGCCCACCGATGGGTGGGATACCAGCGTGCACTCGATCGAGTCGGATTCACGCACCGTTCTCGACGGTCCCCTTGGCCGCGGCACCGAGATCGGGCGGTTCGTCGTGCTCGGCCTCATCGGCCGGGGCGCGATGGGCGAAGTCTACGTCGCGCACGACCCCGAGCTCGACCGCAAGATCGCGATCAAGCTGCTGCGCAGCGAGCTCGGCGACACCCCCGACGAGGCGGCGTCGCGCTTCCTGCGCGAGGCACAGGCCGCGGCCAAGATCTCGGATCCCAACGTCGTCGTTATCTACGACGTCGGCACGTTCGGTGGGCGGGTCTTCATCGCGATGGAGCTGATCGAGGGCCACACCCTCACGTACTGGCTGCAGCTCAAGCCGCGCACGATGGCGGAGATCCTGCGCATCTTCCTGGCGGCGGGCCGCGGCCTGGCGGCGGCGCACGAGCGCGGCGTGGTCCACCGCGACTTCAAGCCCGACAACGTCATGGTCACGCAGGAGGGGCAAGTACGCGTCGTCGACTTCGGTCTCGCGGGGTTCGGCGCCGACCTCGACGACGCCATGGCCCCCGCGCGCGCCGGTTCCATCGATGTGCTCGCGGTCGACCCGCTCACCCGCTCGCGCGAAGTCCCGCTCACGCTCACGCAGAAGGGGGCGATCCTCGGGACGCCGGCGTACATGTCGCCCGAGCAGTTCCAGGGCGCGCGCGCCGACGCGCGTACCGATCAGTTCAGCTTCTGCGTCGCGCTCTACGAAGCCCTCTATCACTTGCGCCCCTTCTCGGGCTCGACGTTGAAGCTGCTGACCGAGAACGTCGTCGCCGGCCGTATCCGTCCCATCGCCGACGGAGCGGTGGTCCCGGCGTCGATCCGGCGCGCCCTCTCGCGCGGCCTCTTGCCGGACGCCGCCGCGCGCTTTCCGTCGATGCGCGCGCTGATCGCCGAGCTCGAGCAAGAAACCACGCAGCTGGGAGTGCGCGGCTTCGCCGCCGACGCCGCCGCCAAGCTCGTCGGCGTCTGGGAAGCGCCCGCGCACGAAGGCGAGGCCGGCGAGGCCGCATCGAGCTCGGAGCCCTCGCAGGGTTCCGACCCGCCGAGCGCGGTCAAGGCCGAGATCCGGCGTGCTTTTCTATCGACGGGCAAGCCCTACGCCGCGGCCAGCTTCGAGGCCACGAGCCGTATCCTCGATCGGTTCGCGCGCCGCTGGAGCGACATCTACGTCGAGTGCTGCGAGGCCACGCACGTGCGCAACGAGCAGCCCATCGACGTGCTCGACCTGCGCATGGGCGCGCTGCGCGAGGCGCTGGCCAACCTGCGCGCGCTGTGCGGCGAGCTGCGGCACGCGAGCGCCGACACCGTCGAAAACGCGGCGCAGGCGGCGAGCGCGCTCGGCACGCTCGAGCGTTGCTGCGACGTCAAGTTGCTGCGCGCGATCATCCGGCCGCCCGATGATCCGGCGACACGCGCCCGCGCCGAAGAGCTGCAGGCGCGCCTGGCCGGCGTGCGCGCGCTCGCCCACACCGGTCGCGTCGCCGCGGGGCTCAAGGAGATCGTGCCGCTCGAGGCAGACGCGCGCTGCCTGGACTACAAGCCGCTGCTGGCCGAGGTGTTGTTCACGTCGGGGATGATGCACCACGACGTCGGCGACTTCGCGGCGGCGGCGCGCGTGATCGAGGACGCGACCTGGACCGCCGAGATCTGCCGCCACGACGAGGTCGCCGCCGAAGCCGCCGCAAATCTGGTCTTCGTCACCGGGCACGTGCAGTCGCGCTTCGAGGCGGGCGAGATCTGGAGTCAGCACGCAGAGACGGCGCTGGCGCGCATGGGCGGTCACGACCTGATCCGCGGCTGGCTGCTCAACAACCGCGGCGCCATGCGCGCGACCCAGGGACGCCTGCACGAGGCCGTCGCCGATCTGCGCCAGGCGATCGCCGCGAAGGAAAAGGCGCTGGGGCCCGAGGATCCCGACGTCGCGCTGTCGCTCAGCAACGCGGCCATCTACCTCGACGAGCTCGGCGAGATCGCGCTCGCGGCCGATGACGCCGAGCGCGCCGTCCACATCATGGAAGCGACGCTGGGCCTCGACCACCCGAAGGCGGCGATCCCGCTCACCAACTACGCCGAGCTGCTGGTGCGCCTGGGACGATACGCCGAGGCGCGCGAGCCGGCCGAGCGCGCGCTGGCGGTGTTCGAGCGCGAGACCGATCCCGAAGGTCTCTACGTCACCTACCCGCTGGCCACGCTCGGCCTCGCGTGCATCGCGCTCGGACGCTTCGACGAGGCGGTCGCGCCGCTGGAACGCGCGGTGCGGATCCGCGACACGCAGGAGCACGCGCCCGCGAAGCGGGGCGAAGCTCGGTTCGCGCTGGCGCGCGCGCTGGCGGGAGCCGGCCGTGACCCGGAGCGCGCGCGGGCGCTGGCCGAGCGGGCCCGCGACGAGTACCGCGCGTCGCCGGCCACACCGGCGACCGAGCGCTCGCTGGTCGAGATCGACCGCTGGCTCGAGAGCGCCTAGCGCCTCGCCTAGCGCCGCGCGCCCCTGTCAGGCCTTGCGCGCGCCGATCGTGCGCGTGCTGGCGCGGCGGGGAGTGCGCGGGCGGCGCGCTGCGCCACGCGCTGCGCTTTCCCGGATCTCTCTCGCGCGCGCGACCTCGGCGGGATGCGGGATCTCGTATTCGCCTTGCTCGAGGCGCTGGATCAAGGCCTCGGCCCAGGGGACCTCTGCCGCGAGGCGCGCGGCCGAGAGGCGGTAGAGCTCCTTGACGTGCTCGGGCGTGCCCGGGTTGGGAAGCTCGGCGACCGCGAAGTCGACGTGCTCGAGCTGTCCGCGAATCTGCGGAATGCGGTTCTTGAGCGCCGCGATCAGCTCCTCGCGCTTGAGCACCGGCATGAAGCACAGCGCCGGCATCAGCGGATCGACCGCCGGCCGCACGCGCCACAGCGCCTCGCGCAGCAGCGCCTGGAACTCGTTCTCGCCTTCGTTGGTCAGCCGATAAGTCGTGCGCTCGGGGCGTCCGCCCACCTGATCGGTGCCGACCACCTCGAGAAGAGCGTCGCGCGTCATCGACTTGAGCGCGTTGTAGATCGACCCGGGCGCCACGTTGGCCCACTGATCCACCCGCCACGACAGCAGCTCGCGCCGCACATCGTAGCCGTGTACGGGCTGGAAGATGCGCACGACGCCGAGCACCAGAAGACGCGTGGAGGACATGGTGTCATCCTCGCTCTCCCGATCGAACCGTCAAGCGGGGAAATCCAGTTCGCTCGCGCGACGAGGACCGGTGCACTAACCTTGGCCGATGCTGCCGGGGTCCGGTCACGACGGGGACACGGTCACGGCGATTTTGGGACCGACAAACACCGGCAAGACCCACCGCGCCGTGGAGCGCCTCCTCTCCCACGCGAGCGGCATCATCGGGCTACCGCTGCGCCTGCTGGCGCGCGAGGTCTACGACCGCGTCACCGCGCGCGTCGGCGAGGCGGCCGTGGCGCTGATCACCGGCGAGGAGAAACGCATACCCGCGCGTCCTCGCTACTGGATCTGCACCGTCGAGGCGATGCCGGTCAATCAACCGGGACCCCTGGGAGCGTACCCTCCCGCGAAG
This sequence comes from uncultured Myxococcales bacterium, assembly GCA_964571275.1. Lineage (GTDB taxonomy): Bacteria > Myxococcota_A > Polyangia > Fen-1088 > Fen-1088 > DASRQZ01. Next base: position 18,929 of record CAZNCQ010000119.1, read on the forward strand.
GACTCCGCTCGGCCAGCCGAGCTCCCTCCCCGCGCCGCGGCGCTGCCGGGCCCGGTCGATCTGGTCGCCGTCGACGAGATTCAGCTGGCGAGCCACCCCGAGCGCGGCCACGTCTTCACCGATCGCATCCAGCACGCGCGCGGCGCGCGCGCGACGCTGCTCATGGGCGCGGACACCGTGCGCCCGCTGTTGCGCCGCCTGGTCCCAGCCGCCGCCGTCGAGGGCCAGCCTCGGTTCTCGACGCTGAGCGGGGCCGGCAGCCTCGCGCTGGGCGCGCTGGCACCGCGCACGGCGGTGGTGGCGTTCTCGGTGGCGCGCGTGTTCGAGCTGGGCGAGCGGCTGCGCGCGCGGCGCGGTGGCGCCGCCATCGTGCTCGGCGCGCTGTCGCCGCGCGCGCGCAACGCGCAGGTTGCGCTCTACCAGGCGGGCGAGGTCGACTACCTGGTCGCCACCGACGCGATCGGCATGGGCCTGAACATGGACATCGACTGCGTCGCGTTCGCCGACACGCACAAGTTCGACGGGCGCCGCCTGCGCGCGCTCGAGAACGCGGAGCTGGCGCAGATCGCGGGGCGCGCGGGCCGCCACCGGCGCGACGGGCGCTTTGCGACGCTGGCGCCACTGCCGCCGCTGCCGCCGTCGACGGTGCGCGCGATCGAGCAGCATCGCTTCCCGCCGGAGGAGCGGCTCTACTGGCGCAGCCACGAGCTCGACTTCGGCTCGCTGGCGGCGCTGGCCGCGTCGCTGCGCCGGCCACCGCCCGCGAGCTGGCTGGCGGCGCCGCACACCGCGGAGGATCAGCAGGCGCTGGACAGGCTCGCGCGCCGCGACGAGATCGCGGCGCGCGCCGACAACGCCGAGCGCGTGGCGCTGCTCTGGCAGATCTGCCAGGTGCCCGACTACCGGCAGCTGCAGCTCGACGACCACTTGCAGCTGCAGGCGGCGCTGTTCCAGCACCTGACCGGCGCGGTCACGCGCGTGCCCGCGGACTGGATCGCGCGCCACGTGACGCCGCTCGAGAACACCGACGGCGACATCGAGACGCTGCTGGCGCGC
>CAZNCQ010000120.1:0-19936 GCA_964571275.1 uncultured Myxococcales bacterium
CGCGCGCGAGCTCGCGCGCCAGCTCGCGCTGGTGCCACGCGAACGCGGCGCCGGCCGAGAGCATCACGCCCATCACGTACCAGGTGTCGGGAACCGCGTGGCAGAAGGTGTGCGCGCGCATCTTCGGGTCGACCTCGGGCGTGGCGGTCGGACTGAGCACCGTGCCCGACGTCCCCCAGCTGACGACCGCCGCACCGGGCGCGACCGCGCCGACGCCGATCGCGCCGCACGCGTTGTCGGCGCCGCCGCCGACGATGGGCGTGCCGGCGAGGAGTCCGGTCGCCGCCGCCGCACGCGCGGTGACGCGGCCGAGCACCTCGGCCGAGCCGCCGACGTCGGGCACCAGGCTCGCGCCCAGATCCATCGCCACCAGGATCTCGGTGCTCCAGCGTCGGCGAGCGACGTCGTACATCAACGTGCCGGCGGCGTCCGACGGCTCGGTCGCGAGCTCGCCGCTCAGGCAATAGCGGATGTAGTCCTTGGGTAGCAGCACCTTGGCCAGCTTCGCGAAGGCGTCGGGCTCGCGATCGCGCAGCCAGAGGACCTTGGGCAGCGTGAAGCCTTCGAGCGCCGGGTTCGAGACCCAGGCGCGCAGGTTGGCCTCGCCGGCGCGCTCGGTGATCGCGCGGCACTGCTCGGTGGTGCGCCCGTCGCACCAGAGCAGCGCCGGGCGGATCACGCGGCCGCCCGCGTCGAGGAACACCGACGAGTGCATCTGCCCCGAGATCCCGACCGAGGCAATCGCCGCGCGCCCGCCGCGCGTCGCTGCGATGGCGCGCTTGCACACGGCGGTGGTCGCCTTCCACCAGTCGGTCGGATTCTGCTCCGCCCAGCCGGGCTGCGGCGCGCGTAGCTTGAGCGGCTCGCTGGCGCGCGCGACGATCTTGCCGCGCACGTCGACGACGATCGCCTTGACGCTGCTGGTGCCGACGTCCAGTCCCAGGAAACAGGTGGGAGCGGACGTCGTCGCGGGATTGGTTGCGGTGGTGCGACTGCTGCGGGGGCGCGCCATGGATGAGAGGCGCTACCGAACGCCGAGGAGCAGCTCGGTGGTGAGCTGGTCGAGGCGCTCGTATTCGTAGCCGCGCGAAGCGAGGGCCGACGCGTCGATCGCTTGCGCCTTGAGCGCGGCCGCGGTCTTGCGGTCGTACTTGAAAGCCGGGCCGAGACCGCCGACCGTCGCCGAGCTGCGCTCCTGCAGCGTGTGGAGGATCGCGCGGATCTCGCTGTCGGCGTGGAAGCGCGTGACCTTGTCCTTGAGGATCAAGTACGAGCGCATGCTGTAGTACGCGAAGTCCCAGACCCCCTGTTCGTCCTCGGTCCGATAGGGGTGGCTGTCGAAGTGGCGCATGCCGTCCCAGCGCGAGTCCTCGAGCAGCTTGACCAGGAAGAACGCGCCCTTTTGATCCTCGCTCGCGAAGCGCAGGTCCTGGTCGTAGCGGCCCGGCTTCTGGGCGTTGAGATCGATGTGGAAGAGCTTGCCCGCCTCCAGCGCCTGCCCGACGGCGTGCGAGAAGTCGAGCCCCGGCATCACCTCGTGCGCGACCTCGGGGTTCACGCCGACCATCTCCGGATGATCCAGCGTGTAAATGAAGGCCAGCATGTGGCCGGTCGTCGGCAGGAAGATGTCGCCGCGCGGCTCGTTGGGCTTGGCTTCGAGCGCGAACTTGAGGTTGTAGCCGTTGTCGCGCACGTATTCGCACAGGAAGTTCATCGCCTCGCGGAAGCGCTTCACGGCGTCGCGCGGATCCTTCGACGCGTTGGTCTCGACGCCCTCGCGGCCGCCCCAGAACACGTAGATCGACGCGCCGAGATCGACGCCGAGGTCGATCGACCGCATCGTCTTCTGCAGCGCCAGCGCGCGCACGCCCGAGTCGTTGCTGGTGAACGCGCCCTCGCGGAACACCGGCTGCGAGAACAGGTTCGTCGTCGCCATCGGCACGTTCATGCCGGTCTCGGCGAGCGCGCCCTTGAACTCGCGCACGATGCGGTCACGATCGGCGGCGCTGGCATCGAACGGGATCAGATCCTCGTCGTGCAGGTTCACGCCGTAGGCGCCCAGCTTCGACAGCTCGCGCACAATCTTCACCGGCGACATCACCTCGCGCACGGGGAGGCCGAAGGGATCGCGGCCCGGGTTGCCAACGGTCCAGAGGCCGAACGTGAAGTGGTCCTCGGGGCGCGGCGTGAAACCATCGTTGGGATAGCGGCTCGGTGCTTTGCTCATGGCGTTTCTCCGCCGCGAATATGGCATTTCAGCAGGTCGAAATCTACGCGTCAGTTACACTCCGCCGCCAAATGACGCGCATCGAGGTCGGCTCATTTTTTTTTCGGATCATTACTTTCGCGCTCGGTTGGTCGGTCGTCGTTTCCTCGGTCCCCGCCGCGGCGGCGCCAGCGCAGGCGGCACCCACCTTGCGGGCGCACGGGAGCACGAAGCAGCTCATCGTCGACGGGCGGCCGTTCCTGATGCTGGGCGGCGAGCTCGGGAACTCGACGGCGTCGTCGTCGGCGTCGCTTGACGCCGCGTGGCCCAGGATCGAGGCGCTGCACCTCAACACCGTACTGTCGCCGGCGTACTGGGAGCTGATCGAGCCGACCGAGGGCAAGCTCGACTTCTCGTCGGTCGATCGCGTGATCACGCAGGCGCGGAAGCGGCGCCTGCACGTGGTGTTGCTCTGGTTCGGCAGCTGGAAGAACAGCATGTCCAGCTATGCGCCCGCGTGGGTCAAGCGCGACGTGCGCCGCTTCCCGCGCGCCGAGGTTCGCGGCGGACGCGCGATCGAAGCGGTCTCGGCGTTCAGTGAGCAAGGCCGCGCCGTCGACGCGCGCGTCTTCGCGGCGCTGATGCGCCACCTGCGCCAGACCGATGGCGCGCACACCGTGCTGATGGTGCAGGTCGAGAACGAGGTCGCGATGATCGAAGAGGCGGCCGATCGCAACGCTGCCGCGCAGCGCGCGCGGGCCGCGCCGGTGCCCAAGGATCTCATCGATGCGCTGGCCGCCCGCCGCGCGCAGGCGGCGCCGCCGTTACCCGCGTCGGTGGCGCCGTCGCCGGGCGTGGTGCACGCGTGGATCGCTGCGGGCGCGCGGCCGGCGGGCACCTGGAGCCAGCTCTTCGGCGAGGGCGACACGACCGACGAGATCTTCATGGCCTGGCACTTCGCGCGGTACGTGGACGGGGTCACGCGCGCCGGCAAGGCCGAGTACCCCCTGCCGATGTTCGTCAACGCCGCCCTCAATCGCCCCGGTGCCAAGCCGGGCCAGTACAACAGCGCCGGACCGCTGCCGCACCTCTATGAAGTCTGGCGCGCGGGGGCACCGTCAATCGATTTTCAGGCGCCCGACATCTATTTACCCAATTTCGTCGACTGGACCGGAAGATTTTCGCGCGAAGACAATCCGCTGTTCGTTCCCGAGGCCAGGAACGACGTGTCCTGCGCGGTGAAGGCGCTGTACGCGATCGGCGCGCACCAGGCGATGGGTTTCAGCCCGTTCGCGATCGAGTCGCTCGAGCCGGCGGCGGCGTCCGCGCTGGCCGACAGCTATCGCGTGTTGTCGCAGCTCACGCCGCTGATCGTGGCTCACCAGGGGTTGGGCAGCATGACGGGCGTGTTGCTCGAAAAGGACAGCCCTTCGGCCGACGTGAAGCTGGGCGACTACCGAATTCATTTGGTGCACGACTACACTTGGGAATGGTCGGGGCCCGGGCGTCTCGCGCCAAATTGGCCAATTGCAGGCGCCGTGATCATAAACAGCGGTCCCCGGGAATATACGATCGCGGGAAACGGCGTGATCGCCACCTTCGCGCCCGATCCGCCGATTGCCGGTGTCTCGGGGATCGAACGCATCGAAGAGGGGAGCTTCCAGAACGGCAGATGGGTTCCGGGCCGGCGATTGAACGGAGACGAAAATCACCAGGGGCGCCACCTGCGCTTGCAAGCGGGCGCGTTCGGAATTCAGAAGATCTGGCTATATTCGCCAGAGAGCGGCGAAAAACGGCCCTGAAATCAACGGCAAGCCAGCTAGCGGCCAGAGGCCGGCTAGCGGCAGGAAAGAAAAGCCAGGTCGTCGATCGAGATATCGAACGTCTGGCCGGGGCCGATCTTGAATTCCAGGTTGTAGAGCTTGCTGGGCGTGATTGCAGCCGGCCGTGGCTTGCCCCAACCGTCCATCTGCCGCGCGTCGGTGAAAAGAATTCGGTATTCCTTCCATTCCGGCGTCAAGGACAGCGTTTTGCCGAAGTGATTCCAGCAGGCCTGGCAAACCTTGCCGTCCAGGTGCGTGTTGACGTCACCGATGTTGAACCGTACCTGGCCGGTCCCCGTTGCACGCGCTTTGAAAACGATTCCAGCGTATTTCGAGCCGTCGTAGGGGCCTTTGCCCGCGAACATCGCGCCCACGCTCGCTCCCCACGCCAGCGACTCGTCGCCGCCGCTCACGGTGGTTCCTGTGACGTGCATCGACTCCTCCGAGCCGCTCGCACCCCCCTCTCGCGTCGACATCTCGATGGTCGAGCCCTTGGTGTCCTTGGCGGTGTACCAATACCCGTCGCGGCCGCCCTCCAGGCTCAACTGGTTGTTGTCGTCCTCGAAGTCGTCGATTGCGCCGTCGTCGGCAATACGAATGCCGCCGCGACAGACGTTGAGATCGGCGACGTCGCCGCCGATGATGCCGTCGCCCGCGCCGCGCTTCTGCGAAACGCCGATGCAGCCGGCGCCGCTCAACCATGCGACGGCGGTCGCAACCCCCGCCAACGAGAGGACCTGGCGCCCGCCGCGCGCGCCTCCCAGACCTTTCAACCGTTCTTTGGCGTTGGGTGCGAGCATCGCGCGCACTATAACCGCTCGCGGGCGAAACGATCTACTTCGGAACCCTCAAAGGGTTCCGAACCTCCCGCGATGAGCTCCGGCCGGCAAGCCGGCCTGCGCTCCACGCGCGTTGGCGGCTCTTGGATCACTTGAAATGCGTTGTGTGAATCGGTTAAAAGGACGGCCGGGTGTCGAGCCGAATTTCGTATCGCGCCTGAATACGGACTAGCATCGCGTGATCAACACCCTCGCCATTGCCGGAGCGCTCGCGCTGTCGTGCGCGAGCTCGTTCGTGCAAACGTGGGCCTGGGCAGCCGATCCCGCGGCGCCGCTCAAACCGGCGCCGCCCGCGGCCGCGACCCCGGCGCCGCCTGCGTCGCCACCGGCTCCTTCTCCGGCGGCTCCGGCGCCGGCACCGCCCGCGGTTGCTCCCGCGCCCGCCGCTCCCGCGCCGCCGGCTCCGGCGCCCGCCGCTGCTCCCGACGCGCCCGCTCCCCAGCCGTCACCGGCGCCAGTCGAAGTGTCCGGGCCCGCGCCCGCCGCCGCGATCCCGCCACCCGTGCCCAGCGATCTCCTGACCACGGACGAGGTTCGCAATCCCGGCTACCTGCCCGGCTACCGTTCCGTGCAGAGCTACGCGATGTCGCCGTACGCGCCGCAGGTCGGCGCGCTGCCCGGCGGCCTGACGCCGGGCTTCGGCGCGCAGATGCCGCTGACGCAGTGGACGTTCCGCTTCAACGGTTTTTTCACGGCGTCGTTACAGGGCAGCCTCAATCGCCGGCGCACCACGACGGAAGGGCAGGGCGGCCCGCTGTTCCACACGCCGCCGCAAACGCTGGACGAGTATGGATCGTTCGTGGGCACCAGCACGATCCCCGGGAACTGGGTCGCGCTGAACTTCTCCTACGGCAATCCGATCGTCAGCGCCAACATCAGCATCAACACCTGGAACCCCAGCGATCCGTCGACCTACTATCAAATCGGTAGCCAATACTTCATCAACAACGCGTTTCTGCGTTTCGACATCCCCGCGTTCGGCGCGCTGAAGCTGCACGCCAACGTCGGCTACTTCTACAACTTCTACGGCAATCTGGCCCAGTACGGCCCGGGCATGTACACGCAGACGATCATCGGCAGCCCGCGCGGTGTCGGCGAGCTCGTCACCGGTGAATATCGACTGAGCTCGGAGTGGACGCTGCTGCTCGAGGACGGTCTGATGGGCACGCGCGGCGGCAAGGTGCCCGACAACATCGTACCGACTGGCGGCAACAGCGGCGCGAGCCCGATCTACCCCGCGGCCTACGTTCACCACCTGCACTTCGGTTTCTTGCGCACCGGAGATTTCACGGTGCGGACGCAGGGGCACTGGCTGACCAACTTCGCCTACGACGATCGCGTGCAGCAGGCGCAAGACAACCCGGTCACCCGCTACGTCAACGAAGCGTACCCGCGTGACGGCTCGATCAACGTGCTCGGCGTCGACACCACCGTCTCGCATCGGACTTACGGTTACCTGGGCGTCGCCGGCTCGTACACGCGCGGCGACAACGCGTCGACGCTCAAGGGTTTGCAGACGTTCGGCGGCGACAGCGGGCAGACGCTGAGCGAGCGCTGGCTGTCACAGGCGACCGCCGGCACCGGCAAGCTGTTTGCCGTGGGCATCAACTACACGTTGAGCCTGGGGCGGCTGCTCAACGCCCCCGAGCCGTTTGGCAACGACCGTCCCGACATCGTCGTCACCGCCGGCTTCGTGATTGCGTACACGTTGGTTTCGCCGCAGGCGCTGGTGGGAACCACGATGCCCGGCACGATCCCCGCCGACGTCGACCTTTACAACAAGCGCCTGCGCTACAAGTTCGGCGCCGACGTGTTCTACACGTTCAAGCCCTGGATGGCGGCCGGTTTCCGCGCCGACCGCGTGGCGCCCAACTCGAAGGACTCGGGCGAGACGTTCTACGTGATCTCGCCGCGGCTGGTCTTCAAGCGCAGCTGGTACAGCCACGAATCGGTCTCGCTGATCTACGGCAAGTGGTTCTACGGCCCGCGCAGTCACTCCGAATTCAGTGCGGTGGTGCCCTCGGATTGGGGGCTCGACGATCAGTTGATTGCCCTCAACGTCAACCTCTACTGGTGAGAATCATGGACGACCGAAATTGTCCTTGGAACCCTCGGAGGGTTCCAAACCTCCCGCGATGGGCTCCGGCGGGGGACCCGCCTGCGCCCGACGCGCCAACGCGCGCTCACCGGGCCCGGCCCGGGGGGCTTCTGGCGCTGGTGCTGGCGGCCGGGATGGCCGCGGCGCTGCCGGCGCGCGCCCAGGTCGGGCCCAGCCCATCGGGCGACGAGGGCAAGGTCGACATCCCGATCCCACCGACGATGGCGCTCGACCCGGCCATCAGCCTCGATCCCTCGGCGCCGCAGACCGGCGCGCTCCCCGGCGGCGTCACGCCCGCCTTCGGCCAGAAGTCGCTGAGCGAGGACGAATGGCGGTTCGATTTTCACGGCTTCCTGACCGCGCCGCTGAACGCGGGCATCGGCTCGCGCGTGAACCCGCTGCCGGGGCAGAGCAAGACCACGCTGCACTCGCCGCCGGTCGTCCCCGACGATCTCGAGACCTTCTCGCACACCGGCGTCGTGCCGACGACCTACGCGCAGATCAATTTCTCCGAGGGCAACAGCGTGGTCACCGGCCTGGTGAGCATCGTCGCCAAGCAGGCCAACGCGTCGACGTCGTTTCTCGAGCCGGCGTCGCAGCTGGGCGTCACCGACGTGTTCGTGTCGATCACGCCGCCCATCAACAGCCGGCTGCACTTGCAGGCGCTGGTCGGCGCGTTCACGTCGCGCTTCGGCGCGACCGGCGAGTACGATGAAGGCCGCTACGGCACGCCGCTCATCGCCCGCATCAGCGGCGTGGGCGAGCAGGCGACGGCGAAGATCGGCTTCGGCGACCTGACGCTGATCCTGGTCGAGGGCATTCACGGCCAGAGCAACAAGGCGTCGCAGTCGATCACGGTCGACGCGTGGAACAACTTCGCCGACCCCGGCGCCGGCAGCTCGTTCGTCGCGCACGGGCACGCGGGTATCGGCTGGCGGCGGCAGCTGACGGTGGGCGCTCACTTTCTGCGCGCGTTCAGCATGGACGATCGCGCGGGCACCACCGCGCCCGACGGACGCATCAACATCTTCGCGGCCGACGCGCGCGTCAACGCCGGGCGCTTCGGCCATCTCTACCTCGCCTACTCGTACACCGACGCGCTTCAGTCGCGCGCGGTCAGCCGCATCATCAGCGTGCTCAACACGCCGGGCGGGCTCGGGCTGATGCAGAACTACTTCGGCCTCAACAGCGGCGGCACCGGCACGCTGTCCACCATCGGCGGGCAGTACGACCTCTCGATCGGAAAGCTGATCAGCTATCCGGTTCCGTTCTCGGGCGACGGTCCGGATCTCTTCGTCAGTGCGTTCGGGCTCTTCACGCACGTGACCAGCGCCGATCCCGGAGTCGATCCCGCGACCGCCAACGTCATGGCTGGCGTCACCGGCCATCCGTGGAGCGGAACCGACAAGCGCAAGCTCGGCATCGAGGCGACGTACAGCATGCTGTCCTGGCTCGCCGCTTCGATGCGTTACGATCGCGTCGACCCGCTGACCGACGACGCGCACTACAGCTTCGCGGTCGTCTCGCCGCGCGTGATCCTGCGGACCGACTGGCAGGCGACCGACCAGATCGTCATCCAGTACTCGCACTGGTTCAACGGCTCGAACACGCTGGTGCGCACCGGCGATCCGCCGATGGTCGATCCGGCGCAGGTCCCCGACGGAGACATGCTCTCGATCTCCGCCAGCATGTGGTGGTAAGAACGGCTGCGTGACGCCGCCGCCAGCGACCTTCGCACAGCCCGTCTCCCTGGCGGGACGGGTGGCGGTGGTCGTCGGCGGCACCACCGGGATCGGGCGATCGATCAGCCTCGGGCTCGCCGCCGCGGGCGCCGACGTCGTGGCGTCGGCGCGGCGTCCCGCCGAGGTCGACGCCGCCGCCGGCGAGATTGAACGTCTCGGCCGCCGCACGTTGCGCGCCTGCGCCGACGTGACCGATCGCGCGTCACTGGAACGGCTGCGCGATCAGGTGCTGGCGGCGTTCGGCCAGGTCGACATCCTGGTCAACAGCGCGGGCAAGACCAAGCGCGTGCCGACGATCGACTTCGCCGAGGACGACTGGAACGCCATCGTCGAGACCAACCTGACCGGGACGTTGCGCGCGTGTCAGATCTTCGGGCGTCCGATGCTCGCGCGCGGCTACGGGCGAGTGATCAACATCGCGTCGGTGGCCACGGTGGCGCCGTTTCTCGAGGTCGCGGCCTATTGCGCCAGCAAGGCCGGCGTCGTGTCGCTGACCAAGTCGCTGGCGATCGAATGGGGCAGCCGCGGCGTGTGCGTCAACGCGATCGCGCCCGGCGTGTTTCGCACCGCGCTCAACGCGGCGCTGCTCGACGGCACGCCGCGCGGACAGGAGCTGCTGTGGCGCACGCCCATGAAGCGGTTCGGCCACCCCGACGAGTGCGCGGGCGCCGCGGTGTTCCTGGCGTCGGAGGCGGCGAGCTTCGTCAACGGCGAGATGATCGTCGTCGACGGAGGTTTCTCGAGCAGCGGTGTGAACCAATGAAGATTGTCGACGCCAAGGTCATCGTTTGCAGCCCGGGGCGCAACTTCGTCACGCTCAAGCTCTACACCGAGGACGGGATTCACGGCGTCGGCGACGCCACGCTCAACGGGCGCGAGCTGGCGGTCGCGGCCTACCTGCAAGAGCACGTGGTGCCGTTGCTCATCGGCCGCGACGCGCGCCGCATCGAGGACACCTGGCACTATCTGTACAAGGGCGCGTACTGGCGCCGCGGTCCGGTGACCATGACGGCGATCGCCGCGGTCGACACCGCGCTCTGGGACATCCAGGGCAAGGCGCTGGGCGTGCCGGTCTACCAGCTGCTGGGTGGCCGCGCGCGCGACAGCGTCATGGTCTACGGCCACGCGCACGGCGACACCGTCGACGAGACGGTGGCGTCGGTGGCGCGCTTCGTCGCCGCCGGCTACAAGGCGGTGCGCGCGCAATCGGGGATCCCGGGGCTGCCCGCGACCTACGGCGTCGCGCACGCGGCGACGATCGTCGGCAAGAGCTACGAGCCGGCGGCCAAGGGGCTGCCTGTCGAGAGCGTCTGGAGCACCGAAAAGTACCTCGACACCGTGCCGCGGCTGTTCGCGCGCGTGCGGCAAGAGCTGGGCTCCGACGTACATCTGTTACACGACGTGCACCACCGGCTGACGCCCAACGAGGCGGCGCGCCTGGGCAAGGAGCTCGAGCCGTATCACCTGTTCTGGATGGAGGATCCGGTGCCCGCGGAGCTGCAGGAGGGCTTTCGCCTGATCCGCCGCCACACCACGACGCCGATCGCCGTCGGCGAGATCTTCTCGTCGATCTACGACTGCCAGCAGCTGATCCAGGAGCAATTGATCGACTACGTGCGCGCGACGGTGGTGCACGCGGGCGGCCTCACGCACCTGCGCCGCATCGCCCACCTGGCCGAGCTCTACCACGTGCGCACGGGCTGCCATGGCGCGACCGATCTGTCGCCGGTGTGCATGGCGGCGGCGCTGCACTTCGATCTCAGCGTGCACAACTTCGGCATTCAAGAGTACCTGCCGCACAACGACGACACCGATCGCGTGTTCCCGCACGCCTACGTGTTCGGCGACGGCGCGCTTCACCCCGGCGACGCGCCTGGCCTGGGCGTCGACATCGACGAGGCGCTGGCGGCGAAGTTCCCCTACAGCGCCGCGTACCTGCCGGTCAACCGCAAGCTCGACGGCACGCTCCACAGCTGGTAGCGCGGCGAGTGCGAGGCAGCCGCTAGTTGCCGGCGTCGGTGCCCGGCCGCTTCACGCGGTAGAACCGCCAGTTGTCGACGTAGAAGTCGACCGGGCCGGCGTCCCAGGTAAAACGAACCACCGAGACCGATTTGAGATCGAAGAACGTGAAGCGCTTGGCGAAGCCCTGCTGGTACATCCAGGTGAACGGCACCAGATAGAGCTGCCAGTCGGTGGTCAGATCCAGTGGATAGGTCCAGTGGTCACCGCACTGCTGGTCGGTCTGGGCGGGCAGCGGGTCGTTGTCGCTGTAGCAGAAGCTGCTGGTCACGCCGGATCGGTATGTGAACGGCCGGCAGGGTCGATTGGCAAACTCCGGATCCGAGCCAAACGGGTGCGCGTTGTCGACGCCGATGTTCGGATACGCCGGATACGGGTCGTTGCACCGGGTAGTTCCACACGTATTGGTGTCTTGAGGGTGGTCGCTGCTGCTCGCCACGATGTCCGAGCCGTTGACCACGCCAGGCGTGCCGCAGTAGAGCCCGCCGCCCGGCACCACGCCCATCGGTCCGCCGTTGTCCGAATCAGGTGAGAACAGGCACGGGAGACCGTTGATGCACGCGCATTCGCGAACGCGCTCGCAATAGCGGGGCTGGGCCGGGTCGTCGTTGTACATCGTGAAGCTGACGTCGTCGTCGGTGTACTTGTTTCCCACCAGCACGCGTAGCAACGGCTGGCCGCCAGCGCCGCGACGTGCCCAGACCGCGACGCCGTCCCATTGGCTGGCGTCGAGGTAGAGGCCGGTGACGTCCGGCTGTGCCCCCGCCGGAATGCAGTAGTCGGGCACCGGCGGGGCCGCGCAGTTCGCCGCTACGATGTGCTGCATCGCCACGCCCATTCCGCCGCCCCAGCCCAGGAACGGTCCGCCGATCTCGTGATAGACGCTATTTCCCGGGTCGTCGCTGCAGTGCTTGCCGGGCTCGACGACCTGCTGGTAGCCGCTGGGCGTGAGCGTCGACGTATTGTCGGTGTACGTGTACATGTATTGCGCGACCAGCTGCCCGCTCGCGTTCTTCGTCGTCTCGAAGTCGCTCATCATGAACGGCGCGAACTCCAGCCCCTGCTCGGCGGTGGCGCAGTCGCCGAGCCTCACCTCGAACGACGGCGCGAACGGCACGCCGCCGGTGGGCACGGGCGCGGTGGGGATGCACGCCAGACCGAGGCCGGCCATCGCCACCGCCGACACCACTGCGCGCACGGGCGCGCCGGACACCGGCGCTCGAGCCCGCGCGTGCGTCGGGCGACGACCTTGATTCATGAGCGAGCGCAGCTTCCCATCCGGGTTGTTTGGGGTCAAGCCTCATGGCTCACGCGCGCGACAATCTGCTTGTCGGCGGCGAGGGCGCGGGGATAAATGCCCGGCAATGACATTCGCACTCACGCGGTCGAGCGCCATCGTTGCTTGCGCGATGGGTGTCACGGCGGCTTCCGGTGCGGGATGCATCCGGCGCAGCGAGACGCGCATTCCCGCGACCGCCGCCGCTGATCACGATGCGAACGCGATTTCGGCGTCGGTTCAGATCACGCCCGGCGAGCGCCACCAGACGCTCGAGGGTTTCGGCGCGTCGCTGGCCTGGCACCTGGAAAAGGTCACCGGCAATCCTCCCGCGGGGATTTACGACCTGATCTTCCCCGAATTGGGGCTGGACATCCTGCGTTTTCGCAATCGCTATCAACGCAGCAAGCCCGACGACGGCAATCTTTCGCAAGAAGTGGAGATTCTGCGGCGCGCGACGCAGGCGCTGGGTCACGCACCCAAGATCATGCTGTCGTCCTGGTCACCGCCCGCCGCGCTCAAGGCGGACCACCGCGAGGAGTGCAACAACAACCTCGATTGCACGCTCGCGCGCGAGAATGGCGAGTTCGTCTACGACAAGTTCGCCGTGTACTGGATCGATTCGTTGCGCCACTACGCGACGCTGGGGATCGTGCCCGACTACATCACGCTGGAGAACGAGCTGTCGTTCATTCCGCCGTCGTGGGAAGGCTGCAAGTTCGACCCGACCGAGAGCGCGCAATACCCGGGCTTCGATCGCGCGCTCCGCGCGGTCCGCGCGCGCATCCCCGAGTTGCCGCATCGCCCGCGCCTGCTGGCGCCCGAAGTCCTGGGGATCCATTGGGGCCTCTTGCAGAAGTACCTCGATCACATGGACATGAGCCTGGTCGACGGCGTCGCCCACCATCTTTACGAACGAGGGCCTGACAACATCTGGGATTGGCGCAATCCCGGCCCCGACAGCTTCATCGACGAGATGCAGGCCGCCGCCGCTTCGACCAACAAGCCGCTCTATCAGACGGAATTTCAGACCGACGAAGATCGCGGCATCGACGGCGGCTTCGAGACCGCGTGGCTCATCCATAACTCGCTGGTCGAGGAAGGCGTCGTCGCCTTTCTCTACTGGGATTTGATCTGGACCGGGCGCGGCGGGCTGGTTTCCGTCAATGACGGGAATTACCACCCGCGGGACCAGTACTACGCGCTCAAGCATTACGCTCGCTTCACGGACCCCGGCTTCGTGCGCGTGGGCGCCCGCTCTGACCGGCCGTCGATCCGCGCTTCAGCCTACCAGTCGCCGGCGGGCGACCAGATCACCGTCGTCGTCCTCAACACCGGCGCCGCACCCGCGAGCGTCCGCATCGACACCGGCGGGTTCGCGTTTGCGCGCTCCGCGGCTTACGTCACGGCTTTTCACCCGGGCAGCTCACGCGCCTGGCAGGACGCCGGCGCCGCGGGCGCCGCCGGCAACGGCCGCGCGGTCACGCTGCCGCCGCGATCAATCGCGACCGCAGTCTTCTGGCGCACGCCCTGACCGCGCGATCACTTGTCTCGGCGCGGGGAATGTTGATAGAAATGCGTTTTCACATTTAGCGAGGGATGATGCCCATGAGCGCGCCGATCACCAGAATCGTCAGGGTTTCGATGTTCGTCGCGATGTCGGGGGGATTGGCCGCCCTCGCTCTGACCGCCAACTGCGGCGGGTCGAGCGGCGGCAGCACGCGCCCCGGCTCGGGCGGCACCACCGGCGTGGGAGGCTTCACCTCGGCGGGCTCGGGCGGGACGACCGGGGGTGGCAGCGGCGGCATGACTGGCGGAGGCACCGGCGGCGTCGTCGTGAACCAGTGCCCGAACGGCGGCACCCTCGATTGCACCAACCCCGTCATGCTCAGCGACGGCCTGGTGACCGATTTTTCGGCGATGCAGTGGAGCACGGCGCTCGGGAAGTACTGTGACGCCAGCGGCCTGCGCGGCAGCCCGTTCGGTTTCGTGGGCTCCACGGTCACCGACGGGGGAGCGACGCCGGGCGGCATGGCCTCCGTCGACACGACGGCGCGCAACCTCAAGCTGAACCTGGTGGTGGCGCCGGGCAGCTACGCGGGCGCCGGCATCTCGTTCGAGTCGTGCGTCGACGCGTCGTCGTTCAACACGTTCCAGTTCACCGCCTCGATCACGGCCGGCAGCCTCGACGGCTGCGTCTGGCAGGTGCAGCTGCAAACGCAGGAGCAACGGCCGGTGACGCAGACCAGCCCGCCGGGAGGAACCTGCAACCCGGACGCGGGCTCGTGCTACGCGTTCCCCGCTGCGCCGAACCTGACGATCCCGACAGCGACGCCGATGACGATCACTCTTCCGTTCACCGCCTTCACCACGAACCCCTCGATGGCGCCGATGGCCAAGCAGCTGGTCGGCATCCAGTGGCAGGCCAACTCCGCCGCCCCGCCCGACGGTGGCACGCAGGCGGGCTGCAACGTCGAGATTCGCATCGACGACATCAAGTTCATCACGCAGTAGCCGCCGGCCAGCAGCCAGCAACGACCGACCGTCACGGGCCGAGCGTGACGGTCGCCAGCGCGCGTCCGGGCATGTCGATGACGTTGCCCGCGGGCATCGCGCCCAGCGGCGCGGTGCGCTCGTCGGTGCCCGACGTGCGATAGACCGCCGACGTCCCGAACGCGAACGTGCCGGGGTCGAACGTGACCGTGTGCTCGGCGGTGTCGGTGTTGAGCACCACCAGCGTCACGCTCTGTCCGTCGGGCGACGCGAACGCCGACGCGCGGATCACCGTCGAGTCCGGCGTCGCGGCCACGCGCTGCCAGCCGCCGTCGATCCATTTCGCGAAGTGGCGGAGCGCGTAGTAGGTGTCGTTGATCTTGTAGCCCTTGGGCGTCTGCGCCGTGGGCGCCGCGATGCTCACCAGCCCCGAAGGGTTGGTCGAGGATGTGCTCTCACCCCAGATGAGGTCCCAGTAGAAGTAGGCGCTGACGCCTTCGGTGGTGACCGCGTTGTGGATCAGCCAGGCGGTGTTGAACATGTCCGCGGGGTTTGGCCCGAACTCGGTCTGGAACAGCGGCTTGTCGTCGGCGCTCGAGGCCAGCGTGGTCATGCCACTGTTGAACGACGACGGCAGCGAAGAGCTGCCGCCGTTGTAGAGGTGGTGAGCGACGGCGCCCAGCTGATCGAGCTCGCCACTCGTGGTCAGCGCCTGAAGATAGTTCTCGATCGTCCCGCCGCCAATGCCCGAGACCTCGGGGCCGACCAGCGTCGGCTTCGACGGCAGATCGGAGATCGCGCTTGCGACCGCGTCCAGCGCCGGCCCGTAGCCGGCGTGCTTGGTCAGATCCTCGGTGGCGTCGATGAGGCAGCTCGACCAGACGTTGCCCCCCGTCGGCGTGAAGTCGGGCTCGTTCTGGATGCTCACGTAGGCCGGCACCACGCCCGCCGCGGCGTACGCGTCCAGCGAGGCGCGCCACCATTGACCGAAGTCGGCGTAGCGGTAGGCGCCGTTGCTCTGCCCCAGCGTGCCCCCCAGGTACTTGTTGATGCTCTTCATGGATGGCGGCGGCGACCACGACGACATCAGGATGACCGGGTCGTGCCCCAGCGCCGCGCGGACGTCCGCGACCAAGGACACCGTCGCGTTGAAGTCGCCCATGTCATTGGGATTGCTGGACTGGCCCGTGTGGTTGGGATCGCCGGCCTGGCTGTTTTGATACCAGTTGGCGATGCGCAACAATTGAAACCCACCGTCGACGAACAGCGCGTTGTAAATCTCGGCCCGGTTGGGTTGATTGGCGAGCAGCCCGATCTCGAACGCCACCGCGGCGCCGAACCCGACCATGGTCTGATAGTGGGTGCCGGGATCGACGCTGACGTTGACGTTGAACGGAGCCGCGTTTGGATCGACCGGTTGGTTCATGTCGCTGGCGCCGCAACCAGCCGCGGCGAGCGCCAACGAAGGCAGCACCAAACGCGCAATCAAACGACGTTGCTTCATGACCGCTCCAACAAACGAAGATAAGCGAAGCGCAATGCCGCCTAGCGGCGGCAGACGAAGAGGGTAGCCGACAGCGGAGGCAAGCGGTAGCTGATCTGACCGTTGGCGATGTCCGCCGCCGCCAGCGGGCGCACCGCGGCGGCGTTCGCGTCGAAGCCGAAGACGTCGGCCTTGCTGTACGGCCCGGACGTCGGCATTCCTTTGGCTTCGGGCGTGATCTCGATCTTGGCGTTGAACGCCGTGTGCTGGTCCTTGTTGATCACGAGCACGGTCATCGTTCCCGGGTGCTTGGAATCGACCGCGGCGAAGATCGACGCCTTCTCGACGTCGCCCGCTGTCGCCGTTGCCGCCTGCACCGCGGTGTCGGCGTAGGTGCCGCCCTTGCCGTCGTAGTTGCGAAAGATCTGGAACGCCGCCTTGACGTACTTCGGCAGCGGGCCGTTGCCGGCGCCGTCGCCCCAGTACGTCGCCAGGTAGACGCCCTCGCGCCCGAGCACACCGAGCGCGTCGGCCTGGGCCAGCCCGCCGGAGATGTGGTCGCCGACGCCGTAGTTGTATTCGTTCATGGCGAGCTGCGTGCCCGGGTAGTTCGCGTCGATCCGTTCCTTGAGCCAGCGAAGGAGGCGGATCGGTTTGCCCCAGGTCGCCGCGATCCAGCTCTTCTCGAGATACGTCGGGTCCCACAGGCTGCGCGGCGCCTGCAGCCGCGCGTCGATGGTCTTGGGCGACACGTCCTTGTCGGTGATGCGCGCGGCGCCGCGCGCCTCGGGGTACCAGTGGACGTCCAGCAGGTGCATCAGCCGGCGATGGTTCTGCTCCTCCGCGCGCTTCATCGCCGACAGCAGGAAATCGACGTAGGTGCCGGCGCCGCCCGCGAGCTTGGCGTTCTCCAGTTTCGCGTCGGGCGCATCCTGCAGCGTCATGTACTCCGACCACCCGAACATCGTGCCGCCGATGACCTGCGCCGACGGATCGATCTTGGTGATCGCGGCGGCGGTCGCGGTCGTTCTCTGCACCATCTCCGCGTAGGTCGTCTTTTCGGGGTGAATGCGCACGTGGTTCGCCGGCCACAGCGCCGGCTCGTTGTCGAGCGCGTAGAACTTGATGCCGCCGTCGGACGCCTTGCCCAGCTTCTGCACCAGGTAGTTCACGAACTCGTCCTGGTAGACGACGCCGTCGCGCAGGTCGGGTGTGGCGGCGTAGGCGCTGGGCTTCTGCGGCATCGAGCGGATCCAGCGCCGCCCCGGCGCCTTCTCGTTCTCGGCGACCGGGCCGTCCTTGTCGGCGGGGACATAGTCGACCAGTGGCACCGTCGCGATCGAATCCCAGCCCGCGCGTCGATTGGACGCGGCGAACTCGAGATATTGCGCCGCCGGCTGCGCGCAGCTGTTGTAGCCCATGACGGTGCACGACCAATCGTCGCTCGAGTAGCGGTAGTCGTTGCCGGCGTTGGAGACGTCGAGCTCCCAGTTGTACGCCGTGCCGCGGTTGCCGCCCATGCGCCGCACGGTCGTGCCGACGCCTTCGCCGGGCTGGGAATTGATGCCGTAGACGTAGGGGCTGATGGGCCGGATCACCTGCGCGGCGTTGACGTCGAAGCGGAGATCACCGCCCTCGATCGGGGGCCCGCTGAGCGCAGCGGTCGCCGCCGACGTCGCCTGCGCGACCAGCGTCTTGTCGCGGCGGCGATCCGCCCCCTGCGTCGTCGGTAGCGCCGAGATCGGCACTTGCTTGCCGAAGCTCTCGACGGTGACGCCCGCCAGCTGCAGCACCTGGGGCTCGTACCCGAGGCGGAACAGGATGTGCGCCTCGCCGGCGCGATACGCGCGCGACGCCTTGAAGCGGACCTGCGCCTTGATCCAGTCGCTGCCGAGCTTGACCGGATACTGAATCGACTTGGTGTAGGGCGATTGCGCCAGCTCGAATACGAGCTCGGTCTCACCCACCGACGCCGGCTGGGGCGTCTCGCTGCGCAGATAGAACGTCGCCAGGACGGCGTCGCCGCTGTCGACCGGCGCGGCGTTCATCGCCTCGAGCTGCACGGCCCATTCGTGGTCGGACGCATCCTTGACCGCCACGCGCAGGGCTTGGTTGAACGATTCCCCGGCGACGGTGACCGGGATGGTGGTCATGTCGACCTTGCGCGCGTCGCCGCTGACCTTGAAGGCGCCCACGCCTTGTCCACCCAGCAGATCGACGCGCGACACGCCGGCGAGGCGCGCGTTGGCCGCCTCCTGGGCCGCCGATGTCTTCGGAGCCGCGCCCCCCGCGGCCATCGTGCCGCCCGACGACGGCGGCGGTGCGGTCCGCTTGATACAGCTCGCGCCGGCGAGCATCGCGGCGCCGGCCACGACGCACGCGGCGGCGCGGCGCGCGCGCGCGGCAGAGCTCGAAGGACCTGGGATAGGGGGCGAGGGCATCGGCATGCGCGCACATTAGCCGGTTTCAGCCGGTTTCGAACGCACCGGAACACCGGCGTCGGCGCCTGTCGAGGCGCCTCAGATTTTCGAGTCCGGCGAGATCAATTCGCCCCGATCCGGGCATGCGGCTACCGCCCAAATTCCTGG
This sequence comes from uncultured Myxococcales bacterium, assembly GCA_964571275.1. Classification (GTDB taxonomy): domain Bacteria; phylum Myxococcota_A; class Polyangia; order Fen-1088; family Fen-1088; genus DASRQZ01. The sequence continues at coordinate 18,568 of CAZNCQ010000120.1, forward strand.
ATTCATTGTCGCGGCACCGAACTTGGTGCCATGGCGTCGCGATTGCAAGTTGCCGAGGAATCCTTCGGAGGAATCGCCATGAGCCGCCATCCCGTTCTCACCGGATTGTTGTTTCTCGCGCTGGCTTCAATCGCCATCGCCGGCTGTAGCTCTCACGGAGACGGCACCGCTCCGGGCGACAGTGTCCTCGTCGACGGTGCTCAGCACGTCATCTGGAAGAACCTGGGCGGCGGGTTTGGCGGGGTACCACCCCAGGGGGCGTCGTGTGACCTCAGCAACGCGAGCTACGACCTGGACGTGGGCGCCGGATCGCTCGCCTGGAGCGTCTGCAGGGTCGCCGGCAACGACTACACCGACCCGAACGCTTACAGCACGGCGACCGGCTCGCGCGTGCTGACCGCTGACGAGCGCGCGCAGGCGATCGCCGCGACCCGTGCGGTCACCGTCTCCGATCGGATGACCTGCGGCGCCGACAAGTCGCAGCTCACGCTCGAGGTCGACGCCGCATCCGGCTCAATCGTCTACGGCGACGACTTCTATTCGTGCGACAAGCTCTTTGCCCACTACGTCGATTCGGGCGCGCTCGATCAGCTGGGCACGCTCCTCGACGGCATGGCCCACAATCCCTGACGGCGCCGGGCGCCGCGCGCTCAGGGGGAGCGCGCGGTTTCCGGCGCCGCCGGTCTCGGCTCGAGCGGCGGCGCTCCGGCGGGAGGTGGACCGCCGCTGGCCAGCTGTGTCGGCCCCGCCCCGTGGCGCACGTGGCGCGCCGACTGCACGATGTGCACCACCTGGTCGAGGATCACCGCGATCAGGATGACCGCGCCGACGATGATGAAGGTCCAGTTCGGGTTCAGGCGCCAGAGGCGCGGGACGCCGTCGGGATCGTTGTAGCGCAGCTGGAACATGTTGATGCCGTTGTCGATGACCCGCATCATCGCCGACCCGATCACGATGCCCAGCACCGTGCCCTCGCCACCGCGCAACGAGCAGCCGCCGAGCACGACGGCCGCGATGGCGTAGAGCTCGTAGGCGACGCCGACCTGCTGCGACATCTGGCCGATGTAGGCCGCGTAGCAGATGCCCGCGACGCCGGCGAGGCCCGCCGAGATCACGTAGGTCGAGGTCTCGACCCGGTTGACGTTGATGCCGGAGTACTGCGCGGCATCGCGGTTGCCGCCGATGGCATAAACGTAGCGGCCGAACACCGTGAAGTGCAGCAGGTAGGTGGCGAGCGCGATCACGCCGAGGAAGATCATCGCCGGGTAGGGCAGCAGCGGATCGCCGCCGACGTTGAACAGGCCTTCGTTGGCCAGCTTGAGCAGCGGCGACGAGCCCATGCTCAGCGTGCCGCCCTGGACGATGGTCT
>CAZNCQ010000121.1:0-19936 GCA_964571275.1 uncultured Myxococcales bacterium
CCGATCTCGTCCAGGAAGAGCGTTCCACCAGCGGCCGCCTCGAAGCGACCGATCCGCATCTTGGTCGACCCTGTGAACGCCCCCGCCTCCGCTCCGAACAGCTCCGCCTCGAGCAACGACTCGGGCAGCGCGCCCACGTTGACTTTGACGAAGGCGCGATCTTTGCGGCGCGAGTTCGCCTGGATGATCTCCGCCAGCTTCTCCTTGCCCGCGCCATTCGCGCCCGTGATCAAGATCGGCACGTCGGATGCCGCGACCGTGACCGCCAGACTGACCACGCTCTGCATCTGCGCGCTGCCGTAGATCATCCCGCACAGGTCGTAGCGCGCCGCGAGCGTCCGGCGCATGCGCAAACTTTGGGATCGGAAGCGAATGTTCTCCTGCTGCAAACCGCGCAGGTGGAACAGCGTCCGAACGATGCGGACCAGCTTCTCGTCGTCCCACGGCTTGGTCATGTAGTCGTTCGCGCCCTCCTTGACGAGCCGTACGGCGACTTCGAACGAACCGTAGGCGGTGAGCAGGACGATCGGCAGGTCGGCGTCGAGCTGTCTCACGGCGCGAAAGAGCGCCACGCCCCCGTCCCCCGTCGTGTCGTGCTCGGTGAAGTTCATGTCCTGGACGACGGCGCCGATGTCCTCGCTCGCGACGAGGTCGAGGGCCTCCTCGGGATTGGTCGCCGTCAGCGACTCGATATCGTGCAGCGCGAACAGAACCTCGAGCGCTGTGCGGACGGCGGGCTGATCGTCGACGATGAGAACTTTCAACATGACAACATACCTCAGTGAACCGCGAAGGTGCAGGTGTAACTCACGAACGTCGACACGGGGCGCGCTTTGCGGTCGAGCGGTGGCGACCAGAGCGAGTCGCGCAGGGTGCGTTTGCACGCTTCGCCAAAGCCAGCTTCGCTTTCGGCAATGACGATCAGATCGCGCAAATGGCCGTCGGGCATGACGCGCAGGCGCATGACGGCCTTGCCGCCGAGACCGCGCCTGCGCGCCTGATCGGGATAGTTGCGCTCGAGCATTTCGCTCAAGACGGGAGCGCGGGGCGGTGTCGATAGATCCGCCAGTGCGAGGATCGGCGGACCTTCGGTGTTCGGAGAGGAGCCCGCACCGCCGCTCGCGCCGGCGCGGCTCCGACCGGTGATGCGCGCGCCCGGCGTGCCGACGGGTCCATTCATCGCCTTGCCGTTGCCGGTCGCCGAGGACCAGCCCGCCGCAGGCCCGTCGTGGGTGAGCGTCACACCGGTGAAGTCTGCGGGGGTTTCTGCCTCCGGCTCCGGTGCCGCCGGGCGTGGCGCGGCAACCACCGCGGCCGCTGGCCGCGCCGCCGCTGGTTTCGCCGCGACTCGACGCACAGCCCGTGACGCCGGCGGAGCGACCGCGGCCGCCGGAGCCGGCTTGGCCGGCTCGACCGTCATGGTGACCAACGTTGGAGCCTTCATTCTCCGTCGCGGATCTGCATGTCCGCGGCCGATCGAGACGACGGCCCCGGCGTGCACCGCGATGCTGATCAGCAGGAGTCCCGCAAACCAGGGAACTTCACTTTGCCGCCGCCCCATCGTCGGGGTGTGCGTGAGGGCCAGTGCATGATTGGTGTTCATGGCGTCACCGTGCTTTGACATCGACGAGCGGCTTCAGGTCTTCAGGATCGATGTTGATCGCGAACTTCGTCACGTCTTCCCGCCGCAGGAGATCGATGACGTGGACGACGTTGGCGTGACTGGTTCGCCCGTCGGCAGCGATCACCGCCCGCACCTCCGGGTCGGTGATGTGCGCAGCTTTGATGCGCTGGCGAAGGGCTGGCTCCTCGATCCGCGTCGCGTCGAGGTAGGTGTTTCCGTCGCGATCGATCGACACCGACAACGTGGTTGGTGTCGCTTCCCCGGTTGCGCCTCGGGGAAGGTCCATGGGGATCGCCTTGGACGCGACGTAGCTCGCGGTCACCATGAGGATGACCAGGAGGACGAGCGTGATGTCGACCAAAGGGGTGACGTTGATGCCTGTGATCATCTCGTCGTCGTTGCTTGCTGAGGCGGCCATGGCGTTGCTCCTTCGAAGTGACGTTCGTGAAAGGGAGATGAGTCGTCGCGACGCGCGGCGACTCTTTCAGGATGGCGCGCGCTCCGCTTTGATGTGGGCCAAGACCTCGCGACCGAAGCCTTCTGCGCGGGAGAGGCGCGTCTTGATGACGCGCTGAAAGCCATTGAAGAAAGCGATCGCGGGGAGCGCAACCATGATGCCGATGGCTGTCGCGACCAGCGCCTCGCCCACCTCGGTCATCAGTCCCGAGGTCACCTTGCCGGCGGCACCATTGAGCTCGGCGAACGCGCGGATGATTCCGATGACCGTGCCGAGGAGCCCGATGAAGGGAGCGTTGGCGCCGAGCGTGCCGAGGAACGCGAGTCGCCGTTCCATCTGAATCTTGGCCGCCTGCGTGGCGCCGGCCATGCGCTCTTCGGCGGAGGCCGCGCCGTCCTCCGGCGATTCGAGAGTGCGTGCGACGATCCGGGCTTCGAACGATCGCGACTTCGCCAGTCGCAGGCGCGCGGCGTCGAGCTGGCCGCGCTTGAGGAAGGTGAGGATCTCCTTCTTCAGCTGGCGAACGTTGTCGCTCGTTCGAAGGAGATAGACAGCTCGGTCGAGGGCGACGGCCAGTCCACCCACCGACAGGCCGACGAGCACCCACATCACCCAGGTCGCCCCCATCATTGCGAACCCGGTCAACTTGGCTTGAATGTCCATGGTCGTGTCTCGCTTTCGCTTGAAAGATCGTTCTTCGTCTCGGTCGGCCTCGCGCTGACCTCGAGGCTTGCCTAAGCAGCCGCCGTGCCACGCCGGCGGGCCGCCGATTCCAGGCACTCGAGGCGAGGAACGGACATCTGCCGCCAGTACGCGGCGCGGTCACTTGACGGCGCGGACACGTGTCCGCCGAACGACGATTCGAGGCCGCGGTTCGTTAGCCGACAGCGGGCAGAGCTGTGCGGCTCCGGCGGCCGAGATCGATCGCCATCCCTGTCATCGACGGGGGACGTCGGACGCGCCTCGACGGGTCTCGAGGCTCGGAGAGTCTATGCCCCGGCGGGCTTCCAGTTCCCGCCAGCGAGCCATGCCGCAAGCGTCGTCAGGGCGGGATGCAGGCGGCGTAGGGCGGGGATGTTTGCCTGATAGCCGCCCGCTTCGAACCAGCCAAACATCTTGGCCATCTCGGCGTTCCACTGCTCGAGCTCGGCAAGCGGCTGCCGCTCGTAGCGCACAGGGCGTCCCGTAGCTGCGGCGAAGGCGCTCGCCACCTCTGTCATCGCGAGCTCGTCACCCGCGATCTCCAGCGCCTGACCCGCGATGCCTTGGCGGCCCTCGAACGCGAGCGCCGCGAAGACGCCGATATCGCGCGCGGCGATCATCTGGAGTCGTGTCTCGGGCGAGAGTGCCACCCGAAGAACCAGGTCCCCGCCGACCTCCCGAGGTCCAGCGCTGGCGAAGTTCTCCATGAAGAACACTGGCCGGATGATCGTCGCGTGAATTCCGGCCGCACGCAGGCGCTTTTCGATCAGGTATTTGCTGTCGAAGTGCGCGATGCCGGTGTTGCGCTCGGCGCCGCCCACGGACGAATACACGAGGTGTTCCACCCCGGCGTCCTTCGCTGCGTCGACGACGGCGATCCCTTCTTGCGCCTCGCGCTCCGCCCCCCCGGGGCCATACGGTGTCTGCACGCTGAACACACCGTGGACGGCGTCCATCGCTCGCCGCACGGAGCGAGGATCGTCGAGGTCGCCTTTCACGACGGCCGCGCCTAGCTCGACGAGAGACCTGGCCGCGGGCTTGTCGGGATCGCGCGTCAACGCCCGCACGGAGAAGCCGCGCGCGACGAGCTCACGCGCTGCCGCGCCGCCTTGATGTCCAGTCGCGCCCAGTACCAGGATGGTTTTGTCTTTGTTCGACATGAGGCCTTGTTCTTACCTCACCGGCTGGAGAATGCTTCGACGAGGAACGCAGCGGCGCGGTCGAGGGCAACGCCGCTGCTTCGCAAATGCGCGACGTCGACTTGAAATACGTGATGCATGCCCTCCCACACTTCGAGTTGCACGTATGTTTTCACCCAGAGCAGGCTGACGAGATCTCACCAATGGCGAAATCCTGGACAATCCCCGGAGCTTCGACCCATGACATCCTCACCCGATATCCGCTTTGAACCCGGCGTCGATCCAGGCTTGCAGGCCACCCGCCAGCGGCCGGACCGACCGTACGCCTCGATCCATCAGCAGGCGCGCGATGCGTGCTGCCGACGCCTCGCTGGGGCAGTTGCAATAGAGGATGACCTCGCGCTGGTCGGCCAGCTCGGCCACGACGGCATCCAGCTGCGATAGCTCGAAGGCGATAGCGCCCGGGATCCGCAGAGGGTCGCGTTCGCGGGCGGTGACCGTACGGACGTCGAAGACGATGGGGTTGTCGCCCACGTCGATGAGGCGTTTGAGCTCGCTGACCGAGATGCGGGCCATGCGCAGGTTGCGATAGAACCGCCGCCGCTGAACCCATTTCCCACCCACGAATGCGGCAAGCAAGATCACGCCGACCACGGGCGCCCATCCGCCCAGTCCCACCAGCGCTGCGAGCACCCGATCGACCTGCCGGTAGAAGATCAGCCCAGCGCCAATCCCGACCGACGACCACAGCACCGCCGCCATGAGATCGAACAAAAGAAAGCTGGACCACCTGACCCGCATGGCGCCCGCCAGGGGCGGCGCCACCATGGAGAACCCCGGGATGAACTTGGCCACCGCCAGCGACTTCAGGCCCCAGCGGGTGAAGGTCTGCTCGGTGGTCCGCACGCACGAGTCGGGGGACAGGGCCAGCCGGCATACGACCCGCAGGACTTGATTGCCGTACCGACGGCCCAACCAGTACCAGGTCGAGTCGGCGATCAGCACCGCCAGCCAGGTCACCCCCACGAGGCCGGGCAACGGCAGGAGCCCGCGCGCAGCCAGGCTGCCGGCCACGACCAGCGTCGGCTCGGCCGGTATGGGAACGCCGAGCTGCTGCAGAAGCACGTTGGCGAACACCAGCAACAGGCCCTGCTCGGCGATCACCGAGACCAGATTCACGACGCCCCCTCCTGCTGGTCTGCCAGCTTCATCACGTTCAGCTAGCTGACGGTGGGCAGCGCCATGCCGCTCCGGCCGCCCAGATCGATCGCCATCGTCGCGGGACCGGCGCTGTCACCGTCGAGCAGGTCCATGGGCCTCGGGCGGTCCTTCTGCGAGACGCGGCGGGCTTGCCACCAAGCTCGCGCGATCGACAGGTCGTCGCGTCCGGCGTCCGCGCAGGCGAGGAGCGATGCCCGCAGCAGCGCGGCCGACGCCGGACGGGCGTTGCGATCCTTCGCGAGGCACGCGAGCACGAGGGCTTCGAGGTCTGCGGGAAGGTCCGTGCCCAACCTCTGCGACGGTGGCATCGGCGCCTCCAGCATGTGCTTGCTGCAAACCTCGAGGACGGTGGCGGCCTGGAACACGTGCTGTCCCGTGAGCAGGAAGTAGGCGACGGCGCCGACGGCGTAGAGATCGGCGCGCCCGTCGACGGTATCGGGCTGCGAGATGGCCTCGGGAGACATGTAGAGCGGGGTGCCGGTGATGGCGTTGCAATCCACCGACTCGTTCATTCTCGTGCCGAACGTCTTCACGAGACCGAAGTCGACCACCTTGACGACATCGGGCTCGTCGGGCCGCTCGGTGAGGACGATGTTGGCGGGCTTGATGTCGCGGTGGATCAAGCCGAGGGTGTGGGCCTCGGCGAGGGCGCCGCTCACTTGCGCGAGGATGTGAATGGCGCGCGCGGGCCCGACGGGTCCGTATTGATCCACGAGGCGCTGCAGATCCAGGCCGTCGAGGTACTCCATGACGTAGTAGAAGACGCCTTCGGCCGTTCGCCCGTAGTCGAAGATCGAGATGGTATTCGGGTGGACGAGGCGGCTGGTGATCTGCACCTCGCGCTCGAAGCGCGCGAGGTCGATCTCACTGGCGCGGTCCTTGAGGAGCAGCTTGATCGCCGCCGGGCGGCGAAGCATGGCGTGCGTGGCCCGGTAGACGATCCCGGTCGCGCCTTCACCGATCTTCCGTTCGAGCACGTATTGCCCGAACCGGCGCGCCTCGCGGACCTCGGCCCGAAGGCCGTAGATGACCCGCGAGATGACGGTGCAGGTGATGGTCGCGATGGTCCACTCCATGATCGACGTTGTCGGAAGCCACGGAAAGATGCCCGAATTGGCCGCACGCCAGGCGAGCCCGCCGCCGACCGCCGGGATCAAGAGGCTCGACAGCAGGATCTTCGGGACCCCGACCATGGCGGTGACGACAATGGTGCGACGCGGGGACGACGGGATCAGCGCGGCGCGAATCGCGAGGAACATCGCCGCCGGGAAGAGGTCGATCATGACCACATAGCCGTCGGCCATGAGGGAGCCTTCCGCGGTCACCACCGAATGTTCGCGGACGAACCCGACCAAGATGTAACGCGTCAGGAAGGTCCCGACGATCGCGACGGCCAGCAGCCCGCCACCATCCACGATCCGACAGAACCGGATCGATCGTTTCCCCCGCCGGCTGAGCCACCAGAGGGCGCCCGACAGAGCGACGGAGCCGAACGTGATCACCGTGTCGGGGCCTGGCTTCACCATCCCGCCGCCGGCGACACCAAGGAAACCGCCAGCCAGCGTGAAGCAGAACAACACCTTCCAGAACAACGCCAACCGGGTCTGCAGGAAGGCGCGTGCCTCCTCGCTACTTTCGCTGACAGGTGGCGGTACTTGACGCGGCATCGGGGGTGACTCTCGGAAAGTCACCCCGACCCTAGCAGCGACCCGGAGCAAAAGCTCCCGAAGACGAGACTCGGACCGAATGAGTTGCCGATCAATTGACGCAAGCCACCCGGGTGGTCCAGTCGATGCCACCCCGATTATCGCGAACGACGAATGTGAACGTCACGGGCAATCCCGCCGCGGGAACGGCGTCCGCCTGGGGAGCGTTCCATTTCACGTCGACCGTCGTTTCGGCGTTCGAATCGGTTGCGTCAACGAACGAGAATTGATTCTTGAGCTCGCCGGCCGTCGTGAACTGCGAGATCTGCAGAGTCTCGCGAACCAGCGTCGCCACCGGCGGGTCGCTCGACAGGGCGGTGTAGGTTTCGCGATCGGACCCCTGCGTCAGGTTGCCGATGACGTGGTCGTTGCTTCCCGCTGCCACGCGCGGCCCGACGACACAGGGATCTTCACCGGTTGCCAGAGCCGCCCAGACACCACCATCGAACGTGAAGGCCCGATCGGCGATGGGGTTGTGATTGGTCTCGTCTCGCTGCTGGACTGGAATCGAGAGCGACACCGTCGTGCCACCACCGCCCGTGCAGCCCGGAGCGCCGCTTTGCGGATCGAACAGGGGGCCGGAGTCGACGCCGGAGCAGATCTCGCCGTAGAGGATCAAAGCCGTCGCGGATCCGAGAGCACTCGTGGCCGGCACGGCGATCGAGATCCGCGGAGGAGAAGCCGTCCCCTCGAACGACGCCAGCGGCGTGCTCTCGCAACCAAGGGAGGCCTTGCCGCCGACCGTTCCCGGCGTGCAGACCGCGAACGCCCAGCCGAGGGGTGGCGTCGCTTCGGGCGACGTGATCAGCCACGTCACGTTGGCCGTTTCGCCCGGCTTGGGCATCGCTCGATCCGGCGCGCCCTCGACCTCGACCCGCGCTCCGACCACCCGCGTGGTCTCGATCAGCGAGGCTGGATCGAAGGTGGGACCGCATCCCGCGAGGAAGATCCCGCCCGCGAGTCCGAGCCGCAGCAAGTTGTTCATGATGGTTCTCGTCGTGTTGGAATTCATGGTTCTGGCTCCTCAGATCTCGCCGCGGACGCCGAGGCTGGGAAGCAGCGGCAAGCCGGAGATCACTCCTGATTGGGTGAAGTCGAAGTTGTAGGCGCGGCCCTCTTCGTTGCGCCGGTCGTATACGTTCTGCACGTCGAAGTACGCCGCGATGCTGCCCGCGCGCACCTGCCAGCTCTTCTCGACCCGCAGGTCCAGACGGTGGAAGTCGTTGCTGCGTTCGCTGTTGATGGCGCCGTAGACCGGTTTGTACGCGTCGATGCGAGCGTTGTAGACGCTGGCCACCACCGGGGTGATGGGGTTGCCGGTGACGTAGCGGAACGTCGCCGACAGATCCCAGCCGCGGCCAACGCGATAGGCCCCGGCGACGGTCAGGATGTGGGTCTGATCCCAGCTGAACGGCCGCCATTCAGTCCCGTGATCGTTGCGCTCGCTGCGCGACAGCGTGTACGAGAGGAAGCCGCTGGACTTCGCCGTCGGTCGCAGCCTCGCCGACGCCTCGCCGCCGTAAATCCTGCCGATGCCGTCGTTGTTCAGGTTCTCCCCCGGGATGGGGCTGTCGACGATCACGCCGCTCAATCGCTTGTAGAAGCCTTCGGCGGTGAGCTTGAGACGCGAGCCGACGTCTTGCTCGACGCCGAGGCTGTAGTGCTGGGCGCGCGACGGTCGAAGGTGGGGATTGCCGAGGAGTGGCAAGCTCTCCGACCCGCTCGGCGCCTGAGAAAACAGGCCGACGCCGCCCTTGAGCGTCGTGGTCGTGGTGAGCTGGTAGCGCGCGGTCAACCGCGGATCGAGCGTCCAGCGGTCGACGTCGCCGAGATAATCGACGCGTGCGCCCGGAACCAGCGTCAGCCGCTCGGCGACCTGCCAGATGGCCTCGAGGTACGCGGCCGGTCGAAAGACGCCGAAGGTGTCATGGAGCGCGACCGTCTGGCGGCCGGCCAGGGGCCCGAAGGTGTCGGGATCGCCGTCGATCTGCGTGGCCGGGGGACCATTGAACGAGAAGTCGAACCAGTTGTAGGCGATGTCGAGCCCGCCGATCAGCCTGAAGCGCTCGGTGATCCGCGCGCGCCATTCCGAGCGCAGGAAGCCTTCGTAGCCCGGGATCTGGATCGCCACATCGGACCCGACGTTCGCCTGGAAAACAAATGGGCCGGCGGAAACGTTGATCTCGTGCTCGATTGCGGCGTTGTACCTGTGCTGCCAGGTGACCTGCGCGCGGTGAAAGCCGGTCTTCGAGCTCAGCCCGCCACGAACAGTGGGGTCGTTGTCCGCGGGGTGCGCGAGGATCAGCTTCAGATCGTCGTACGAGCCGTAGACCATGGCGCGAAAGCGATCGTTGCTGCTCGGCTTGTACGCCAGCATGGCCTGATAGTCCCAGTACACCGGTGCGGCCGTGAGCTGCGCCTGGTCCTTGGGCACGAGCTTGTCGATGAACAGATCGATGTAGCTGCGCTTGGCCGCCACCGCGAACGACCAGTTCCTGGTCAGCGGCCCTTCCACGAGAAGCGAGCTGTCGACGACGTTGATGTCGATCATCCCGTGCAGGCCGTCGGTCTTCGGATCGCGGATCCCGACGTCGATGATGCCGCCCATCTTCCTTCCGAAGCGCGCCGAGAAATTGCCCGGGTAGAGGTCGATCTTGTCCAGCAACCGCGGCTGCACGAAGCTGGTCAGGCCGCCGAAGTGATAGAGGCGATACACCGGCGCACCCTCGAACTGCACCTCGGAGTCCGTGGGCGACGAGCCGCGAATGATGATGAACTCGGCCTGAGGTGAGCGCCCGACGCCCGGCATGTATTCGATGGCTCTCAACGGATCGCCGCGCGTGCCCGCCACCCGCAGCAGCTCCTCGCCGCTGAGACTGCGCTTGGTGACTTCACGCGGGGGCGCCTCGATGGTGGCCGTTGCGCCGTACTCGAGAGCCGCACCGTCACTCGAAGGATGGTTCGCGTCCATGCGGTAGGTCACCGACGTCAGCTCGCCCGCGGCGACGTCCTCGTCGACCACCAGGCCGGCGCGTTCGGCGGCCGCGAGCTTGACGTGAAATCGTCCCGGCGGCAGCGACTCGAAGTGAAACGCGCCCGCCACGTCGCTGACCGCCGTGCGCGACGTCTGACCGTCGTCGGAGAGGAGCGTGACGACCGCTCCCGCGATGCTCTGGTCTTCCCGACCTTCGCCCCGACCTTCGCCCCGGGCCAGCACCCGACCCTCGAGCTCACCCGTCGTTGTCGTTGGCGTCGTCGTCGGCGCGGGCAACGCCTCGGGGGCCAGCTCGAACACATAGCGATACTTGATGCGCGCCGGGATAGCGCGATCGCCGCGCCGGGCCGGCTCGAAGACGAATCTGGAGGCGGCTTCGATGGCCGCCTCGTCGAAGCCGTTCCCCGCCGGTACGACCACGTGTACCTCGGTGACCTTCCCAGCGGCGTCGATCGTCATTTCCAGATCGACGTCGGCTTGAACGCGCGCGGCTTTGGCCGCCGTCGGATAGGCCGCGTCAACGAACGTCAGCAGCTTGGGTGGCGTCAGCACGTTGGCCGCAGGTGCGGCGGCGCTTCCTGCGGGCGAAGCGTCCTGCGCGTACGCCGGGTGGCCGAGCACCGTCGCCACCACAGCGAGGCCGGTGCGAAGAAGTGAACTGCGGAAGCGAGAGATCATGGCGGGCTCCTTGTGTCTGCGGCCGGAAGTCGAGCCGGCCTTGTGCACCCGTCGTGCCGACGCAACCCTCAGGGAATCCACGGCCTTTTCGCCCGCGCCCGACAGCTGTCCGCGGACAATTGCCGGCACACGTCCGGCTCGATGGGATACCTTGGCGGCTTGGGAGGAATGTCGACTCTCGCGGTCTGTCTAGAGAGCGCGGCGCTGGCGGGCGCGGTCGCTTTCGGGCTCTGGGCGCATCGATCGCGAGGCGCGGCGACGAGACGAGTCGCGGCGCTCAACGCCGAGCTCGAAGAGCAGCGGAGCACGGGTGAGCAGCGGGAAGGCGTGCTCCGAACGGTGGTCGAAACGACGCCCGTGGCGATGGTGCTCTTCGGCGAAGCCGGGAGCATCATCTTCACGAACCGGTCAGCGCGCGATCTCTTCTTCGAGGGACGGGCCGTCGAAGGACAGAACTTCTTGTCCATGCTCGAACGGGCCCCCGTCTCGCTGCGCCAGGCGCTCCTCTCGGAGGGAGACGAGCTCGTCAGCGTCGAGGGGCCGGCGGAGCGAGAGACCTTTCACCTGTCGCGGCGGCGCCTCGACGCCGGCCAGACCTTGATCGCGGTCAGAAGCGTCACGCAGGAGATCAATCGCCATGAAGTCGCGAGCCTCAAGAAGGTCATTCGCATCATCAGTCACGAGATCAACAATTCGCTCGGTCCCATCTCGTCGCTCGTGAGCTCCGCGAAGATGATCCTGCAACGACCGGAACACCTGCCCAAGCTCCCGTCGATGTTCGATACGATTCAAGAGCGCACGCTGCACTTGCAAGGCTTCCTCGACGGATATGCCAAGCTCGCCCGGATCCCTCAGCCCAAACCCGTCTCCGTTCCCTGGATTCCTTTCCTGGAGGGGCTACGCGGGTTCTGGCCGGACCTGCAGATCGGGGACGCTCCGGTCCGTCCCGGCTTCTTCGATCGCGCCCAGGTTCAGCAGGTGCTGATCAACCTCATCAAGAACGCACATGAAGTGGGAGGCCCGGAAGGCGAAGTCAAGGTCGTCGTCGAGACGGCCGCAGAGGGCGGATGCCGGATCTCGGTGCTGGACCGCGGCCCCGGAGTCACTGACGAGGTGATGCACAACGTCTTCGTTCCGTTCTTCACGACCAAACCGACGGGCAGTGGCCTCGGATTGGCACTCTCGCGCGAGATCGTCGAGCTGCATCAGGGCCGCCTCGGGCTCGCTCGCCGCGACGGCGGCGGAATGTCGGTCAGCATCTGGTTGCCCGATGCGGGAGGAACCGCGGTCGGCGCGCTGGCAGCGAGCCGAGCGCGGCTCACGCTGACGCGCGCGTAGCGCCAACGCCGGTCAGGCAACCCTATCCGACGATTGACCGACAAGTGTCCGGCCGCGCCCGACAGTTGTCGGGGCGCGATCTCGCCCGAAACAGCGCCGATCCGCGCTCCCGCCGGGGAATCAGTTGGCATGTGACGTGCTCAGACGGGATGACACGTGACTCATTCACACCAACAAAGGACTCCAATCATGAAGCTCGCAATCACCGGCATCGCATTGTCCCTTTTGATCAGCGTCACCGCACTCGGACAGACGGCATCGTCTGTCTCGACGTCCACCGCCGCGCAGGGCGAGGCGGAGACTTTGACCGCCGGGGTCTCGTCGGGCGGAACCAGGATCAGCGGTTGGTTCCTGGCGCCGACCTTCGGCACCACGGGATTCGGCGATCGTCTCAACTACACCCCGGGACTGCGCGGTGGCATCTACCTGAACAAGCGCTTCGCCCTCGGTGTGGCGGCGCAGGGCTTGGCGAGCTCCGCCACCACGGTGCGCGACAGCGAGGTGCGAAACTTCGGAACCTACGGCGGCCTGTTCCTGCAGTACGTGTGGCATTCGGACCAGCTGATCCACGGCACGTTCGAGTCGACGATCGGGAACGGCCGGTGGTGTACCGCGGGGACGGGCGCCTCCGACGCGTGCTCGAACAAGGATTTCTTGGTCTTCGAGCCGGCGGCGAACATCGAGATCAACGTCGCCAAGCACGTGCGCTTTTCCAGCGGTGTCGGCTACCGGTTCGCGGTCGCTGGCAGCGGCGAGGGCCCTTCCAGTCGAGACATGAGCAGCCTGATCGTGCGCACCGCCCTCATCCTTGGCAGCTTCTGAAGCCGGATCGCGAGCCGCTGTTCAGCGCCCGCCGCGAAACCGACGGCGGTTCGAGCCCGCACGCGACGGCGCTCCGGTGCGTGCTTCCCGCGGCGCGGCGGCGCCGCGCGCGGAGTCGCGCGCCTCTTGGCCCGGGTGAGCTCCGGCTTGGAGCGGTGGCGCGCCCGGGCTCGACGGAGGCGAGAAACCGGCAGGTCTCGCCATCGCCGCGCCGGCGCCGGGGCGCTGACTCTTGTCGCGGCCGGCGCGACCCCGCTCGGCATCGCGACCCCGACGCCCGCTGCCACCGCCGCCGTTGCGCTGCTCGGGAGCCCCCACTTCGGGCGCAGTGACCGTGTCCAGTGTCCCGCGTTGAAGGTGGTGAAAGAGCGCGTCCCCGCAGTCGGCGACGCGCAAGAGGCGCGCGTCGAAGCGGGCCAGGTGCTCGGTCAGATTTCGGAGGTCCCGCCGCAGGATCTGACGAGCGTTGTTGTTGCCCGCCACCTCGACGACCTGGGGCATGTCGATGATGGTCGGACCACCCGCTGCCATGAGGACGTTGTAGGCCGACAGATCGCCGTGAATGCGTCCGGTGCCGAGCAGCGCCTTCACCTGAAGGAAGACCTCCTGATGAAGCGCCGTGGCTTCTTCGGCCGTGAAGACGAAATCGGCGAGACGCGAAGCGGGCGCCCCGGCGCCGTCGACGATCAGCTCCATGAAGAGGACGTTCTCGTAGAGGAAGTACGGCTCCGGCACGCGCACACCCGCGTCGAAGGCGGCTCGGAGCGCATGGAACTCCATGTCCTGCCAGTTGTCCTCGATCAGCCCCCGCCCGTAGCTGCTCTTCTTCTGCATGGCGCGGCGGTCGCGCGAGTTGCGGGTTTGATTCCGCCCCTCGACGTAGCTGGCGGTCTTCTTGAAAGTCCGCTGATCGCGCGCCTTGTAGACCTTGGCCGCGCCGAGGTGTCCTTCGCGCTCCACGACGTAGACAGTGGCCTCTTTCCCGCTCATCAACCGCGCGTGAACGGCGTCGATGATCCCTTCCTCGACGAGATGGGAGAGGCCGTCAGGCTGGTGCATCCGTGCCGGCGAGGGCCTCGGATCGTGCGTCAGGCGGGATGGCCCTCGGTCGGGGAAGAGACGTCCTTCCGGCTGCGGGCAGCGAGGCGCCGCAAGATCTCCACACGCGAGAGGTACAGACGCCAGCGCTGTCCGTGCCGTTCGTAGGGGTTCGGCTGGTTCACCCACCCCTTGAGCTGGATCGGTTTGGTTACGGACATCGAAAGATAGACCTCGGTGAAGAGGTTATTCTCCATGGCTCGTTTCGCTAGCGCGTGACTCTCGAAAAAATTGTCGCCCACGAGCGGGGCTTTTAGCAGATTTCGCGCCCCAACGCTTGGGTGTTCGTGGTCGAAGGAGGGCGTACGCGCGATCTGTCCTTCGGGTGCGCTGCATCCTACATCCGCGGATACCACGACTCGAGCTCGGTCACGCCCACGTACTTGCCCGGCTGCGGCGTGAACACGACGCGGAACTGGGACGTCGTCACCGTCGGGAACGTCACCTCGTTGGGGACATTGGCGGCCGGTGCGGCGGGGGTCTTGACCTGGCCCGGGACGGACGTCCACGTGCTGCCCGACAGGTACTGGACGTCGAAGCTCTGCGGCACGCGCACGTTCTGACCGTCGTCGTAGGTATAGATCTTCACCTCGTTGATCGATCGCGTTTGCCCGAAGTCCACGGCGAGGGAATCGGTGGCGTTGGTCGAGCCCGCGTTGGTCCACCGGTCGTCGGGCAGGACGTCGTAGCGGATGAAGCCGTCGATGGCCTTGAGCGGGGTGTCGTGGGCGTCGACGCAGCGGGGATTGTCGGCGCTGCGGCAACGATTGCCGTTGGACGCCAGGTTCGTGTACGAGGCCGACACCTTCGGGAAGGTCGCCGTATAAGTGCGGTTGTCCCAGCCCCTGAACCAGTCCTGATCCGCCGTCCAGGCGTTGGCGGCCAGGTTGTCGAGTGGTGTCGTTGCCGCTGGAATGACCGGAGCCGCTACGGTGACCGTGGCGTTGCCGAGCGCCGCGGATTGGTAAATGCGAGCGCCATCCTGGCAAACTTGCAGGCCGGATCCCGCGTTGTAGTGCGTGCCGTCCTGGTCCCAGATGATCGTCAGCTGGTGGCCGTGATAGGGCAGGTCCTGCACGGCGAAGTAGCTCCAGCTGTCAGGAACGAGAGGCTTGAGCTGAACGGAGTCAGTGGCCTGTGGCTTGATGCCGAAAAGACCGGTGAGCACGAGGTCGACAAAGCTCGAGTGGTTGTAGTGCTCGCTGAAATCGGAGGCATCGTAGACCCACGCGCCCGTGTCGCCGTTGGCGGCCTCGGCGATATACGGCACGCCGTTCTTGTGTTGCAAGGTGGCGAACTGACTCAGCAGGGTGTCGTAGGTTTGCTTGGTGACGTAGCTCTGTGCGGCGTAGTCCTGCAGCAGATTCGCCAGGCCGGTGAGGATCATGCTCGTGTCGAACGGCCAGCTCGTCCCGTCCCAGTGACAGCAACTGGTGTCGTCGTGGTTCTGCGTGGCGGGGAACGCCTGGAAGTCGAAGTACGGGTTCGCCCCAATTCGGTCGAGGAATGCCGATCCGGTTCCCCTCGAGAACTTCAACGTGTTCGCGCCGGTCTGCATCGGCACCTGGACGGTGACCATCTGCGCGCTGGAAAACGTGCCGGATGTGCTGGTGGCGGCGTAGGTCACCGTGATCGGCGAGGTCGACGCCCCATTGACGACGAGGACGTGTGTCGCGGTGGCGCCGGTGACGTTGGCGTAAAAGATGTTCACAGGGTACGTGCCGGCCCCGGGGGCGTAGACGGTGAACGTGACGGAGCTGTCGGCGGCGTCGATCTGGCCCACGTACTGCCCGTTCGAGGCGGTCGAGGCCGTGTCGACGTTGGCATCGACGATGGCGGCCTGCTCGGCCTCGAAGTCGTGGACCCGCTCCAGCGAATAGGGTCCGTTGGGTCCGGCAAAGCGCCGCGTGTCGGTCAGATATTGCCAGGCAGTGGAATACGTCGCGTCCGGCAGCTCGAAAGCCCACGGTGCGAAGCCCATGGCCTCACGCCAGGTCGTACGGGTCCCGGCGATGCCGACGTTGGTGGGATCCGAGTTGTACACATGCATGAAGAACTGCCGTTGCGGATCCCACAGCTCGCGCTGAACCGCCGCCTTCAGCGAGGCGGCCTTTGCCGCGAACCCGGTCGCGTTCGTCGTGTCGCCCGCGAGCGTGGCGATCTTGCTGATCGCCTGGGCGTTTGCGTATTGATAGCTGTTGATTGTCGGGCGGAAACCGGCGCCGCCTCCGAACGCATCGGTGCTTCGAAACGACGTCTCGGTGAACTCCGTTGCATCCAACAACGGTGATTGGAAATAGAGGCTGTCGGTCGTGCCGGCCCCGTTGACCGTGACGTTTGCCGTGAAGTTCGAGCCCCACGCGTTGAAGTGGCTGATGAACTGCGTCAGGTTTGCCTTGAGCTGCGTGGCGTCGCCGGTGACGAGGTAGCGCTGATAGGCCGCGCTGGTGATCCACTCGCTGTACGTGCGGCTGGTCGCCACGCCCGCGCCCCGCACCCAATAATTGATGTAGTCGTCCATATACGTTCGGTTGCGAAGCCAGCGGCCGTCGAGGATATGGTAGCCGGCTGCGTCGGGTAGACCGCTGTATGAGTTGACCCCCGAGTACCAGACCGGGTTGTCGTACTCGGTTGCGATATAGCCGGCGCCCGCGGCGGTGTAGCGCAAAGCCCGCTTATGAGTGCTCCAGCGGTAGTAGTAAACGCCGTTGATGTTCGTGTCGGGCGTGTCCACGAACGGAATGTTGTCCTTGTACCATTGCGGCTCCTGAAGGCCTTGGGCCGCGAGAATCTGGTCCGGGTCGAGGACGGAACATGTCGCGACGGCGCCGCCCGCGCCGCCTTGCCCGCCCGTGCCGCTTTGCCCGCCCGTGCCCGATGTGCCCGCGGCGCCGGAAGTCCCGGCGCTGCCGGCGTCCGTCGTTCCCGCCGCCCCGCCCGTGCCAGCGATGGCTCCGCCTCCCGAGCCCGGGGTGCCGTTGCCGCCGGCGCCCCCCTGTGAAGAACCGCCCCCGCCCTTGGGCGAGCTGCAGCTGACAAGGAAAAGCACGAGCGAAGCGCTGACGGGGAATCGTGTCTTCATGGTCCTCGACCCGTTAGTAGGGTCGACAAGGCCCGAGGGATCAAGCCTCGATGCGGCCGGGAGAACTTCGTGATCGGACGCTCGGACGCGAGACGGGTCTCGAGGCGACCCGCAAGGCAGACCGTGGCCGGGATCACGGGATGAGCGCGGTCCGGACGACCGCTAAGCGTCGGCGGCCGGAAGAAACGACTCGAGCTCGGCGGCGAATTGCGAGCCCATCGCGTCTTGAATGAGTCGGGCGGTCTCCTGCTCGCTCCCCGACTTCAGAGCCGCGCTCGCGAGCGCCTCCGCGTCCGCGAGCGACGAGCGACGAATGATCGCCTTCACCATCGGAATCGAATGGGGGTCCATCGACAGGTCGCGGAGCCCGAGGCCGAGGAGCAGCCACGTCAGCAAGGGATCGCCCGCCATGTCGCCGCAGATCGAGATCGGGACGCAGGCCTTCGCCGCCCCGTCGATCATCTGCTTGAGCAAGCGAAGCACGGCGGGTTGCAACGGATCCTGCAGATGCGCGACGTCTTCGTTCTCCCGATCGGCGGCGAAAGCGTACTGGATGAGATCGTTCGTGCCGATGCTGAAGAAGTCGACCTGGCGCGCGAGCAGATCGGCGGTCACCGCGGCGCTCGGCGTCTCGAGCATGATGCCGAGCGGCAGGCCCGGGTCGTGTGTGACGCCTTCGGCCGCCAGGTCCGCGCGTACGCTCGCGCAGATCGCCAGCGCGCGCTGGAGCTCGCTCGGGCCCGTCACGAGCGGCAACATGAGACGCACCGGGCCCGACGCCGACGCGCGGTAGAGCGCGCGGAGCTGCGTGCGGAAGATGTCCGGCCTCTCGAGGGAGAACCGGATCGAGCGGACGCCGAGAGCGGGGTTGGCACCCTCCGGCATGCTGAAGGCGGAAGGGAGCTTGTCTCCGCCGAGGTCCAACGTCCGGAACGTCACAGGCAACCCCCCAACGGCGTTCAGAACCGAGAGCGCGTCGCGATATTGCTCTTCCTCGGTCGGCAGGTCGGGACGTTCGAGGTAGAGGAACTCCGTCCGGAAGAGGCCGATTCCCTCGGCGCCCGATGCACTCACGGACGCGACGCCGAGGAGCGACTCGATGTTGGCGCGCAGATGAATCCCGACGCCGTCGGTCGTCAGCGCGGGGAGATCCTTCTCGGCGAGGAGCTGCGCGTCGCGCCGGCGCTGAGCCGCGGCGCGCGCGCGGTAGATCTCCAACGTCTCCGCAGAAGGATCGACGATGACGTCACCACGCCCACCGTCGACGATGACGGTCACCCCGGGAAGCACGCGCCCTGCGAGGAGCTTGAGGCCCACGACGTAGGGCAGCTCGAGGGCGCGCGCCACGATCGCCGCGTGAGACGTCTTGCCGCCGCGTTCCGTGACGATCCCCAGGACGCCCGCAGCCTGGAGGTGGAACGGATCGAGCGGCGCCAGATCGGTGCCGACGGCGATCGAGCCGGCTGGCGTCTCGGCGTCCGCACGCAGCTCGGGAAGCCCGAGCAGCGCGCGGATCAGGCGCTCGCCGACGGCCTCGAAGTCACCGCCGCGCTCGCGGAAATAGGGATCCTGGATGCGCGCGAATGTGGCCCGAATTTCGTCGAGGGCCCTCGAGACGGCCCACTCCGCGGCGAAGCACTCCTGCAGGATCAGCCGTCGCGCCTGTCCGGCGACCTCCGGGCTTCGCAACATCATGCGGTGGGCATGAACGAGATCAGCCCCCGCGCCCCTTCGGTCGGCGAGCTGTTGCTGCAGGTTGTCGAGCTGCTCGTCGGCGGCGCTGATCCCCTCCTCGAGGTGAGCCACCTCCGCAGCGCGATCTCGTCGCAGGATCCGTCGTTCGGCGACGGTGATCTTGGCGGCCACCACGTGCGCGGGGCCGATGGCGATCCCGCGTGACGCACCCTCCCCTCGGAAACGCATTTGTCCGGTCACGAGGGCTCTGCAGATTTTGAGGGTTGCGGGCCCCTGGCGCAAGGGTCTCGTGGCCGACGGCGAGGTCGCCCTCGTTCCAATCGCGTTCGCCCCTGACAACGCGCTGCCGCAGTATCAAGCTTTTGCGAGATGACCGAGATCGACGCGCGCTCAGCAGAGCCCTGGCCAGACCTCGACGGGGCGGTCGCGGAACCAACGGTCGCGTCGCTGTTGCTGTGGACGCAGCTCGTGGGCAAGACCCGCCTCGCGCTGTGTCCTTTCGAGAACCACTGGTGGCACGTCCCGCTCTACGTGTCGGCGCGCGGGCTCACGACGCGGGCGATGGACGCGGGGGGCGGGCGCGCCGTCGACGTCGAGCTCGATCTCGTGGCGCACGAGCTCCGCGCGCGGAGCTCCGACGGCGCCATCGAGGCGATGCCGCTCGGCGAGGGGCCGCTGTCGGGTTTCTACGAGGGCTACACCCTGCGTCTCGCGCGGCTGGGCGTCGCGCCGCGCTTCTACCCGTACGCGGTCGAGCTCCCCGAACGCATCGGCTACGCCAGCGACGCGCGCGCCTGCCGCTACGACGCCGCGTGGGCCGGCCGTTTCTTCCGCGCGCTCCTGCAAGCGGACCGCCTGCTCAAACGATTCCGCGGCCGCTTTGTCGGCAAGGCGAGCCCGGTGCACTTTTTCTGGGGCGGGTTCGACCTCGCCGTGACGCGCTTCTCGGGCCGTGCTGCGCCGCCACATCCAGGCGGGGTCCCGAACGTCGGCGACTGGGTGATGCGGGAAGCCTACTCGCACGAGGTCAGCAGCGCCGGCTTCTGGCCCGGCGACGCGCGATTCCCCGAACCCGCGTTCTATTCCTACGCCTATCCCGAACCGCCCGGCTTCAAAGAGACGCGCGTCCGTCCGGCCGCCGCGCGCTACGAGCCGGCCCTCGGTGAGTTCATCCTCCCCTACCGCGCGGTTCGCGCGTCCGCAACGCCCGACGCCGACGTCCTCGCGTTTCTGCAAGACACTTACGCCGGCGCCGCGGACCTCGCCCGGTGGGACCGCCCCGCGCTCGAGCGCGAAGACGCTGCACGGTGACCAGGATCTGACGTCGGGCGCGCGAACGACTCCCTCGCCGGCGCGCCGTTTTCCGAAGCGCCGGGGCC
>CAZNCQ010000122.1:0-2306 GCA_964571275.1 uncultured Myxococcales bacterium
CGACGCTGCCGATGCTGCTCGAGGGCTATCACGTGCCCGGCTTCTCGACGACCAATGTCGATCTGCCGGCGCTGGACGTGCTGGCCGAGCTGCTCTTCGCCGAGCGCGCGCCGCTGTACAAGAAGCTGGTGATCAACGAGCAAAAGGTCGAGTCGATCTCCGGCTCGGCCGACCCGCACGTCGACCCGAACCTGTTCACGATCCTGGCGCGCATCAAGAAACCGGGCGACGTCGGCTACGTCCAGTCGGCCGTCAGCGACGAGATCGCGCGCATCGCTCGCGAGGGCGTCGATGACCGCACGCTGGCCGAGGTGCTGTCGCACGTGAAGTACGGCTTCGCGGGCCAGCTCTCGACCGCGGATCGCACGGCGACGACGGCGGCGTCGTTCATCGCGCTCACGGGCACGCTGTCGTCGATCAACGACTACTTCGCGCTCTACGACAAGGTCACGAGCGCGGACGTCAAACGGGTCGCGCAGCTCTATTTCACCGCCAACAACCGCACCGTCGTGACGTTGAAGGCCGGCAAATGAGCGCCCGGGGTCGGACCATGATGGGTTGCTGGAGGAGTCGCTGGAGGAATTGCTGGATGATCGCATCGATGTTGTTGATGGCCGGCCTCGGGACGCGACGCGCGCGCGCCGCCGAGGAGTCCGCGCCGACGTCGGCCGCGGAGGCGAAGCCGGCCGGGCCGCTCAAGGCGCCGCCGCCGTTCCGCTGGGCGGGCGAGCCGCCGAAGACGGTCTTCTTGCCGTCGCCCAACAACCCGCTGGTGGCGATCCGCGTGCTCTTTCGCGTGGGAGCCGTCGACGATCCCAAGGGTAAAGAAGGCCTGGCGGCGCTGACCGCCGAGATGCTGGGCAAGGGCGGGACGCGCGCGCGCAGCTACGCGGAGGTGCTGGACGCGCTCTACCCGCTGGCCGCTTACATCCGCGTCTACGGCGACAAGGAGTCGGTGCTCTTCGAAGGCATGGTCCACCGCGACAACGCCGACAAGTTCGCGGAGTTGCTCGCCGAGCAGATCATGAGCCCGCGCTTCGCCGAGGACGACTTCACGCGCAACCGGCAGGACGCGCTCGACTCCATCACCAAGACCCTGCGCGGCAACGACGACGAGGATCTCGGCAAGCAGGCGATGGCGACCGTGCTCTACGCCGGCCATCCCTACGGCTACCCGTCGCAGGGCACGGTGGCGGGACTGAACGCGATCACGCTCGACGACGTCAAGCTGTTCTATGCGCTGCACTACACGCGCGACCGCCTGGTCGTCGGCGTGGGCGGCGGCTATTCCGAGGGATTCGCCGAGGCGTTCACGCGCCGGTTCGCGGCGCTCGGCCACCGGGGCGCGCCGCAGAGGAGCCTGCCGCCCGCGCCCAAGCACGCCGGCAACGAGATCCTGATCGTCGAGAAGGACGCGCGAGCGAACGCGATCTCGATCGGGCGCCCGCTGCCGATCACGCGCGCCAGCAGCGACTTTTACCCGCTGACGGTCGCGCGCTCGTACCTCGGCGAGCACCGCACCTTCAACGGCGTGCTCATGAACCACCTGCGCGGCAACCGCGGCCTGAATTACGGCGACTACGCGTACATCGAGAACTTCATCCAGGACGGCTGGTCGACGTTCCCGCTGCCCAACATCCCCCGGCGCGGGCAGCACTTCGAGATCTGGCTGCGCCCGGTGCCGCCGCAGAACAGCTTGTTCGCGCTGCGCGGGGCGCTCTACGAGACCGACAAGCTGGTTCGTGAAGGGATCCCCGAGGCTGGATTCGAGGCGACCAAGACGTTCCTGATGAACTACGCCGATCTGTGGATCCAGGACATCTCGCGGCGGCTCGGTTACGCGATGGACTCGGCGATCATCGGCAAGGATCTGATCAAGGAGCTGCACGAACGGCTGCCGAAGATGAAGAAGGCCGAGGTCGATCGCGTCATCAAGAAATACCTGGGCATCGACAAGCTCTCGATCGCGATCGTCACCGACAAGGGCGCGGACGTGCGCCGCAAGCTGCTCGACGGCGTGCCGACGCCGATCACCTACGACACCGCGGGGACGCCGGCGGAGATCCTGGCCGAGGACAAGATCATCGAGAAGTTTCCGCTGCCGGTGCAGGCCGAGAACGTCAAGGTGGTGCCGGTCGATCAGCTGTTCGAGAAGGCGTCGGAGAGGACGGCGGCGACAAAGTCGGCGGAGAAGGCGGGCGACCAGAAGAAATAGCGCGCTCGGCGGGCCTCCTCACCCAACCCTCTCCTCCACGCGGACGTGGAGGAGAGGGCACGATTATGGAGGCCTCGTCGTTCTAGGCGTC
>CAZNCQ010000122.1:2406-19875 GCA_964571275.1 uncultured Myxococcales bacterium
CACGCGGACGTGGAGGAGAGGGCACGATTATGGAGGCCTCGTCGTTCTAGGCGTCGTCGTTCTAGGCGTCGTCGTTGTCGGCGCGTCGTTGTTGCATCTCTCAGGCGGCGCGGGCGAGGATCTGGCCTAGCCGGCGGGCGTCGATGTTGCCGCCGGAGACGACGGCGATGCGCCGGCTGCCGGCGACGCGAGCGAGCGCGGCGACCGCAACGGCGCCCGCTCCCTCGGCGATCACGCGCTCGCGCAGCGCCAGCGATGCGAGCGCCGCTGCCACTTCGTGCTCGGTGACGACGACGATCTCGTCGAGGAAGGCCGCCGCGATCCGCAGCGGCAGCCGTCCGGGCGCCGCCACGCGCAGGCCGTCGGCCAGCGTCGCCGGTTGCGGGTGCGGGGCCGCGCCCTCGTGCGCGAGCGCGCGGCGCAATGAATCGACGCCTTCGACCTGCGCGCCGACGACGCGGATTCCCTGCCGGCGCAGGAGGCTGCCGACGCCCGCCACCAATCCGCCGCCGCCGATCGGCACCACCACCACATCGGGCCGCGCAGCCAGCAGCTCGGCGGCGACGGTCGACTGGCCGGCGATGACTTCGGCGTCGTCGAACGCGTGCAGGAAGCGCCCGCTGCTCGCACGGGCCAGCGCGCGCGCGCGGGCGACGCAGCTCTCGAACCGGTCGCCGGCGTGGATCACGCGCGCGCCCAGCGCCTGGCAGCCCGCAACCTTGGTCCGCGGCGCGCCGTCGGGCACGACGATCGTCGCGGCCAGTCCCAGCCGCCGCGCGCTCCAGGCGACACCGAGACCGTGATTCCCCGCCGACGCCGCGAACACGGCGCGGTGGTCGCCGCGCTCGACCTGCGCCGCCAGCGCGTTCAGCGCGCCCCGCACCTTGTACGCGCCGGTGAGCTGCAGGCTCTCAAGCTTGAGCCAGGCGCCGAGGCGCTCCGACCGCACGAGCGGTGTCTCCGGCAGCACGCCACGCACACGCACCGCCGCGACGTCGAGGAGCGCGGCGTCGAGCAGACCGTCGGACGCGATCCACCGCGCGTCGTCGTCGTCGTCGGTCAACGGGTCGGGTTGTGTGTCGGTGCACGGAACGGATTGGGCGGACATGATCGGCTCCCCGGTTGCGGCGCCCGATCTCCCCAGCGTGACGGCGGCAAAAAAAAGCCCCGCCACCTCGGAGAGGTGCGGGGCCTTGGTCGACTCGGTTACTCAGCTCAGCGCGGCAGGCCCCCACCTCTTCGGCAAATGCCCATAATAATGGCGATGGCCCGCGTGATCGGAATGAGGGTGGCGCGCGCGTTGGTCATCGAAGCCGTTCTTCTATAGCACGGCCGCGGCGCGGGGGCGCGTGGCGCTGTCGTCCTGGGCGGCCGCCAGGCGGTTCACCGCGCTCAGCACGGCGCAGATCGATGCGGTCTCCTCGTCGGTGGCGATGCCGACGCCGTGGATCGGCGCGCCGCTCTCCGCGCGGACTTCGATGTATGCCGCGACGCCGGACGGCGCGTCGGGGTCAGGCACGATGTGCGCGACCGAGTGCTTCTGGAGATCGAGAACCCTGAACGATGTCGCGGCGATGGTGCCGGCGATGGCCAGCGCCGCCTCGATGACATTGGCGCCGCGACCGGCCCGCCGCCGGCGTACGGCGCCGCTCTCGAGCTCGACGACCAGGTTGACCGCCGCGCCCGCCGGATCGGGATCCAGGCGGTGGCTCACGTAGCGGTGGGGCGTCTCCAGATTCAGGTATTCGCGCCGGAAGATCGCGTGGATCTCACGCGCCGAGATCTCCTTGCCCGACGAGTCGGTCACTTCCTGGACGGTGCGCGCGAGCTCGATCTGCAGCCGCCGCGGCAACTCCAGCCCCAGCTCCATTCCCAGCAGGTAAGCGACACCTCCCTTGCCCGACTGGCTGTTCACGCGGATGACGGCGTCGTAGCTGCGTCCGAGATCGGCCGGATCGATCGGCAGGTACGGCATGTCCCAGCGTTCCTGCCCTTGCTGCGCGGCGAAGCCCTTCTTGATTGCGTCCTGGTGCGAGCCCGAGAACGACGTGAACACCAGATCGCCCGCGTAGGGGTGCCGCGGATGCACCGGCAGCTGGTTGCAGATCTCGACGTCGCGGCGGATCTGGTCGATATCGGAAAAGTCGAGCTCCGGGTCGACGCCCTGCGTGTACAGGTTCAGCGCCAGCGTGACCAGGTCCACGTTGCCGGTGCGCTCGCCGTTGCCGAACAGGCAGCCCTCGACGCGGTCGGCGCCAGCCATGACCGACAGCTCGGCGGCGGCCACGCCGGTGCCACGGTCGTTGTGCGGGTGCACGCTGAGCACGATCGAATCGCGCCGCGCGAGGTTGCGGTGCATCCACTCGATCTGATCGGCGTAGATGTTCGGGGTCGAGATCTCGACGGTCGACGGCAGGTTGATGATCGCCCTGCGCTCGGGCGTCGGCTGCCAGATCTCTGTCACCGCGTCGCAGATCTCCTTGGCGAACGTGAGCTCGGTCGCCGTGAAGGTCTCCGGGCTGTATTCGAACCGCCAGTCGGTCTCCGGTTGCGAGGCGGCCAGATCGCGGACCAGGCGCGCGGAGCTGGCCGCGATCTCGATGATCCCGTCGGTGTCCTTGCGGAAGACCACGCGCCGGAACAGCGGCGAGGTTGCGTTGTAAAAATGCAACGTTGCGCGTGGCGCGCCGCGCAACGACTCGAACGTGCGCGCGATCAGATCCTCCCGCGCGGGGGCCAGCACCTGGATGCGCACGTCGTCGGGGATCAGCCGCTCCTCGATCAGCGCGCGCACGAAGTCGAAGTCGGTCTGCGACGCCGATGGAAACGCGACCTCGATCTCCTTGAAGCCGATCGCGACCAGCCGATCGAACATGCGCCGCTTGCGCGCGCGGTCCATCGGCTCGATCAGCGCCTGGTTGCCGTCTCGCAGGTCGGAGCTGCACCAGAGCGGCGCACGCGTGATGGTGCGGTCCGGCCAAGTCCGGTCGAATGTCCTGTCAAATGGCCGATCCGGGAGCGATACCGGGGACGCGGGGCGGTACTTCTTCTCGGGATGGGAAATCATGGGGATGAACCTCGCGATAGGGCTCCAGTCTGCGGCCCCGATTCCGCATAAGTCCAATAAATAGCACTGAATGTACCGATAATAGATATTTATCGGTGTTCCACGGCCATTTTCGACCGGACCATTGGAGTCGATTGGACGGTCTCGACCACCGCACGGTTCGTCGGCACCCCCGAGCAAGAGACTTTCTTTTTCGTCGCGACCTTGTTACGTTCTCGCACGCTCGGGAGCGTAAGAACCTTCAGCCGGAAAGGGGGCGCTGGAGTGAGTCGACTTCGAGGGCCGCAACGCCAGCGTTCGCACGTTTCGTCGTGCTCGGACCTGTGGAAAGTTTCAACGGAAATTTTCGCGAGCTTTGGGCACGCCGTGATACGAAACGGCAAGGCAACCAGCCTGTTACACGTTCTTGACTGCGACATGAGTATGCTGGGCCGGCAGCTATAAGGGGGTAGAAGCGTGACTTTGAACATTGGGGAGCTTCGATCCGTCGGCGGCGAGGGGACACCCCCGCCCGTCAACGAGGTCGTAGGAAAATATCGACTCATTCGCGATCTCGGCATTGGCGGGATGGCGCGCGTATCGCTGGCGACGCTCGAAGGGCCCGCCGGTTTTTCAAAGCGCTATGTCGTCAAACGCATTTTGCCGGAGTTCGCGCGCAATCCGCAGTTCGCGCGCATGTTCGCCAACGAGGCGCGCGTGGCGGCAATGCTCGATCACCCGAACATCGTTCGCGTGTTCGAGTTCGATCGCGAAAACGGCACGTATTACCTGGTCATGGAGTACGTCGACGGGGCGTCGCTCGATCAGATCGTGCGCGCCGCACGCAAGGGTGGCGTTCCGCTGGGGCCCGACTTCGCCGTCGAAGTCGGATTGCCGCTGGCGCGCGCGCTCGCCTACGCGCACGCGCTGAAGCTGCCCGACGGGCGGCCGCTCAGCCTCGTTCACCGGGACGTATCGCCGGGCAACGTGCTGGTCTCACGCGACGGCGTGGTCAAGCTGACCGACTTCGGCGTCGTGAAGTCGACGATCACCAACACGGTGGCCGGCGCGGTCAAGGGCAAGCTCTCGTACATGTCGCCCGAGCAGATCACCGTGCAGAACGTCGATCACCGATCGGATCTGTTCTCGCTCGGCGTGGTGCTCTACGAGGTCGCCACCGGCCTGCGTCTGTTCCGCGGCGATTCGCTGGGCGCCACCGCCGTGCGCGTGATGCGCGCCGTGGTGCCGCCGCCGCGCTCGGTGATGCCCGAGACCGACCCGCGCCTCGAGGCGATCCTCATGAAGCTGCTCGAGCGCGATCCGCGCGCGCGTTACCAGAGCGCTTCGGAGCTCTACGCCGATCTCGAGGGCTATCGCACGTCGGGCGCCGGCGACAAGCGCAGCATCCCCGTCACGGACATGGTCAACTTGCTCTTTCCGTCGGACAGTCACATCGCGATGGCCCACACGCCGGGCAGCATGGTCAGCGGGTCGGCGTCGATCTCGGTCAATACGCCGGGCTTCGACGTCGATTCCTCCGCGAACGCGATGGACGGCGAGGCCGACGTGCCGCTGCAGTTCATGCACGATGACGATCCGCAGCGGCCCGTCTTCCCGGTCCCGCGCGACATGACGCCCACGCCGCCGCCCTCGTACAGGTCAACGCACGGGTCAACGCACGCATCAATGTACGGGTCGACACACGCGTCGATGCCACCGTCGGTGTCCGTTCCCGTGCTGACCGTCGAGCAGGGCGTGTCGATGAAGTTGATCCTCGCCGTCACGCTCGCGTGCCTGGTCGGCTCACTGATCTTCTGGTTCGCCGTCTTCTAGCCGAAAGCATGAGGTTCCCGCCCGCACACGCCCCCGGAAGCCGTCAGTGTGTTCCAACGGCCGTGCTCGCGTGCAGCAGCGCGAACCCGCCGATGATCAGCGCCACGCCGAGCAGCTTGGCGGCCGAGACGTTCTCACGAAACAGAAAGGCACCGATCGCGAAGGCCAGCACAGCCTCGAGCCCGAGGATGAAGACGTACGAGACACCCATCTCGCCGTGCTTCATCGCTAGGGTCTGCGCGACGGCGCCGCCCAGGAACAGCGCCAGCGCCGCGGCGCCCGGCACCGGGCGTGCAAAGCCACTCGATAGCTTCATGAAAGAGCCGCCGGCAACGAAGCTGAGCGCGGCTACCAGCGACAAACCCACGGCTGACAGGCTCATGTCACGGACACTGTACCCGACGAACTCGTTTCAAGGAAGGTGAGCAAGTGAGCACTCGAAACGCGCTCTCTCGACACCCTGGTTGGGCTACCGGCATCTCTTGCGTGGGTCTGCGCCCGCCGTCGTCGTCGGGGGGCTCGGGCGGCCCGTCCGTGACGGTGGAGGTGACGTCGGATGCTACGTCGGATGCTACGCCGGACGCTACGTCGGACGCTCGCGGTGATACCGGGGTCGAGCTCATCGAGGGCTTCCGCGCGCGTGAGCTGGTGAGTCTGCACGGCTCGCCGCTCATGGTGCTCGACTGCGGGCGCGTGCGCGCGCAATACCGCCGGCTGGCGGCGGCGCTGCCCGGGGTCGACCTGCACTTCGCGATCAAGGCGCTGCCCCACTCGGCGGTCATCTCGACGCTGAGCGGCGAAGACAGCTACTTCGACTTCTCCAGCCGCGGCGAGCTGGCGCTGCTCACGTCGCTGGCCATCTCGTCGGCGCGCGCCATCAACACGCACCCGATCAAGCAGGAGCGCGACATCCGCGATTCGCTGCAATACGGATGCGAGACCTTCGTGGTCGACAACGCCGCGGAGATCGAAAAGTTCGCCCGCTATCGCGATCGGGTGTCGCTGCTGCTGCGCATCGGCTTTCGCAGCGAGGATGCCGAGGTCGATCTGGCCAAGAAATTTGGCTGCGCCGTCGACGACGTCTTCCCGCTCCTGGACCTGGCCAAGCGGCTTGGGCTCAGGATCCTCGGCTTGTCGTTTCACGTCGGGTCGCAGTGCGGATCACCGCGCGCCTTCGTCGAGGCGATCAACGACTGCCGCCTCCTCATCGAGCGCGCGCGGCTGGCCCGGCTCGCCGACATCGGGGTGCTCGACATCGGCGGTGGCTTTCCGGTGGCCTACGCCACGGAGGCGGCGCCGCCGAGCATCGAGTCGTTCTGCGCGCCGATCCGCGCCGCGCTGGCCGGCATCCCGCCGCAGATTCGCGTCACCGCGGAACCGGGGCGGTTCCTGGTGGCGCCCGCGATGGACGCGATCGCGACCGTGATAGGGAAGGCTCGACGCGGTGATTCTTTTTGGTACTACCTGGACGACGGCGTATACGGGTCGTTCAATGGCCGCGTGTACGATCCGACGGTCCGCTATCCGTTGCAGGCGATCTCGCAGAGCGCGGGCGCGCACAGCGTGAGCGTTCTCGCCGGTCCCACCTGCGACAGCATCGACGTCATCGGCGAGAATCTGTGGCTGCCGGAGCTCCAGATCGGCGACTTGCTGGTCGGGTCGTTGATGGGCGCTTATACGATGGGCAGCGCCAGCGAGTTCAATTCGATTCCTAAGACGAAGATCTTAGTGGTAAATGGCCCGGAGACCACGACATGACCGGCAACGTCAGCAAGAGAAAGCTCCTCATCTGGATACCGGTGGCCGCGATTCTGATCAACGGCGTGGCCTACCTGATCGTCAGCAGCGTGCGCGGCTCGTCGAGCTCCGATCCACCCAACGCGGTCGCGAAGATGACGGTCGGGCGACCCGCAACCGACCCTCCCGCGGAGCACAAGCGTGGCGGTGCCGTCGGCGCTCCCAGCGAGGACCCGGACCTCGAGGCGCGCGCCATCGCTCGCCGGTCGGCCGGGCTGGCGGCGCTGGACGCGGGCGAGTACGAAAAGGCGCTGATCGACTTCACCGAAGCGCGCTCCCTGCTCGGTGACAAGGCGAACGTCACCGAGCTGCTGCGCGTGACCGAGGACCTGCGCGCCAAGCGCGATCGCGCGCCGTCGGCCGCGCCGCCGCGGCCGACGCACGTCGCCGCCGCGCCCAGCCCGCCGCCGCCGCGACCGCCGATGCGCCCCGCGGTCGGTCGCCGTCTGGCGGTTCGCGAGACGCCGATACCGGTCGTCGAGGTGACGCCGCCCCCGCCGCCGCCCGCGGCGCCAGCGGGAGGGTTGCTGATCGTCAGCACCACGCCACGCGGCCTGCTGGTGCACGTCGACGACTCCGCGGTCGATCTGTCGCCGATGCGGACCAAGGTGAAACCGGGCTCGCATCGCGTCGCGCTGTTCGACGGCGATCGCAAGGTCTACGAGGCGACGGTGGAGGTGAAGGAGGGCGGCACCGCGACGCTCGTGAAAGATCTGCCAGCGGAGACCGCGGCCGAGACGCAGGCGCCGCGCGAGATGCCAGCGCCGCCGCCCGCGCCACCGGTCGCGCGTGCCGAGACGCCACGCACGGTGGCCCTGCGGACTTCCACCCCGGCGCCACGGCCGCGCCCGGCGCCCGAAGTCTCGCCCTCGAGCGGCGAGGACACCGGCACGCTGCAGATCACATCACCCGGTCTCTACGGCGTCGTGTGGGTCAACGGACGCCCGCGTGGCTATCCCCCGCTGGAGGTCAGCGAGCTCGCCAGCGGCCCCGCGAAGGTCGAGGTGCGCGTCAACGGCATCGAGAAACGAACCGCCACCGTCGTGGTCGCGCCGGGCCGTACCATCAACGTCGATCTTCGCTGACGGGTACATGCGTCCGCCGTTCCTTGCCTCTCACCTGCGCAGCATCCCCAAGAGCCCACCAACCCACCTGCCCAAAGAACCTGCGTAATGAAGATCCAACGATTTAGACTGGGAGTGGCGGCGGCGGCAATTCTCATCAACGTGTTTGCTGCCGGGGCCCAGGCGCAAGACGCGCCGGTGCGTCCGATTGACGACTCCGCCTCGACGGAGCAACCGGTCGAGTCGATACCCGAGCCGGGCGCGTCACCGGCGCCGACCGAGCCGCCTGCCGGCGCGTCGACGGCGGCCGAGCCCGACGCCAACCTGTCGGTCACGGGTGACGAGACCAACGCGGCGACCCAGGTGGCGTCGTTCGCGGTGACCAAGCTGAAAGACAGCCCCGCGGTCGTCACGGTCATCAGCGGCGAGGACATCCGCACCTCGGGCGCGCGCGATCTGATCGACATTCTCTACATGGTGCCCGGCTACTTCGTGGGCCAGGACGTGCAGAACGTCGTGGGCGCCGGCTTTCGCGGCCTTTGGGGCGAAGAGGGCAAGATCCTCATCATGATCGACGGCAAGGAGGTCAACGAGCTGATGTTCTCGACGCTGCAGCTCGACAACGGCTTCCCCGTCGAGCTCATCGAGCGCGTCGAGGTCGTGCGCGGGCCCGGGTCGGTCATCTACGGCGGCCTCGCCGAGCTGTCGGTGGTCAACATCGTCACGCGCGGGCTGCAGGGAGCCACCGACGCGACCGCGCACCTGGTCTACGGCGAAATGACCGGCGCGAACAGCGCATCGACGGGATACGCGCGCCGGCGCGTGACCGTGTCGGGCCGTTACGTGGTCGACGCGGTCCCAGGTCTGAGCACGTACGCGTCGCTCTCGCTGGGTGAGGGTCAGCGCAGCGTTTCGCAGTTCACCGACAACATGGGCGCGACCGCGTCGATGGAAGGTGGGTCCGCGCTGAACCCGTCGATGATTCAGGCCGGGGTCGGCTATCGCGATCTCCAGGCGACGTTCCTGTACCAGCGCCTGGGCAACAATAGCATCGCACCGTCCGGCTTCGTTGTGCCGGCGCCTCAGGTCACCACGTTCGATTCCTACTACGGCGAGCTGGTCGGGACGTTCCGCCCAAACAGCCGCATCGAGATCGTGCCGCGCTTCAACATCACCTACCAGCGTCCCTGGCAGGCATCGGACCCGGTCAACGAGGCGTTCTACTACCAGACGTCGGTGCGACGGATCCGCGGCCGCCTGCTCGGTCGCTGGGCGCCGATCGACGAGCTGCAGATCAGCGTCGGTGGCGACGCGATGTTCGACGAGGCCAGGTTGCTGGTCCCCGCACAGAATCCGCCGGTCGGGACGCAGTTGCTGTTCATCAACGGCCAGGACAACATCGCCTATCAGACCTACGGTACGTTTCTCGAGCTCTACTCCGAGAATCCGTTCCTCAACGTGTCGGCCGGTGTTCGTTACGACCACCTGAGCACGATCGGCGGCGACCTGGTGCCGCGCCTGGTGTTGCTGAAGGCGCTTGGGCCGCTCAGCCTCAAGGGGCTCTTCTCGCTGTCGTTCCGCGCGCCCGGCGTCGAGAACATCTCGCTGCAGGGCCAGGGCGCGCCCATACGGCCCGAGCACACGACGATCTTCGAGTTCGAAGCCGGCCTGGATCTGCCGGGCAAGCAGAAGATCGCGGCGAACCTCTTCGACATCCGCATCGACTCACCAATCGCATACACGCTGGATCCCATGAACCCCGCCGGGCAGGGCTACATCAACCTCGGCAAGCAAGGCTCGCGCGGTTTCGAGGTGACGTACAGCGTGCGCGCGCCGTCGGCGAAGCTGGAAGCCAACTACTCCTTCTACGCGCCCACGTTCGCGGACAACCTCGCGGCCTACACGGTCCCGGGCCACCCCGATCAGTTCATGGGCGCGCCTGCGCACCGCGTCCACGCGCGCGGGACGGTGTGGGTCTGGGAGCGCATCGGCATCAGCCCGAGCGTGCTGATCCTCGGTCCGCATTTCACGCGCGGACCCGATGACCCCGCCAGCACGCCAGGCAACATAATCCGAACGGCCACCGAGATCCCGACGCAAGCGCTGGCGAACCTGTACATCTTCAAAGACAACCTGGGCACGCCGGGCCTGTCATTGGGCCTGGGCCTCTACAACATTTTCGGCGCCCGCTACGAGTACGTGCACATCTCGACCAGCGGCGTGGCCTACACCGACGACCAGGCGCCATTCCCCGGCCTCGACCGCGAGGTCATGCTGCGCCTCGCGTACCAGTACGAGAAGTGATCGAAACCGAGCCAACCCAGAGCTAACCCGGCCCCGGCGGCGCGATCTTGCCGGCGACCATGACCAGCACGCGCGCGCGCAGCTCGCGTGCGAAGTCGGGATCGTGGCTCACGCACAGCAGCGCGAGGCCGTCGTCGACCAGCCCGCGCAGCAGCGTCGCCAGCTCGCGGCGGCGGCCGGGGTCGAGCGCGCTGGTCGGCTCGTCGAGCAGCAGCGCCGATGGATTCATCGCCAGCGCGCGCGCGATCGCCGCCCGCTGCTGTTCGCCGCCCGAGAGCTGGTGCGGCCGGGCGCCGGCGCGCGCGGCGATGCCGACGCGTTCGAGCAGCGCGCGCGCGCGATCGGTCGCCTCGGCGACGGGGACCCTGGCGACGTGCACCGGCGCTTCGATCACGTTGTCGAGGACGCTCCGGTGCGCGAACAGGTTCCAGGTCTGAAACACGAAACCGACACGCCGGCGGATCGCCAGCAGGGCGCGGTCGTCAGCGCCGTGGGCCGCTCCGGCGGCGCCGGTCGGCACCTGGTCACCGGCGACGCGAATCGTGCCGTCGTCCGCGCGTTCGAGCCCGTTGACGCAGCGGAGCAACGTGGTCTTGCCGCAGCCCGAGGGCCCGGTGAGCGCAACGATCTCCCCCGCGGCGACGTCGAGCGAGACGCCGTCGAGCACGAGGTGCGCGCCGAAGCGCTTGCGCACGCCGGCGATCTCGATCACGCGCCCCCCAGTCGCCGCTCGAGCCGGCGGGCCAGCCGCGCCAGCGGATAGCTCATCGCGAAGTACATGCCGGCGCACAGCAGCCCGGGCGCGAGCCAGCCGCGCAGGTCGACGGCGGTGATGGTCATGCGCTTGGTCAGCTCGACGACGGTGATCACCGACACCAGCGAGCTGTCCTTGAGCAGCGCGATGAAGTCGTTGGTCATGCCGGGCAGCGCCACGCGGAGTGCCTGCGGCATCACGATCCGCCGCAGCGCCAGCCGCCGGGTCATCCCCAGCGCCAGCGCCGCCTCCATCTGACCGATGGGGATCGCCTGGATGCCCGCGCGGTAGATCTCGGCCTCATAAGCGGCGTAGTTCAGGCCGAGACCGACGATCGCCGCCGTCCACGCATCGAGCGACAGCCACGTGGCCAGGCCGAAATAGAGCAGGTAGAGCTGCAGCAGCACCGGCGTGCCGCGCACGACTTCGATGTACGCGACGGCGAGGCCGCGCGCGCGCGGCAGGTAGAGCCGCGCCAGCGCCAGCAGCACGCCGAGCTGGATCGCCAGCGCCATCGCCGCCGCGGAGATCAGCAGCGTCGCGATCGCTGCCTGCAGGAACAGCACCACCTGGTGCCGATCGAGCGGTCGCGGGCCGATGGGCACAAAGGGCGGCGCCGCGGTCGCGAGCGCCGTGTGGGGCGCGACCGCCGCGCGTTCCAGGCGCGCCTGGCGCGGGCCATCGAGGGCGTAGCGCGCGAGGATCCCGCGCAGCTCGCCGCTACCGATGATGCGGTCGAGCGCCCGATCGATCGCCGCCCCCAGATCGCGGTCGGCAGGCCGCACGCCGATCGCGTACTGGCCTTCGCCGACGTCGCCCACCACCCGCAGCGTGGGGTGCCGGGGCTCGTAGCGGTCGACGATGATGTCGTCGAGCAGCACGGCGGCGGTGCGCCCGTTCTCGAGATCGATGAATGGCTCGTCGACGCCTTCGTACGGGACTGGCGCCGCGCCCGCGGCGAGCAGCATCTCCCAGGCCTGCGAGCTGGCGAGCGTGCCGACGCGCTGGCCGCGCAGCGAGGCGAGATCATGCAGCCGGACCTGGTCCTCCGCCCGCGTCACCAGCCGCTCGGCGAAGAGAAAATACGGACGCGAGAACGCGATGCGGCCCGCGCGCGCCGGCGTCACCTCCAGGCCGTTGAGCGCGATGTCGAACGTGCCGCGCTCGAGCGACGGCACCAGCGTCGACCAGTCGTTCTGAACGAATCGCGCCTTGACCCCCAGCTCGCGCGCCAGCGCCGCCGCCAGGTCGACCTCGAACCCGCGCAGCTCGTCGGGGTGCGCGGGATCCTCGTAGACGAATGGCTCGCCACCCTGGCGATCGCCGCCCCAGCGGAGTTCACCGGACTGCTGGATCCGTTCGAGCGCGCTCGTTGCGGCGGCAACGTCGCGGCCCGCGACAAGCGCAGCCGCCGCGCCGAGCGCGAGGCGGACGGCGGCGCCGGAGCCCCGCCGCCGCATGCGCCTAAGGCTGCCCGACGCTGACCGGCGGACAGACACCCTCGGGCAGGCAGATATTGGGCGCGCAGTAGGTTCCGATCGACAGGTAGCTGCAGCAGCCGGCGTTGCTGCCGCAGAAGCTGGTGCCCAGCGCCGCGCACAGATCGCCGGCGTCGGGGTTGCTGTTCACGCTGACCAGCGTGCAGAAGCAGGGGACGCCCACGAGCTTGATCCCCAGGAACGGATCACACGTGCACTGGAGGGTGCCGTTGTTGGGGCACTCGTTGCCGCCCGAGGTGCAAGGCTTGCCGACCCCCTTCTCGTTGCCGGCCTCGGGGGGGCAGCCGGGCGGCAGGTCGAGGCCGACCTCGTACGCGTCGACCGGGTGCGCGTCGGGGATCTGACCGCCGCCTCCTGCCGAGCAGCCAAAGGCAGCGAGCGCCGACAGGGTCAGCATCGAAAGCATTCCACGGGCTGACGCGCGGGCGGGCTCCATCCCTGTGGACATTACAACGGGCTCGATCTCAATTGAAGTAGGTGCCGAGGCGCAGCGTCACGGAGTTCGTGCCCGAATACTGCAGCACGCCGAAGATCTGACTGTCGCGGGTCAGCCCGCGCTGGCCGACGGCGTCGACGCGAAAGCGCCCGAAGTGAACTTGCAAGTCAACGTCGAGGGTGGCGGCGAAGATCCCGTTCACCTTGTCGAAGTACATCGCGGTCACGTGGTTGAGCTGTAAATTCGTGCTCAGCTCCGCCGACAGCGCCACCGCGCGCACCGGCGCGAACACCGCGGCGTAGTACGCGCTCCAGAACAGCAAGTTCGGCACGATGATGTGCAGGTCGTTGAAGTTGCCGTCGGGGCCGGTCATCAGCGTCAGCCCCTCGTTGATCACGAAGCCGAACGGGCCGCTCCATCCGCCCAGGATGGCTGTCGGCTCGACGTGGAAGTAGTACGGAAACACGTATCGGCCCAGTGACACCATGTCGACCAGGTGAAACTGGAAGATCACCGTGTGCGTGGGGAAACGCCCGCGCAGGCCGAAGCCGCCCACCAGCTGGCCGGCGTCGTCGAGGGGCTGGGTCCAGGTCACGCCGAGGCGTGTGTCGCCGAGCGACGTCGCGGTCTGATGCTTGTCGACGTCGAGCGGCTCGCCCCCGGGGACCTGGGTCACGTCGATGGTCGTGATGTTGGAGAAGGCGACCTCGGCGTCGAAGGAGAAGCGGTGCCAGGCCAGGCTGCCGCCGACGGCGAACCGGTAGTTGTGCGCGCTGCCGGCGACCAGCGGCAGGCCCGACAGGTCGTCGGTGCGCGCGTAGCTGGCGTCGAGGTAGAGGCGGGTCAGCGGCTCGGGGAGGCGTATGCCCGGGCCCTCGATCGGTGCCGGCGCGTACCGGGCCAGGAACGACGGCTCGGCGGGCTCGGCGCCAGGCTTGGTTCCCGAGTCGGCGTCCTCCGCATCGGATGCCGCGGGCGCCGCCTCATCGGATGACGGTTGGTTCGTCTCCGGCGGTTCTTCATTCGCGGCGCCGCCGCCGAGACAGAGCAGGGCGACACCGAGCAAAAACGACACGGCCCCAGCGAATCGCAGCGCCCGCGCGAAGTCAACGGAGATCCGCGTGGAGACGATTCCGACCGAGCGTGCCGGCGCGCGGGCTTGCCACGCTGCGGTCGATGGCTAATCCTTCCCCAGTGAGCGAGGTGCGGATTCGCCGCGCGAAGCGGTCGGAGCTGGGAGCGGTGGCCCGCATGGCGGCGGCGCTGATCCGCGAGCACCACGCGCGCGACTCGCAGCGCTTCATGCTCGTCGAGCCGGTCGAGGAGGGCTACCGCAACTGGCTGGACCGGGAGATCGGCCGCCGCGGCGCCGTGATCCTGGTCGCCGAGCAGGACA
This sequence comes from uncultured Myxococcales bacterium, assembly GCA_964571275.1. Lineage (GTDB taxonomy): Bacteria > Myxococcota_A > Polyangia > Fen-1088 > Fen-1088 > DASRQZ01. The sequence continues at coordinate 16,536 of CAZNCQ010000122.1, forward strand.
TCGAGATCGTCGGCTACGCCTACGGCACGATGGAGGGCCGCAACTGGAGCGAGCTGCTCGACGCTTGCGGCAAGCTCAACGACGTCTACGTCAAACGGTCGCTGCGCCGGCACGGTATCGCGCGCCGGCTGATCGAGGCGATGCTGCTCGAGCTGCGCGGCCTGGGCGCCCCGCGCGTCGTGCTGTCGTCGGTCGACGGCAACCGCGCCGCCCAGCAGCTGTTCGCGTCGTTCGGCTTCCGGCGCACGATGATCGAGATGACGTGCGAGCTGTCGGCGCTCGGTTCGCTGGAGGAATGACCGGATTTGACGCGGACGTGGTTGCGTTCCGCCATCTTCCTGAGCATTGTCCTCGGCGGGGGCTGCCGCCCTCGACGAGGACCGACGATGAGTGACCAGCCGCTGCCCGGGACCGCCCCCTACGATGCGCCGCTCGCCGCGCGGCTGCACGCCGCGCGGGAGGCCAAGGGCGCCGACTACGTGCCGCGCACGCACCACCTCATCGGCAAGGCGCCCAAGTACACCAATCGTCTGATCCTGCAGTCGAGCCCCTATCTGCTGCAGCACGCGCACAATCCTGTGAACTGGTATCCGTGGGGCGACGAAGCGTTCGAAGACGCGCGGCGCACCGGGCGTCCGGTGTTCCTGTCGATCGGCTATTCGACCTGCCACTGGTGCCACGTGATGGAGGGCGAGTCGTTCGAGGACGAGGAGATCGCGCGCTTCATGAACGAGCACTACGTGTGCATCAAGGTCGATCGCGAGGAGCGGCCCGACATCGATGCCATCTACATGACGGCGGTGCAGGCCCTGACCGGCTCGGGCGGCTGGCCGATGAGCGTCTGGCTCACGCCCGGGCGCGAGCCGTTCTTCGGCGGCACCTATTTTCCGCCGCGTGACGGTGCGCGCGGGGCGCGGCACGGTTTTCTCACCGTGCTCGGCGAGCTGGCGCAGACCTACGCGAACGATCCCGAGCGCGTGAAGAAGGCGTCGGAGGCCTTGTCGCGCGCGGTGCGCGAGGAGATGGACGCGCAGGCGACGCCGGCCGCGGGGTCGCCGTCGATCTCGACCAAGGCGATCACGACGACCGTCGCGTACTTCAAGCAGGCCTTCGACGAGACCGACGGCGGCGTGCGGCGCGCGCCCAAGTTTCCGTCCAACATTCCCGTGCGGCTGCTGCTGCGCCATTACCGGCGCACGGGCGACGCCGAGGCGCTGCACATGGCGACGCTGACGCTGGAGAAGATGGCGGGCGGCGGGATGTACGACCAGATCGCGGGCGGATTCCACCGCTATTCCACCGACGCGCACTGGCTGGTGCCGCACTTCGAGAAGATGCTCTACGACAACGCGCTGCTGGCGGTCGCGTACGCCGAGGCGTTTCAGGTCACGGCGCGCGCCGACTTCGCGCGCGTGGTGCGCGAGACGCTGGACTACGTGCTGCGCGAGATGACCGCGCCCGGCGGCGCGTTCTATTCGGCGACGGACGCCGACTCCGAGGACGAGGAGGGGAAGTTCTTCGTCTGGACCGAGACGGAGATCCGCGAGCGGCTCGGCGCCGATGCGGCCCGCTTCATGCGCTATTACGGCGTCAGCGCGGGCGGCAACTTCGCGGAGATTCCGGGCGCGAACATCCTCCACGCCGCCCACCCCGACGAGGCCGAGTGGGCAGCGCTCGCGCCGGCGCGCGCCACGCTCTACGCGGCGCGCGCGCAACGGGTGCCACCGCTGCGCGACGACAAGCAGCTCGCGGCCTGGAACGGGCTCATGCTGTCGGGGCTCGCGGTCGGCGGGCGGATCCTGGGCGAGCCGCGCTACGTCGCGGCGGCGGCGCGGGCGGCCGACTTCGTGCTCACGCACATGCGAGATGGGGATCGGTTGCGGCGCAGCTACAAGGATGGCGACGCGGGCGCGACGGCATGGGGATTCCTCGACGACTACGCGTTTGTCGCTGCGGGGCTGTTCGATCTCTACGAAGCGACATTCGACGTGCGCTGGCTGCGCGAGGCGCTGGCGACGGCCGAGGCGACCGAGCGGCGCTTCGCCGACGCGAAGCGCGGCGGCTGGTACATGACCAGCGACGAGCACGAGCGCTTGATCGCGCGTGAGAAGCCGACCTACGACGGCGCCGAGCCGTCGGGCACCTCGGTGGCGCTGCGGAACGCGCTACGCGCCTATGCCTTCACGGGCGATGAGCGCTGGCGCACGATTGCGGAGAAGGGGTTCGGCAGCTTGCACGCCGTGCTCGAAAGCAAGCCGGTCGTGATCACCGAGGCGCTGCTCGGGCTCGACGCGTTCACCGACGCGAGCCGGGAGGTAGCGCTGGTCTGGCCAGCCGGTGACGCGGCAGGCGCCGAGCCGCTCAAGGCGGTGTTGCGCCGGTCGTTCCTGCCGAACGCCGTGCTCGCCGGCGCCGCCGAGGGCGACGACTTGTCGGCGCTGGCCAAGCTGGCTCCGTTCGCCGCCGACAAGATCGCGCAGTCGCGCCGCCCAACTGCGTACGTCTGCGAGCGGGGCCACTGCGAGCTGCCGACGACGGATCCCGAGTCGTTCGCGCACCAGCTGGCGAAGCCCGCGCGGGGGTATTGAGGGCGGGCTCGCCAGACGGTCGGGTGTGCGGCCTCCCGATCAAAGCGCATACGGCGACGGCCGCCGCAACGGGAACAGCGCGGCGGCGATCTCGCGCGCCGGCACGCCGAAGTCGCGCGCCAGGCGGCGCAGCACAACAATCCCCAGCCGGCCGTCCGGCGGCGCCATCACCTCGGCGACGAACTCGGCGTCGATCTCGACACGTTCGCTCGCCTCCGACGCCTGCGCGCCGCGAGCACGCCGGATCGCCAGCGCCACCCGCATCAGCTTGTGATACCGCGCGATCCACGCGATCCATGGTTCGGGCTCGGGCTCGCGCTCGCGCGCCGCTCCGGCCGTCGCCGCCTCGGCCACGCACGCCGCCCGCCGCGCCAGCTCCGGGGCGCCCAGCGTGTCCAGCTCGCGCAGGCACCCCGGGAACTCACGCGCCAGCGAACGCAAAACCGCCGCCGGCGTCCTCTCGGACAGCGGCGGCGGATCGGAACGGTCCCCCTGTTGCTGGTCGCGCCGCGCACGCAACGCGACCAGCGTCCGATACTTGCGCGCCAGGTCCTTCAGCTCATCGGCGCCGGGGCTCACGCCACCAAGTGTACCTAGCTGACGACCTAGGTGACTACTCAGGTGACCCCCCTGGATGACTACTTGATCGGGAAGTAGCCGACCTTGAGCACCACGGCCTGCCCCTCGGGCGAGAGCACCCAGTCGACGATCGACTTGATCTCGCCCGCCGGCTTGGTGCGCAGGTAGAAGAA
>CAZNCQ010000123.1:0-10392 GCA_964571275.1 uncultured Myxococcales bacterium
CCGACGCGGCGTCGATGCTCGCGGCGCTGGAGGCGACGGCCGCCGTATCGCGCGTTGCCGCTGCGGCGATGGCGAGCCCGCGCGTCGCGCCTCGGGATTTCGAGGGGCAGCGCTTCGGCAGGCTGCGCCGGGCCTGGAGCTTCATTTCCGGGTCTTGGAAGTCGGTCGTCACAGTCGTGTCGGTGGCGGCTGGGTTGACCAGCGTGATCTCGTTCGTCAGGCGTGACTTCGTGAGGAGCCCCGGCGCGACGCCGAGCCTGTCGCTCGCGGCCGCGTCGTCGCGCAGCTCACAGGCGCCGCGCGAGCGCACGCCGAAGACCGCCGCGCGCGATCCGTGGCGTGACGCCGCACCGCCCGCGCTGCAGCCGATCCGCGACAAGCTCGACCACCAGGCCCGCCTGTCGGAGGCCGTGCTTCGCCCCGCTTACACCTTCGCGCGCCAAAATCCCGGCGACGCGCGGCCCTGGTTGCTGGTCGCGCGTGCCTACGCGCAGCTCGATTGGTGGAGCGATTCGGTCGACCGCTACGTGCGCGCGTACCGCGTGGATGCGAGCTGCCGTGGCGATCCCCAGATGCTGGCCGACTTGCTGAAGGCGGTCGCGCACCCCGTGGCCGGGCGCAACGCCGCGCGCGCGATCCACGACGTCTACGGCACCGAGGCGCTGCCTGCGATCGCGGACGAACGGAAGCAGCGCGCCGGCGATCGCGACGCGATCGCGCGGCTCGACCGTCTGGCCGATGAGCTCGCGCACTGAGCGGCGGGCGCTAGGCGTATCGGCCGCTCTCGCGAGGTCGCCCGTGGCTGTGCCGACATTCGTGCAGTAGGGTTCAGGCGCGCGAACATGGGACGCTTCGACAACCTGGCGACGCAACCGGCGCGGGGCTTCGGCGATGTCCTGCGCTGGCGCGTGCTCGACACCCTCAGACGCAGGCGCAGGCGCGATCCCGAAGGGTATTCCTTCACGACGCCCGTGCGCGCCAACGACGGTTCGCAAGTAGCCGCGGCCGCGGCGTCGCTCACGTGGATCGGGCACGCGACGTTCGCGCTGCGGCTCGGGGGCGTTCTCGTCGCCACCGATCCCGTGTGGTCGGAACACATCTTCGGCGGCATCAAGCGCCTCGCGCCGCCAGGCGTCGCGCTCGAGCGCTTGCCGCCCATCGAGGTCGTGACGGTCAGCCACAATCACTATGATCACCTCGACCTGCCGTCGCTCAAGCGCATCGGCAAGAAGGCCGTCTACGTCACCCTCCTCGGCAACGGGAGCATCCTCCGCCGCGCCGGGCTGGACCAGGTCGTCGAGCTCGACTGGTGGCAGTCGCACCGCATCGGCGCGCTGGAGATCACCGCCGTGCCCGCGCGCCACTGGTCCATGCGCGCGCCATGGAACCGCAACGACATGTTATGGGGCGGCTTCGTCTATAGCGGACCCGAGGGCGTCGCGTATCACTCGGGCGACACTGCCCTCTTCGACGGATTCGCCGAGATCGGCCGGCGCCTCGGCCCCATCGACTGGGCCATGCTGCCCATCGGCGCGTACGAGCCACGCTGGTTCATGGAACCGCAGCACATGAACCCTGAGGACGCCGTCGAAGCCTTCCAGCGGCTCGGCGCCAAGCAGCTCGTCGCCATGCATTGGGGCACGCTCAAGCTTACCGACGAGCCGCTGGGCGAGCCGCCGGAGCGCCTACGTGAGCTGTGGTTGCAGCGGAAGCTCGATCCGAAGCGGATGTGGATCCTCGACGTCGGGGAGACGCGGGTACTCACGAAAGAAGATTGACCGTGGCCGGAAAGCAAGCGATGCGCTCTACCGCCTGCCCAGCCGTTGTCCGAGCCCGCGCGCCTCGCCTGCCGCGCCGAGGGCGCGGCAGCTACTTCCTCCTTCTGAAGATCACTGTCAACACGATGACGGCGATGATGATCAATAGCCACAGCCACCAACCCAATCCGAGGACTCCGCCACCGCCCGTCGCTCCGACGATGGTGCCGACGGCGACAGGCGGGTTGGCGTTGACGAAGACCTTGGCCGCGTCATTGTTGCCGAGCACGGCGACGTCGAGGGTGCAGGCGTCGAGCAAGGCTCCCGGCTTCACGCCCGCCGCGGTGCAGACTGCGCGCGCCCGGTCTCGGAGGCCGGGGTCCAGGTCATTGGCGTAAAACGGCCGCGTGGGAATGCCACGCTCCCATTCGCGGCCGCAGACCGACAACATCGACTCATCGGCCGGAACCCGCCAGCTGTCGGCGAAGCGGTGATAGAGCTCGTCGAACGGGAACGGGTTTGTGAGGACGAAGTGGTCGCGCGTCTCGATCTGGTTGACGTTGCCGTTGGCGTTGGCGATCAAGCCCCGCGCCGGCGCGGGCCAATGGCCCAATCCCACGTTGACGTTGATCCAGGTGGAATTGACTTCAGCGCGCACCGAGTCGCCGGCGGCGCTGGTGATGAAGTAGACGCTGCCCTGCCGCGAGACGCCCACGCCGTCGGCGAGCGACATCGATTTGTCGTCGCCGAGCGGGGTTTCCTTGCCGTCGATGAAGAGCGTCCCCTGCTGCCGATCGTTCGACGGCCCCAGGCAGACCGCGACTTGCGTCTTGCCGATGCGCGCGGCGACCGCTTTGTTGACCGCGGCGTCCGGCCACTGCGGCGCTCCCGAGGCCTGCCGGGTTTGAACGGTGAAGTTGGGCTCCACCTGCGCCAGGACGAAATCGCCGGACGCCTGGAAGTCGTAGAACAACCCATTCAAGGTGGCCAGGTGGGTATCGCCGATGGTGGCCGCGGCCGCGCAGAATGACGTCGCGCCGCCCGCGCTGCTCTCGCTGAAGATGACCGCCGGTCCCGGCGCCGTCGCCGCCGGAGCGGTCGGTCCGAAGCTGAGGTTGTTCGTCTCGCCGGTGAAGCTCAGCGTCGAGCAGATGGGCGCGGCGGTTCCTCCGTAGATGATCTCCGTGCGCGGAACGATCGACGCGCCCGTGTTGAAGGTGGCCAGGGCGCCGCCGCTCGAGCTCCCGAGGGGACCAAAGACGTTCCACTCCGCGATCGTCCAGCTCGAGGCGGTGTTGACGAGGCTGTTGACGGTCCGGTTGTACGCGGTGGTTCCTCCCGTCGACAGGGTGGCGCTGTCGCCGCTCGAGCCCACCGAGACCGACATTCGCAGATTGTGGAGGTTGGTGATCGGTTGATTGTCCACCGCCGTCGCGCCCATATCGGCAGGGTCGCTGGTCCTGACGTTCTGATAACAATAGATGTCGGTGTCGCCGGTGAAGGAGAACTGTTGCCACCCCTGGCCGGCGGGGCAGGTCGTGTTGTACCGGAGGATCCAATCCTGGATGAACAGCGACCCCGTCGTGCCCGGGCTGCCGCTATTGTAGAAGACGAACTGTTGCCAGCCGCAGCAACCCGTGTTGGCGACGTCGTTGCACGCGGCGTTTGGCGACCCGTTGCATACGGTGCCCCCAAACCGGTCGGTGTTGATCTGGAGCGAGTAAGCGTCCGCGACCGGCGGCCCGCTGTTGGCGATCGGTCCGCTCTCGCTGGTGACGTTGGTGACGCTGTCGAACGAGCCGATCGCCTGAGTGATGTGCCCGGCGGGCGCTTGCGCCGAGATGTCATTGGTGTTGCCCACCACGCTCGGCCGTGGCCCATGGCTGGGGATCGCGGGATGGTTCGGCGCTGGAACGCAGGCCACCTCTTTCCAGTCGGTGCTCGGGTAGTCGGCGCGAAAGCAGCCCTTCTTCGGGGACGTCTTCCGCAGCATCGAATCGTTCCAATCCTTGCGCTTCGTCGCCTCCTCGGGCGAGACCTTCTCTGGCGCGGGCGGCGTCTGGGCAAAAGCTGGTGAATGCAGGATAACGGACAGGAGAGCCGCGACGACTCCGGAAGAGAGCGTTTTCATGCGATGCCCCTTTTCCCAAGCTCAAACGCAACGTCCGCCACTTCTTCCGCGGCGGGGCTGTGTGGCTTGGGTCAGATCGGCAGGCGCAGTCATCGTGGCCAGCGCGACGACCGCGGAGAGAATGCCCTTCATGCCGCGAACATGGTCGGGTCCGATCGCGTCTGGAAACGCTGATTCCCTTCTCCGTCTTGGTGATTGGATCGAGATCTGTCCGGCGGGCAGCCCCGAACGGCTCGCCTTGCTCAATCACCTCCGGTAGGCTCGGTCCAGGACATTGAAGGGATTTTTACTGCTGCTCGTCTTCGCCGCCGTGGGCCTCGGCGGCGTCCTCTATTGGCGGCAGTCCCTCCAGGCGCCCCGCGCGCCGGTCGCCGCTGCCGCCGGCCCGCGCACGAACGAGGGCAAGCCGCGGCGGCGCCGTCGGCGCGGCGCCCGGCGGCTCGCGCGCAACGAGGTCTTCGTCGCGGCGGCGCCGTCGGGCGAAGGGCCTGTCGCCGAGGACACGTCCCCGGCATTCGCCCCGCCGCCCGAGGACAGCGCCCCGCTTGCGCCGGGCGGCTCCTCGACGACGGAGGCGCCGCCCGCCGATGTGTTCGGCGCGAGTTCGTCACCGGTGCCAGCCTCGAGCAGCGCGCGGCGTCAGCCCATCGCGGAGCCCGAACCCATCAAGCTGCGCGCCGCCGACCTCAAGATCATATGGCAAGGCGAGGACCTGTCGCGGCCCGAGACCGCGCGCCTCGACTTCTCGAAGGACGATGGGCATGAGCTGTCGCAGGACGAGATCGATACACGCTTCCGCACGAAGGAGGACGCCGTGCTCCGTTGCGTCGCGCGTGCGCGGCCCGACGAGTACACCTTCGTCCCGGGCCGCGTCAGTGTCAGGTTCCGCATCGAGCGCACCGGCGCCGTGAAGGCCGTGCAGGTCGAGGCGCCCGTCATCCTGCACAAGGGCGGACTCACCGGTTGCATCAAGAGCGTCGTGAACGGCCTGCGGTTTCCAGCATCGAACATGAGCCAGGTGATCACGTATCCGTTTTCGCTTTTGTAGTGGCGTGCGCGACGATTGATACCCGTCACTTCACGTTGGCGATAGGCCCGCACCGCAATCGACATTGACCCGACGGGGAAAAGGGCCCAACGTCGGCGCAGGCAGATAGACGGGTAGGTGGTTCATGGGGCGCGGAAACAAGAGTTCGACTGAGAAGAGCCAGCCGGGTGACGCTCTCGATTCTTCCGGCGGCGATACGGTAGAGCTCTCCCCCACCGGAGAGAGATCGTCCGCGGCATTCCCGATCGTCGGGGTCGGGGCGTCGGCCGGGGGGTTGGACGCATTCACCCATTTGCTGAGCCATCTGTCGGCGGACAGCGGGATGGCGTTCGTCTTGATCCAGCACCTGGACCCGACGCACAAGAGCTTCCTCAGCGAAGCGCTGGCCAGGGCGACCGGCATGGGGATCAGCCAGGTCCAGCACGACGAGGTGGTGGAAGCCAACCACATCTACGTCATCCCGCCGGACGCTGACGTTTCGATCGAGAAGGGTCGTCTGATTCTGGTGACCCGGACGGAGGAGTCTGCCAAACCCCACCTGCCCATCGATGGTTTCTTTGAGGCCCTGGCCGCAGACCGCGGCAGCCACGCGATCGGCGTGGTGCTGTCGGGCACGGCGTCCGACGGGACGGAGGGCCTGAAAGCGATCAAGGCCGAGGGCGGCATCACCCTGGCCCAGGATCCCAAAACGGCAAAGTTCGCGGGCATGCCCCAAAGCGCCATCGACGCCGCGGTCGTCGACTATTCATTACCGATCCCCGCCCTGGCCGAGGAGCTGGTTCGCCTGAGCCACCATCCTTACGTCGTGGCCTCCGAGCCTTTCGGTCAAGTATGGTCGTCCGCCGGTCCAGAAAACGCAGAAAACGCAGAAAACGCAGAAAAGGCCGCCAGCCCGACGACCCTCAGAATCATGGCGGCGGTCAAGAACCAAACCGGGGTCGACTTCAGTGAACACAAATCGCCCACGTTCGATCGAAGGTTGGCCCGCCGCATGGCCCTGCGCAGGATCGACGGGCAGGAGAGCTACCTCGCCCTTCTGAGCACCGATCGAGACGAGGTCAGCGCCCTGTGTGAGGACGCGCTGATTCACGTCTCATCGTTCTTTCGGGATCCCGAGGTCTTCGAGGCCTTGAGGCTCCGGATCTTTCCCGAGATCCTGAAGCAAAAAGCCGAATCCACGCCGATCCGGATCTGGGTGGCCGGTTGCTCGACCGGAGAAGAGGTGTATTCGATCGCGATGACTCTTCTCGATATCCTGGGCGAGTCGTCGAGCCCGCACCCCGTGCAGATCTTCGGGTCGGACGTCAGCGAGCCGGCGCTCCGGGTGGCGCGCGCCGGCCGCTACGCCGAAGGCTCCATGCGCGGCATATCCGACGAGCAGCGCCGACGCTACTTCACCAAGACGGAGTCCGGGTTTCGCATCAACAAGAACGTGCGCGATCTCTGCGTGTACGTGCGCCACGATCTGGCGCGTGACCCGCCGTTCTCCAAGATCGATCTCGTCAGCTGCCGCAACGTCCTCATCTATTTCGGTCTAGAGCTGCAGAAGCGCGTGATCCCGACGTTTCATTACGGGCTGAATCAGCCGGGTTTCCTGCTGCTCGGTCGCTCCGAGCACATCTCGGGGTTTGGCCAGCTATTCTTCCCTTACGACAAGACGGCCAAGATCTTCGCCCGATCGATGACCCCGAGTAACTTGCGCTTCGCGCCCCGAGTCGACCTGCACGCGGCGCAAACCCGGATCAAGACCGCGGAGGTGGACGGCCCGCGCCGCGCCGTCGAGGTCGGCAAGCACCTCGACAGCCTGCTGCTGGCGCGCTACGCGCCGCCGGGGGTCCTGATCAACGAGAGGATGGAGATCCTTCAATTTCGCGGGCAGACCGGCTGCTACCTGCAGGCTGCACCGGGAGAGCCGCAGACCAACATCGTGAACATGGCGCGGGGCGGCTTGCTTTCGAAGCTGCGTTCGACCCTGGCACGAGCGAAGGCCGACAAGGCGCCGGTCCGAACGGCGGCGGTGGAGATCGCTCAGGATGGGACCACCCGGAAATGCGACCTCGTCGTGCTCCCGTTCGCGGGCCTGCCGGACGTCAAGGAGCGGCTCTTCGTCGTGCTGTTCGAGGACCCGGCGGCGCCGCCGGGGAGCAAATCCAAACGCAAGACCGCGGTCGGGAAACCCGCCAAGCGAATGTCGGCCAGGAATGCGCGTCGCATTCCGATGCTCGAGCACGAGCTCTCGGCGACGACTGAATACCTGCATTCTCTGATGAAAGAGCACAGCCGGACAAACGACGACCTCGGCTCGGTCAACGAGGAGCTGGTCTCCGGTAACGAAGAGCTTCAGAGCCTCAATGAGGAGCTGGAGACGGCGAAGGAAGAGCTTCAGTCGACCAACGAAGAGCTGACCACCGTGAACGATGAGTTGCACACCCGCAACCTGGAAGTGGGTCAGATCAACACCGACCTGGTCAATCTCCTGGAGACCGTCGACATCCCCATCGTCATTCTCGACAAAGATCGGCACATCCGGCGATACACGCCCAGGGCCCGCAGCGTCATGAACCTTCTTCCCTCCGACGTGGGTCGACTCTTCAACGACATCAAGCCCAACATCGACGTGCCCGACATGGATGGCCAGATCGGCGCGGTGATCGCGCAGTCCCAAGCGAGAGAATCCGACGTTCAGGATCGGGAGGGACGATGGTACCGGCTGCAGATCCGTCCTTTCAACCGGGCGGACGGCACCGTCGATGGCGCGATCGTGTCTCTGTTCGACATCGATTCCCTCAAACTCCACCTGACGGAGGCGCACCAAGCAAAGGAGGAGGCCGAGCGGGCGGATCGCGCGAAGGACGAGTTCCTTGCCGTGCTCTCCCATGAGCTCCGCACGCCCCTGTCAGCCCTGCTGATGCAGACCCAGCTGCTTCGCCAGGGAGGATCGATCAACGAGAAGCAAGACGCAGCGTGCGAAGCGATCGAGCGCAGCACCAAGATGCAGGCACAGCTCATCGATGATCTGCTCGATGTCTCCCGCATCGTGACCGGCAAGATGAGGGTCGATCTGCAATCGGTCGACCTGGTCGCCATCGTCAAGGCGACGATCGACAGCGTGAGAGCCCACTTCGTCAAGAAATCGATAGAGCTGAACGTGTCTCTGGATGAATCGCTGGGGCCCATCCTGGGCGATCGGACACGGCTCGAGCAGGTGGTGTGTAACTTGTTGACCAACGCCTTCAAGTTCACCCCCAAGGGTGGCCGGGTCGAGGTGTTGCTGGAGAGCGCCGCCGGGCTGGCTCATCTGAGGGTCAGCGACAACGGCATCGGAATCGAGCCGAGCTTCATACCTCGCATCTTCAATCGGCTCGTCCAGAAGGACAGCTCGACCACGCGCGCCCACGACGGGCTAGGGCTGGGGCTGGCGATCGTGCGTCACCTCGTCGATGCCCACGGTGGGACCGTGCGTGCGGAGAGTCGCGGGCTCGGACAGGGCGCGACCTTCCATGTCACCTTGCCCCTGCGGAGCGCGATTCTGGCGCTGCCGGTCGAAAGCCCGGGCCCAACACCGGCCAAGGCCCACGGCGTGGCTCCGGGCGAGGTCCCGGGCGAGATCCCGGTGACGATGAGCCCAGAGTCGGTCGCCGGCTCCACTCCGGGCCGTCTGGCCGGGCAGAGGATCCTGGTCCTGGAGGACGATGAAAACATACGGCGCGCGCTCGGCGAGATGTTGACGCTGGCGGGTGCGATCGTCAGGTGCGCCGAATCGGCAGCCGCGGGAATGATCATATTTCGGCAGTTCCGTCCCGACGTCCTGCTGTGCGACATCGCGATGCCGGTCGAGGACGGTTTTGATTTCATTCGCAAGATCCGGACCCTCAGCGCCGCAAACGGCGGCGAGACCCCAGCGCTCGCGTTGACGGCTCTGGCCGGGGAACACAATCGCGTGCGCGCGCTGGCCGAGGGCTTCCAGATGTATCTCGTCAAGCCGGTCGAGCTAGGGGTCCTTGCAAACTCGATGGTGACCCTCCTGGACGGCAACGGACCCGTTGGACCGAGGTCCCCCGACCGCCCCCCGACGACAGTGTCGTGAAACAGGGGGGACTCGACGCCGCCACCTTGACAAGGACGGTCACGAACACCATTGTCCAGTCCGTGGTTCGTGGGAGCGAATCAAGGGGGACGGGAGAGGTTGGCCATTGATTGAAGAACGCTCATTCTGAAGGGCTTGGCGGGGCCGCCAGCTACGGCGGCGCCCTTTCGACTGCCAAGGCGCATTGGGTGCCCCGTGTGGCGGGGGCCAAGGGGAAAGTTCTCGTCGTCGAAGATGAGGAAGTCATCCGCGACGCGATGGGGCCTCTTTTAGAGGCGGCGGGTTACGACGTCTCGTTCGCCGAAGACGGTCGTCAGGCGTTGATGTACCTTCAGGGCGAAGGCGCTCCCGATCTCATCGTGCTCGATCTCAGGATGCCGGTGATGGACGGATGGCAGTTTCGAGCCATCCAGAAGGACGATCCAAAGCTCGGCCTCATCCCGGTGGTGGCGGTTTCCGCTGATGGCAGCGCGCAAGCGGCGGCGATCTCGGCAGAGGCTTACCTGCGCAAGCCGGTCGACCCGAAGGAGCTCTTGAGAACCCTCGAGCGGGTCCTGTTCGAGAAGAAGGTGCGGATGTCGATACGGCTCGACGAGACCGAGCGGCTCGCGGCTCTGGGTCGCGTCGCGGCCGCGGTAGGGCACGAGATCAACAACCCGTTGACCTTCGTGATGATGAACCTCACGCAGTCGATCCAGGCGCTGCGACCCAGGACCGGTTCGCGCGGTACACCACCGGTGGCACGCCCACCCGAGGTCGACCTCGCCGACGCGACGGCTCGCATGGCCGATGTCAGCGGAATGCTGGAGGACTGCCGGCTCGGAAGCGAACGCATCCGTGACACCGTCAGCAACCTGCAGCGACTGTCTTGTCGGAGCGATGATCACCGAGAGCCGATCGACGTGCACGCGCTCATCGAGCTGTCGGTGTCGATGGTGTGGAACCAGATTCGCCACCGGGCGCGACTCATCAAGACCTTCGGGAAGATCCCTTCGATTGTCGGCAACAAGACGACGCTCGGGCAGGTGTTTCTCAACCTGCTGGTCAACGCCGCCCAAGCCATCCCCGAAGGTGACGCGGAGTGGAACGAGATCCGGATCTCATCGACGCTCGAGACGGGCAAAAATGGCGTTGATCTCGTGGTGGAGATCAACGATTCGGGCAAGGGCATCGCGCCAGAGATCCTGTCGCATGTGTTCGAGCCGTTTTTCACGACCAAGCCGCTTGGACAGGGCACGGGCCTGGGACTCTCCCTGAGCCGCCAGACCGTCGTCGACCACGGTGGCCGCATCACCGTCGACAGCGAGCTGGGCAGGGGGACCGTGTTTCGCGTCTATCTTCCGACCGGCCTTCCGACGGGCCTTCCGAC
>CAZNCQ010000123.1:10492-19866 GCA_964571275.1 uncultured Myxococcales bacterium
CTTCCGACCGGCCTTCCGACGGGCCTTCCGACCGGCCTTCCCACCGGCCGCGCTGACGCTGGTCCGACGCCGCCGCAGTCCGCGGTGACGTTGCCCAGCCGATCCGCGGTAGCTCGCAAACGCATCCTGGTCATCGACGACGAGCCGCTCATCGGTCGCATCGTTCGAATGACGCTCACCAACGAGCACGACGTGTCGGTCGTGCAACGTGCGCGGGAGGCGCTCACCCTGCTCGAGCAGGGCCAGACGTTCGATCTCGTTCTGTGTGACCTCGTGATGCCAGACTTGAGCGGACCTGATTTCTACGCGATGGTCGAGAAGCGCTGGCCCGACCTGGTGGAGCGAATGGTCTTCATGACCGGCGGCGCGTTCACGCCCATGACCACCGAGTTCATCGCGCGCCTGCCGAACCGCGTGGTTCTCTCCAAGCCCTTCACGATCGAGCGACTGAAGGACCTGGTCCGCGAGTTGGTGGTCGGAAACAGCTAACGATCGAGCAGCGGCTCGGTTCTGGTCGCGACACCCGGGAGGTGAGTACAATCGCCTGACGATGACCGATCTGACGGAGTTCGAGCGCGAGTGGAGTGAGCTCCTGAACGAAATGCGGGTGGTATTGCCGGGCGTGCAACTACTGTTCGCATTTCTGCTGACCGTTCCGTTTACCAGCCGATTCTCGGACATCACGCGTGAGGCCCACGCGGTCTTTGTCGTGACCTTCCTGGCCACGACCGGTGCGAGTGCGTTCTTGATTGCGCCGTCCGTCTATCATCGGTTGCATTGGCGCCGCGACGTGGTCGACAAGGAAGTCATGTTGAAGACGTGCAATGGGTTGGCCATTGTGGGCGTGACGTTGTTGGCTCTGGCGATGAGCGCCGCCGTCTTCGTGTTTTCGTCGCTGGTCTTCGCAGGTCCGTTGAAGCTCATTGCCAGCGGTACGACGCTGCTCGCGTTTGGATATTTGTGGTTCTTTTTGCCGCTGTCGCGCCGCAGCCGCGAGCGGGTTCGAAGGCCAATCCCTTGAGCCAGATGGTCCGCGGCCGCGGTATCGCCACCGGTGTCGGTGCCTTCCTTCGATTGTAGGTGCGTTGATGAGAAACGTCGCCGGCGATCGAGCAGGTTCGATGCCGGCGACATTCGTTGCGCAGATTCGCTCGGTTTCTTGCGGAAGAAGTGGCCGCGGGGCCGTTCATAGGCTGCGATGTCGTCGCGGGAGCGGAGGTGGTGGTCCCAGTTCGCCAGCATCCCGGCGCTGCTGGTCGTGCTCGCGCTGTTCGGGCTCTGGTTCTACGACTACCAGAGGAACCAGAGCGCTTTCTTGCGCGCCAGGAACCTGCGCATGGTCGACGCCGTCACCGTGCACGTCGAGAAGTCGCTCTTGTCCGTCCAGGGGTCGTTGCATCGGATGGCGCAGTCGGCCGCTGACGGTTCTTTGAAAGGGGTCGACCCCGAGGGGGCCTCCGCGGTCGTGCGGCTGCGCGCGCTGTTCCGCCACCTGCCCTTCGTCAAGTCGATTGAGGCCGGTCCGTGCGCCGCGGCTCCTGAAAGCGGCAAGGAGACGTCACGCGGGGCCATGCCGCCGGTGCAGACGAAGATCCTCTCCGATCGCACGCCTCCGCTCGTGCAGTTCGACCAGCGTGTCACCGTTCCGCCCAGCCCTGGTCACGCCGAGGAGACGGCCGCCAGGACCGAGGAGATTTCCGTCAAGGTGGACGTCGCGGAGATCCTTCGCCTCGAGAGCGCCAACGACGCCGATGGCCAGCCGGTGTTCTCGGACATCGTCGTCGCCACGGCGGACGGACGGGTCGTGTCACAACGTGACGCCGCCGGCGGGCGATGGGTCCGCCTGCCGCCGGACCTCATCCGGCCGGCCGACAAAGGATTCCAGCGCGAGATCGACGGCTCGGTGTCCGATGAGCCCGTGACGGTCTTCCGCCAGTTCGTGCAGGTACCGGGGTCCGACCCCTTGATCCTGTGCGGGCTGGTTCCGGCGGTCCGGCTTCGCGCGGCGGCCCGCTCGTTCCCGAGCTCGATTCAGCTGTTGTTGTTGCTCGCGGTCGTGCTGGCGGCCTTGGCCTGGCCGTTTCTGCGGGTCGTGTTCTCGGGGCCCGCGGAGCCATTGCGACCGCGGCACCTGGCGATCGCGGGCATCGCGGCCATCGCCGTGGTGGCGATCCTCACCTTGGTGGTGGTCGATGTGGCGCTGCTCAGGCTCGGCCTCGCGGATGCCACGAACGCCGAGCTGAGACGACTGGGTGGCGACGTGAAGACCCGCTTCCTGAACGAGCTCGGAAGAGCGCGCCACGCGCTCGAGCAACTGCCCAGCGGCACCCTCATCCCGGACCGAGCCAGTCACGACCGGATGTTCCTGGATCCAAGGTTCCAATCGCTGATGCAGGAGTATCCATTCGTCGACGAGGTCGATCTGGTGGGCCTCGCCCCTGCGCCCTGCCCACCAGCCGCGGCCCTGGGCGAGGAGACCGAATGTCAGCTCTCGAAGTGGGGCCGCCACCGGTACGCGACCCCGCTATACGACGTGGGGACCAGACGTTACGTGCGTGATCTGCGCGAGGGCCTGGCCTGGGCGGTCCCCGGCGGCTCACTCGTCGCCGACCACATCCGGGGCTACGCCTCCGGGAGAAAGCTGACCGTCGTCGCGACCTTTGACGATGCCGCGCCGACGTCCGACGCAAACCTCGAGACCTTGCCCGTGCGAGCCATCTCGGCGGAGATGATCTCCGTCAGCGCGCCGATCTTGCCGGTCGGCTACGAGTTCGCGATCTTCCGAGAGAACGGCGACGTCGTCTACCATTCGGTGGCACAGAACTCCATCGACCAAAACATCTACCAGGAGGTCGGCGACGCGCGCCCCTTTCGCTCGATGGCGGTCACCGTCCCTTTCGCCACCCAGTACGAAGGGCGGGACTACCTCGCTTACCTCACGCCTATCGAGGGCACGCCCCTCCGGCTCGCGGTGCTGCACGACGAGGTCGTCCCTCGGACGTTCAACCTGCGGTTCATCTCCCGCACGGTCGTCGCCGGCGGGCTTCTCTTTCTGCTCGAGTGTTTCCTGCTCGTGGTCACATGGATTCGCTCGCCGACGCACGTGGCGTGGTCCTGGCCCAACCCGGCGCGCTTCGGTCGCCTCGTGCTGGCGTTCCTGTCCGTGACGGGGTGCGCGGGCGTCGTCGCAATCGTGAGGTGGGTGATTCCGGCCGAGACCCTGCCGGTGAGCGTGGCGGGGGTGGTGATCGGAGTGCTGTCGTGCTGGTACATCCTCGACGGGGTTCCCAAGAGCGCGCTCGAGAGCGCGCTCGCGCGCGTCGCGGCTGTGCCGCTGCCCTTTTTCGGACGAGCATCGCGGTGGTTGGCTCGACGGGTGAACAACGACGCGACTCCCGAGACCACCAAGTTCACGTATATCGGTCTGCTCACCGCGCTCCTCGTCTTGCTGGCCGTGCTGCCGACGCTCGCGCTGTCGGATCTGACGTATCGCTGGTCGCTGGGACAGGAGCTCGGGGACGAGGCCTTGCACCTGCAAGACAGCTGGACGGCTCGTGAGCGCACCCTCGCAGCCAACTACCAGCACTCGAACCCGGACATCGCCGACCGCCGGCGCGATGACCTCGAGGATCTCTATTCCTCGCACGACTTCAACACCGAGATCGTGGCGCACAGTTGCGCCGGCGCGCCGACCGGATATCCCGTCGGGACGGCGGCGCTGCTTTCCATCGGAGATCGGATCGCCATGTGGTTGACGCCCCGGGGGGGCGCGTCGATCTCTCACATCGACGAGCTGAACGGATCGTATGGGGCGGCGGCACTCTGCACCAAGGCCTTGACGGCCCTCTCGGTCGCCGACAGCGCCGCCAATCGGCAACGGTTCATAACCGGCAACACCCACCCGCTCCCTTCCCTCGGAGGCTGGCGGCCGCTGGGTCCGGCGATCTCGCTCCTGTTTGCTGTTTGCTGGTGCGCGGTCGTTCTGTTCCGAAGGCGGGTCGATGGTTTCCTGGACAAGCCGCCCGCCACACCGGAGAGCCGCGACACCAGGACGGCTGCGGAGATCTGGGGGCAGTGCTCCGACGAAGAACGAGAAGCCCTCGCGATCGTGGCACGAGGGCAGCTCATCCCTCGTTGCTACGAGGAAGCAGCCGCTCGGCTGGCGAGGGCCGGGCTGATCAAGTTCGCGCCTCTCCCCCGCCAGGTGCTCCCGCTTCTGGAACGTTATACGCTCTCGGCGCCTCTTCCCGCGGAGGGACCCGTGCACACCGGTTTTCACGGGCTCGCGTGGCGTCCGGTCTTCTCGGCGCTGCTCCTCTCCAGCGCTGTCTTCATTTACTTCACCCAGGGCAGCGGCTCGCTCGCCTTCATCACAGCGCTCGCTGGCATCATTCCTCACGTCGAACAGCTGGCCGCGCTCGCGAACCTGACTCCGGCGAGCCGGCGTGACGCGGGGACGAGCCCGCAATGACCCAGGCGCAGCGAGGAGGCGTCGCGGGAATGAAGCTCTGAACGGAACAGAGAATCACAGGCCCGCGACGGCACGCAGCAGCGAGCGGCCGTCGACCGGCTTCGACAGGTGGGCGTCGAACCCGGCGCTCAACGCGCGCACCTTCTCGCGCGGGCCGGCGCCGCCCGTCATGGCTATCAGACGTGGTGGCCCGTCACCGCGGATGGCCCGCACCTGTTCGGCCACGGCGAAGCCATCGAGATCTGGCAGATCGATGTCGAGCAGCACCACGTCCGGATGGGTGTCACGGATTCGATCCAGCGCGGCGCGCCCGCAGTCGACGGTCTCGACGGAGTGTCCCTCGAGCTGCAAGAACACCTGGAGGGTGCTGCGGATCTCGGGGTTGTCGTCCACGACCAGGACGCGGGAGCGCGCCGGCGCGGGCGCGGACATGGCCGGCGACGCGGGGCTCGGAACGGGCGCCTCGTAGGTCGGGCGCGCCGCGCGCGCCGGCTTCTTCATGCGCGCGTGCGAAGAATCCAGCGGCAGCATGACCACCACCTCTGCGCCCTGCCCGATACCGGGGCTGGTCGCGCCGATCGTGCCCGCGTGAAGCTCGACGAGACGCTTGGTCAGGGCCAGGCCGATGCCCAGGCCACCTCGGGATCCGTCGCCGGGCCGGGTCTGCACGAATGGCTGAAAGATCCGCCCGAGCTTGGCCTGCGCAATGCCGCAGCCCGAGTCGCGCACACGGATGACGGCTCGATCGCGCGTCGCCGCCAGCGTGAGCCACACGTGCCCGCGCGGGGGCGTGAACTTCGCCGCGTTGTCGAGCAGGTTCGAGATCACTTGCGCCAGCCGGATGCGATCACCCTGGACGCGCACCGGCTCGGGCGGCACCGACACGCTCAGCTCCGTGCCGTGGCGATCGATCGCCGCCTGTGTCAGCTCCAGCGCGGTCGCGACGATGTCGCGCAGATCGATCGCTTCCGGACGCACGCGGATCTTTCCCTGGGTGAATCGCGAGATCTCCAGCGAATCCTCGACCAGAACGCACAGGTGCTCGACCTGTCGCCGGATCGTCGCGTGCAGCCGAGCTCGCAGCGCGGCGTCGGCCGGCTCGCGCCCTTCCAGCGTTTCCGTGGCGGACAGCAACGAGGCCAGCGGATTGCGCAGCTCGTGCGCCAGCGTGGCCAAGAACTCGTCCTTGAGGTGGGCCGAGTGGTTGAGCTCGACGGCGCGGGCGCGCGCTTCGTCGCGTTCCCGTTCGATGCGGTTCTTGCGGCACAGCTCGACGAAGACCGAGACCTTCGACCGCAGGATGTCGGGATCGAACGGCTTGAAGACGAAGTCAACAACGCCGCTGGCATAGGCGGCGCGGATCTGCGGTAACGCGAATTCGTACGCGGTCTGCATGATGATGGGCAGTGAACGGCCGCGATCCAGCTGGCGGATGCGGCGCGCCGTCTCGAAGCCGTCCATCTCCGGCATCATCACGTCCAGGATCACGACCGCGAACGCGTGGGCGCCGACCAGCGCCAGGGCGTGCGCGCCGGACGTGGCGCGCACGATCTCGATGTCCAGCGGGGCCAGCACCGCCTCCAGCGCCACCAGATTGGCGGCGATGTCGTCGACGACCAGGACCTTGATCGCGGGCGGCGTCATGCGGGCGCCCGATCGATCGCCGCGGCCGCCTCGCCGGCGCTCGGTTGCGTGTGGGGCAGCGTGACCGTGAAGGCGGCCCCCTGTCCCGGGCCCGCGCTGTCGGCGCTGATGCGCCCGCCGTGCAGCTCGACCAGCTCCTTTACCAGCGCCAGACCCAGCCCGAGTCCCCCGCCGACGCGCGTCGAGCTCGCGCCGCGCGGCTTGAACCGGCGAAACAGGTTCGCGGCGGTTTCGGGCGCGAAGCCCACACCGGTATCGCGAACCCGGATGCGCAGCGCGGAGCCGTCGTCTTCCAGAGTGACCTCGACGCTCCCGCCGGTGGGCGTGAAGTTGACCGCGTTTTCGAGCAGGTTGTAGACCACCTGCCGCAGCCGCACCCGATCGCCGACCGACCGCCAGCGCACCTTCTCGGCGCTGGTGGTGAGCTGAACCCGGCGCTCGACGGCCAGGCGCGCCACGTCCTCCGCCGCGTCCGCCACCACTTCGTTGATGTTCACGGGGGCCATCTCCAACGACATCGTGCCGGTGACCAGCCGACTCATCTCCAGCACTCGTTCGACGATGTGTGCCTCGTAACGCGCGCAGAGGTCGATGGTCTCCAGCCCGCGGCGTACCGTCTCGACCGGCAGCTCTTTGTGCAGCAACATGTCCGACCAGAGCAGGATCGACGTGAGCGGCGTCCGCAGCTCGTGACTGAGGACGGCGAGGAACCGGTCCTTCTCTCGGCTCGCTTGCTCCGCGGCAGCGCGCTCGGCCTCCAGCTGCGCGCGCTCCGCCGCCTCGCGCTTGGCTTGCTCGCGGCGCTCATGGAGCTCGACGAAGATCGCCACCTTGGAGCGCAGGATCTCGGCGTTGAACGGACGTCTCAGATAGTCCACGCCGCCGGCGGCATAACCATCCAGGATCTGGGAGGCGTCACAGTCCATCGAGGTCAGAAAGATGATGGGCACCTGGGCGTTGATCCGGCCCGCGCGAATGCGCCGGGCCACCTCGATGCCGTCCACGCGCGGCATGTTGACGTCCAGCACCACCACGGCGAACTCGCACCGGCTGACTTCTTCCAGCGCGCGGGCACCGGAATCGACGCCGGTCACGGCGGCAATCGGTTCCAGCAACGCGCGCAGCGCGGTCAGGTTCGGCGCGTAGTCATCCACGACCAGGATCCGGGACCCTGCCCCTCGCGGCTCCCGCGCGCGGTCGTCTTCCATGATCGCCGCGCGTCAGCTCACCTTCGGCACGCAGTAGCGCCGGATGGCGGTCATCAACCGGGGGCGGTCGAGCGGCTTCGAGAAGGCGTGCACCAGATCGAGATCCGCGGCGATCTCGGGTCTGATCCCTACCGCGGTGATGACGATGACCGGAATGTCGGCCAGATGACGCATGCTGCGCTGGAGGGCGCGGAATTCGAGCCCATCCATGTACGGGAGCATGATGTCGAGCAGGATCAGAGACGGCTTCGGTGGGCGCTCCAGGCGGCGGAGCGCATCGAGCGCATTGGCCTCGGACTCGACGCGGTAGCCCTCGGCGCCCAGCACGACGGCCAGCGAGCTGCGCAACATGAAGTCGTCCTCGACCAGGAGGATGAAGCCCGGTTCGGGCGCGCCGAGCGCGCGGGAGTCGGGCGATTTGGACGTCGAACGGAGGTCGGTGATCTTCGTGACCGTGTCTGAGAGATTCACGCCAGCACCTATGTCTCCGCAACGTAAGGAGTCGCCGAGGGACGTCAACGGGCCTTCGTTGGTTGCTCTCAGATCTGGCCGACCGCGATCTCCACGAGCGCGAGGTCCGGCCGGTCGGGGATGGAAACGGCGGTCCAGGGGCCGCCCGCGGTGACCTGGTACTCGAGCGTCGAGGCGTCGCGCGGGCACATGATCGAGAAGACGTGGGTTCCGAAGAGGTTTCGTTCGCTACCGGCGCCGTTACAGCGGACCGCGATCCGCAGGACCCGCCGAAACTCGACGAGCAGAGCAACCAGTACGAGTCCGAGAACCCCAATGACGAGCGCAACGCGACTCGCATGAGACCCCTCCGAACAAAGGAACTCTATCATCTCGTTAGACACCTGAGGTCTCGCTGGTTCCCACCGCTGCCCCCAAACCATCGGATTCGACGTCTACCGATATGCCAGCAGAGCGACGCGCATCGCGTCGCGGAGGAATCGGTGTACGCTGAAGTATCCAGGCCAATAGGGAGGAAGGACGCTCATGACGTTGGGAAGGCGCGCCGGGTTTGCCGTACTCCTGATAGTCCTCGGTGGACGGATGGCGGCGGCGGAGACGCCCGAAGACGCGGCGCAGGTCGCCGCGGAGTCGTGGCTGAAGCTGGTGGACGAGGGCAAATACGACGAATCCTGGGATCGCGCGGCAAAGCTGTTCAAAGGCGCGGTCACGAAGCCGAAGTGGCGAGAAGCGCTTTCCGGGACGCGAGCTCCCCTCGGCAAGCTCGTCACGCGCAGGGTGTCGTCGCGACGCTACGCCGAGAAACTCCCGGGAGCGCCCGACGGGAAGTACGTCGTGATCCAGTTCAACACCGTGTTCGAGCACAAGGCGTCGGCCGTCGAAACTATCACTCCGATGCTCGACCCGGACGGCGTGTGGCGCGTCTCGGGGTACTTCATTCGCTGAGCGCCGAGGAGGTGCTCAGAACGGGAACTCTTCGTCGCCGCGTTGGGGCGAGGGCTCGTCCTCGACTGGCGTGTCCGGTCCGCTCTTGGAATCGAGGGAGCCGTCGGCAGGGACCACGTACCACTGGCGCCCTTGCTGCTGTCGCTTGAGCAGGCCGTCCGTTTCCATCGCTTCCAGTAAGCGGGAGAAGGTCGAAAAGCCATGATCGCGCTCGTCGAAGTCGGGCTCCTTGCGAACGATGGTCTCCTTGATCAGCGACGGGTTGACGGGCCCGGTTGCGCGCGAGAGCAAGCTCGACACGACCTCGCGCGCGATCGCGGGAACCGCGCGCGTCTTCTTGCCCCCTCCGTCGCCCGAGATCGTGGTGACCGACTTCTCGGACCGGCTTCTGAAGGTCGACCGCGGGCCGTCACGGAACTGATCGCGGCCGTCGCCACGGTCCTGGCCGCGCAGGTAGATGAACTCGTCACAGGCCTTCACGAAGAAGGGCGACGTTGCCTCTCTCACGGCCAGGCCAATCACGAACCGGTCGTTCTCACGCAGCTTGTAGGCGAGGGGGCAGAAGTCGCTGTCGCCCGAGGCGATCACGAAGGTGTCGATGTGCTCGCGGGCGTAGCAGAGCTCGAGCGCGTCGA
>CAZNCQ010000124.1:0-19852 GCA_964571275.1 uncultured Myxococcales bacterium
ATCACCGCGGTCGTCGCGTCGGTCGAGCCGTGGTTCATGGTCATCGACAGGGTCTCGCTCTGCGCGGCCAGGTTGACGATCGACGTGCCCGCGAACGTGGGCAGCAGCGTCGCGACCACGATGTCGTTGGCGGCGTTGTGGGCGTTGGGCGCGCCGGCCGCGCCGGCCCAGTCCGTGGTGTTGTGGCAACCGCTGCAGTCGACACCGCCGGTCTCCGGGTGCGTGAAGTTCGCCTTGGGCAACGCCGCGAACGGGTTGCCCACGTCGTGGCAGGCCGCGCAGTTGTTGGTGATGCCGGCGTGGTCGAAATCGACGCGAGCGCCGGTCGGATGGCACGAATAGCAGGCGGAGCTGTCCTTGAAGTCGTACCCGGGGACCGTCAGGTGCAGCCTGTCGGTCACGGCCGAATCATGGCCATGGCAGCCGCCGCACTGGATCTGGGTAAAGCTGCTGGTGTCGGCCGGATGGCACGACTGGCATTGAATCTGGCCTTCGGCGATCGCCTTCCCCAGCTCGTGAGCCGTTCCCGTGGTGATGTTGAACCAGGTGTGCTTGGCGGGAGTGATCCCGAGGGAGACGGGGCCCTGGGACGAGCCCTGGCAACCCGCGACCGCGAGGCAAACGACGCCCAACAAGAGCGCAGCGAATCTGGAATTGCGAGCGGCAATTCGGTTCGCGTGTGCGCTAACGCGCTTCACGAGATTACAGTACCCGATAGCGGTCTCGAGCAGGCGGCCCGACACACTTTGAAACACTTTTTTCCATGGCCCCTTGCGCTGCAGGCCCGCCAATCTGGGCCCGCCCTCACTCGCGTCAAGACCATGACGCCACCGTCGAGAAAGCGTCGAATTGGGTGACGATTTTTGAGCCGTCGAGCGACCCCGACGATCGCCCGCGGGGCTAAAACTCTTTGATTGATTCTCGCTGACCGGGAGACGCTGTCAGGCGGCGCCGATTTTCGGACGACGCGAAACCGCGGCGCGCGAAAGTGCGGCGCCGCGTCGGCCGGGCCTCGGACCGACGCCGAGGCCCGAACCGACAGGTCGTGGCGCTAGGGCGCCGACGCCGGGGTCACGGCGACCGATTGGCCAAGCGGCTGGCCGGCGGCGTCCTCGGCGATCACGGCCAGGCGGTCGACTTCGGTCGCCAGCGTGATGGCCGTGTCGAGCCCGTTCCAGGGTGCAGTCGCCAGGCGCCGCAGCGCGCGCGTGTGCGAGCCGCCGACCACGATCCAGCGCGCGACCTCCGTGGCGCCGTTCCAGACGGCGTGCACGGTGGTGGTGCCGTCGGCGTTGCGGGTGGCGGTGGCCACCGGCGGGCCGTCGGGCTGTGCGTGCCAGACGTGCCGGAACGCGCGATAGGTGTCGTAGCCGGCCGGCACGCTCGCGTCGAAGAGCAGATTGTTCGACGGATCGAATTCGGAGAACCGCCCGGTCTGGCCCCAGCCGACGAAGGTGTTGCCGTTCTCCAGCCCCTGCGCATCGCCCTGCGAGCCGGCCGACAGCCCGTCAGGATGCTCGAACGAACGAATCAACGTCGCGGTCCCGTCGCGGCGATCGCGGCGCAGCCAGATCACGCGCGAATGCGGCCGCACCACCGGCGCCGCCTCGTTGTCGAACAGGCGCACGGTGTCGCGATCGACGGCCTCGGGGTTGTGCTGCCAGGCGAACGCCGCGTCGGGGCCGAGCACGAAGTCGCTCTTCGTCCCGCCGAGCCGCCAGATGATCTGGCCCGTGCGGCGGTGCACCTTGTAGAACGCCCAGGTGTTTCGCGCGCCGACAATCAGGTTGCCGTCCTCGTCGACGCTCACGGCGTTGATGTGAAAGTAGTCATAGGTCGTGCCCGCCGCGGCCGGCACCGGCGCGTGGCTCTCGTCGAGCCCCACGTGGTCCAGGCTGTGCCACTCGAAGAGCACGGCGCCGCTGGCGACGTCGATCTCCTGGACGATCCCGTCGAACACCGAGCCGGCCGCCGGCCCGCCCACCGGCGACAGATCAAAGGGCACGGCGTGATAGACGACGATCAGCGCCGTCCCCTCGGGCGTCAGCCGAAACTCGTGGGTGTCGGCGGCGAGCCCGTTGCCGGCGTTGACGGTCGCGATCACGCGATAGGATCGATCGACGACGTAGTCGACGCCCTCTCCGTGACCGGCGCCGGTGTGGCTCTGACCCTGCCACCAGGTCAGGACGGGCTGGCCGCGGTAGCGTTGCACGCGAAAGTCAGCCGCCTGATCACCGCCGGTGACCGCGTGGAACCATACCGGGCGGCCGAGCTCGTCGATGATCTCGGGGCCCTGCGCTCCCGGCGGGATCGCCGTAGTCTTGGGCGCGACGAAGATCAGCCCGCGCGCGGTCCCGCGGTGCGAGGTCAGCACCGTGATCGGCGGCGGCGTCAGGTCGGCGGGCGATGCCGGCAGCGGTACGCCGCGCGGCGCTCTCTCGAGGTCGGCGTGCGCGTGCGCCGTGGCGGCGCCCAGCATCAGGGTGCCCAGCGCGCCGGCGATGCCGGCGCGCGCAAGGGTCCCGTGTCGAAACGATCGGAGTCTCTGCATGACGATTCTCCCGTGGCTCTGAATCGTCGTCCGCAATAGCAGACACTGCGCCTGCCACCAGCGGAGCGACAGCCGTGGGGTCGGGCCTGGGCCGGCGTCGAACGCTTCGCGCGCCGGTCAGGCCACCCCGCGACAGCATCGCGGGATGATCCTTCTCGGCGCGGTCCCTCGATCGAACATCATGCGCTGTCCTATGTGCCACTCGCGCGACCGCGCGTCAAGCAAATCTGTCTATTATTAAAGACAGAAATCGGACGCGCGGGGGACGAGGTGCGCGGCGAGCTACGGGTAGACGTTCATCTCGCCGATCGCCCACCAGCGCCGGTTGGTCGTCGGCTGACCCATGGTGGCCTTGAGCTGGATCCACTGGCCGATCACCGGCGGGTTGATGAGGATGTTGTCGATGCCCGTGCCGGGCGGCATCGGCCGGTGGCTCGCGACCGCGGTCGTGTAGTTCACGCCGTCGGTCGAGACCAGGATGTCCATCTGCACAGGGTAGTCGCCGGTGTCCTGGCTGCCCGAGTACAGCGTGATGCGGCCGATGTTCAGCACCTGCTGCATGTTGACCGTGAAGTAGAGCGGGAACGTGAGCGTGTCCTGGAAGACGCCGGTGCCCCAGCGCGTGTTGTTCATGCCGTCGAACGCATTGCTGGTCGCCAGCGATTCGGTCGACGGCGGGTTGGTCATGTTCGCCGGAACGTGGTCGGGCATGGCGATCGCCGTCCAGCCGGCGCGGACGTACTGGCCCGCGTCGTTGGTCGAGCCGTCGTGCACGACGACGGCATCCTTGGGCGCATCCGCCGCGCCGCTGTCGACCGGCGCATCGTTGCCCGTGCCTGCGTCGGTCGCGCCACCGGCGCCGCTGCCGCCGCTGCCGTTCGTCCCGCCCGCGCCGCTGCCGCCGGTCCCGCTGCCCCCCGCGCCACTGCCACCGGCCGCCGTCGCACCGCCGCTGCCGGTGGCGCCGCCGGTGCCCGACGTGCCGCTCGAGCTGCAAGCCGAGGCCAGACATGCGAGCCCCGCCAGGGTGAGCATGGCCCAACTACCTGTTCTGACGGCGGAAACCTTGGATTTCATCGTTACCTCTCTCGTGGGATGGGTGCGTTCGGGAGGACGTTCGGGCGACGGCTTCTCGGGATCCGGCGCACGGGTAGGCGCGAGATGCGGAAACGGTCACACGCTGTAAGGTCCGCTCCGACGCCTGCGCGGCTCAAAGATCGTACGGCCCCGCGATCAAAAACCTGGAAACGGCCCGGGCGGGCGTGCTCACCTCGGGGCCGCGTCATTCATGCAAACCACCGAACGCCGCGCCTTCGAAGCCCTGAGCGCCCCCGGATTCGCCGCCTACCTGGCGACGTTCACGCTGACGATGATGGCCGACAACATCGAGCACGTGATCAGCTACTGGGTCGCCTTTCAAAAGTTCCACTCGCCGGCGCTGGGCGGGTTCGCGGTGGTCTCCCACTGGCTGCCCTATCTCCTGTTCTCGGTCGCCGCGGGCGCGCTGAATGACCGCTTCGATTCGCGCCGGATCATCCAGATCGGCGGTGCGCTCTTCATGTGCGTGTCGATCGGCTGGGGTTACTTCTTCCTGACCGGCACGCTCCAGATGTGGCACGCGATGGTGCTGCTGGTGCTGCACGGTTGCGCGGGCGTCCTTTGGAACACGTCGAGCCAGATGTTGCTCTACGACATCGTCGGGCCGGCCGCGCTCCAGAGCGCGGTGCGCTTGAACGCGACGGCGCGCTACCTGGCGGTCTTCGTCGGCCCGCTCCTCGGCAACCTGATCATGCTGGTGCTCGGTCCGACGGTCGGCATCTTCATCAACGCCGCGTTCTATCTGCCGCTCCTCCTGTGGCTGATCAGCGCGCCCTACGGCCGGCACTTTCGCGACGCCGGCGTGACCGGAGCCAAACGCGCGGTGCGCGGCATCGCCGACATCGTGCAGACCCTGCGCGACATCCGCGGCGTGCCCGCGATCGGCGCGATGGTGCTGCTGGCGGGGATGGCGTCGTTCTTCGTCGGCAACAGCTACCAGGCGCAGATGCCCGGCTTCGCGCACGACCTGCGCCACGGCAACCCTGGCGTCGCCTACTCGCTGCTGCTCGGCGCCGACGCCGCCGGCGCCCTGTTCGCCGGCTTCCTGCTCGAGAGCCGCGGCGGCTGGCTGCGCACGCAGGCAAGCTCTGCGGAGCGCATCGCGCTGCTGTGGGGCGCGGCGCTGCTCGCGTTCTCGTTCGCGCGCACCTACGCCGCCGCGCTGCCGTGCCTGTTTCTGGCCGGCTTCTTCGAGCTGTCGTTCAGCAGCATGGCGCAGACCCTGGTGCAGATGAACGCGCCCGAGACCATCCGCGGCCGGGTCCTCGGCCTGTTCAACATGTCGTCGGCCGGGCTGCGCACGTTCAGCGGCCTCACCGTCGGCATCATCGGCAGCATCGTCTCGATCCACGCCTCGCTCGCGGCGTCGTCGATCGCGTTCATGATCGTCGTCACCGTCATCATGACCCGCCAGCGCGGACGCGCCCACACGTCGCCGCCCGGAACAGCCTGAATGAACAGCCTGTAGGACGGCGGCGGCCAGCGACCTCGCGCGCATCGCACCGCTCGTGATATCGTCCAGGCTCAACGATGAAGACGCTTCGTCGTCACGCGCGGGTCGGGTGGTCGGCCGCCGCATTCGGCATCGCCGTCGCCGCGCTGGCGCTGGCCGCCACACCTGCGTTCGCCGATGCGGCGCGGGCGCGCGCGCACTTCGATCTGGCCAAGCGCCACTTCGAGGTCGACGAGTACCAGAAGGCCATCGAGGAATTCAAGGCCGCCCACGTCGAGGAGCCGGATCCGGCGTTCCTCTACAACATCGCCGAGTGCTACCGGCACATGGGCGAGACCAAGGAGGCGCTGGTCTTCTATCGCCGCTTCCTGCTGCTGTCGCCGCCCAACGCGCCGACGCGCCCCACCGTCGAGAAACGGGTCGCCGCGCTGCAGGCGGTGATGCGCGGCGCCGCCGACGTG
This sequence comes from uncultured Myxococcales bacterium, assembly GCA_964571275.1. GTDB lineage: Bacteria > Myxococcota_A > Polyangia > Fen-1088 > Fen-1088 > DASRQZ01. The sequence continues at coordinate 5,564 of CAZNCQ010000124.1, forward strand.
CCCCTGGCGCCGACGACGTCACCGGGTACAGCCGCCACACCCGGTAGCGCGCCTGCGCCCAAGCTCTCGCCCGCGCCGCCGGCAGCCGCGCCGCCCGGCGCGCCGCCGCCCGAGGGACCGTCCTCCAGCGCCGTCGTCGTGGCGATGGCCGCGCCGCCGGCCGTGGCGACGCCGGGCCCGGACCTGAGCGCCGAGGCGGGCGCACCGCCGCGCGCCGCCGCGTCGCGACCGTTCTACAGGAGCACCTGGTTCTACGTCGTCGTCGGCGGCGCGCTCGTCGCCGGCACCGTGGGCGCGTTCGTGCTCGCGTCCGGCAAGGACCAGGGCCCGCCCTCGACCCCGCTCGGAAATCAGCCGGCGTTTCGATGAGGGCGCGCAACGGTCTGGCGTTCGCGCTCCTGGGGATCGCCGCGCTGGCGACCGCCATCGCCGCGTCGTGCGGGTCCAGCAACGACTCCGTCGTGGTCGTGCACGTCCAGGGTCCGACCACGCTGCCGCCGCTCTTCCGGTTCCACGCGATCCTCTCCAACGACGACACGTCCGACTCGAAGCTCTTTCCGCTGGCGTCCGCCGCGCAGGCGATCGCCCTGCCGACGGCGTTTTCGATCACGCTGCCGCGCGCGCGCAGCGGCGAGCTCGACATCGCGCTCGACGCGCTCGACGCGACCGGCGACATCCTGGCCAACGGCACCGGCACCACCACGATCGACGTCGGTGGCACCGCCGACGTGACCATCACGCTCGCCGCGGGCATCTCGCTGTGTGGCAACGGGCAGATCGATCCCGGCGAGCAGTGCGACGACGGCGACCGCGTCACCAACGGCACCTGCGACTTCCGCTGTCAGACGCACTCCGAGATGCGCGGCAAGGACGGCGGCACGTCGGACGGAAGCGACGGCGGTGGCACGGGCCTGGGCGGGGCCGGCGGAAAAGGCGGCGCCGGCGGTGGCATGGGCATGGGTGGCACGGGCGCCGGTGGGAAGATCGGCACCGGTGGCGCGGGCGGCGCGGGAGTGGGCGGCTCGGGTGCCGGCGGGAGCAGCGCCGGCGGAACCGGCGCGGGCGGCTGCGTGGTCGAGTTGCTCGACAACGGCAGCTTCGACGCGGGCAACGTCGCCTGGTCCTACACCTCGCAGGTCAACAACACCCAGATGATCTACGCCGCGGGCGATCCGGCGCTCGGCGGCGTCGCGCCGGCGTCAGGGTCCTACCTGGCGCTGCTGGGGCGCAACCTGGTCAACGGCGCGGAGACGATGGCGGAACCGATCTCGGTACCGGCGGCCGCCAACACCATCACCGTCCAGGGGTTCGTCCAGATTCCGCTCGGCAGCGCGACGGTCTGCGTGATGTGTAGCAGCGCCGCCATCGAGATCGTCCACAGCCCCAACACGACCAGCGTCAAGAGCTGGAGCAACAGCGACGCAACCGGCGCGTGGATGGCCTTCGGGACCACGATCGACGCCACGCCGTTCCGGGGCCTGACCGTGCTCTTCCAGCTGCGCGCGCTCGCGAACTCCAGCACAGTGGTGCCGTTCTACTTCGACTCGCTGTCGGCCAAGGTCGACCGCTGCGGCCCCTGATCCGATTCGATTGAACAAATCCGCGGGTTGCGGCGACATTCTCGCATGCAGAAACGCGGGATGTGGGCCGCCGGCCTGGCCGGCGTGATGATCACCGGGATGGGCGAGGGACGCGCGGCGCGCGCGGCGGAGGATCCGCTGCTGGTCGTGGTCGAGGCGCAACCGGGCCTGGGCGTCGACGCGGCCGACGTGCGCCGGCGCATCGCCGGCGAGCTGCACCAGGCGGTTGTGTCGCCGAGCGATCCGGCCGCGCCGCGCGCTTCGCAGGTTCTGATCGTCTCGCTCGACGAGGCCGACATCCGGATCTCGATGCGCTCCGGAGCGTCGGCCCACGTCTCCCGCACGATCCCGGACGTGGCCGAGCGAGCCGCGCGGCTGCGCGCCGTCGCCTGGCTGGCCGGCAACCTGGCGCGCGACCAGGTCGGGCCGTTGTTGCCGAAGCTGGCGCTCGCGGCCGCGCCGGAACCGGCCAAGGCGGCCCCGACGGCAGCGGCGCAGGCTCCGGCAACGACCACGCCGGCGATCGTTGAACCGCCGCCGGTTGGCCCGGCTCCGTGGCCATCGACGGACGCCGCGGTCTCGGCGCGCGCCAGTGCAAGCAGCGCCGATGCAAATACAAACGCCCGGTGGATGATCACGGCCACAGGCGGCGTCACTTTCACGGCTTCGTGCCTGCAGATTGACCCATCGATAAACGTGACTTGCGGCGGAGTGCCGAACGTGTCCAGGGGATTTGGTTATCAATTCGAGGTGCAGCACCAGAGCCCGGGCGACGACATGATTCTCGGTGGCGCACTCGACGCAGGCCCCGACCCTCATGTGGTCGGAATCGCCGCGTTCATCGGCACACGCCGGTCCTCGAAACATTGGTACCTGGAAGCCACCTTGGGCGCAGGGATCGAGGATGAGCGGCTTCCCGTCGGGAACTACACTATCACCAATTCATCGCAGAATGGCACGTCCAGCGAGACCACCTTCAGCACGGGAAATCAACCTGCGCTCTACGCACGGGCGATTGGATCGATCGGCGTTCCGATCAACTCGACCTTCGATTTTGTGGCCCGGCTGGGCCTGCATCTGGCGTCGAGCGGTCTCAACACCGACTTCATGGTCGCAACCGCGGGACTGCGCGTGAAGCTGCCGTGAACGTCCGCGCGTCATCGCGCCTCTCTGGCGTCGAAACGGCGGAGCCAGTCGCCGACGAGGCCGCGATCCTCGACGGTCTGCGCCGCCAGGACCTCGGTGCGGTCGCGCGCGCGTTCGATCGCTGGCACCACCGCGTGCGGGTGCTCGCGCGGCGGCTGCTCTCCGACGCCGCGGCCGCCGAGGACGTCGTGCAGGACGCGTTCGCCGCGCTGCCGCGGGCCGCGCGCCACTTTCGTGGCGACGTGAACCTCGAGACGTTCTTGCTCGCGATCGCGGTCAAGCGCGTGCGCCATCACCGGCGCGGAGCCGCGCGCCGGCAACGCGCGCTGGCGCGGCTGACCCGCCAGGAGCGCGATCCGCCGCCCGACCCCGAGCAGGAGACCTATCGCCGCGAGCTGGGTCTGCGCCTCGGCGCCGCGCTCGATCGGCTGCCGCTGCCCCAGCGCATCGCCTTCGTGCTGTGCGAGATCGAGGAGCTGACGTCGGCGCAGGCGGCCGCCGTCGCCGGCGTCCCCGAAGCAACCGTGCGCACGCGCCTGTTCCACGCGCGCCGCCGCCTGCGCGACCTCCTGGATCCGGAGCGCGCCCCATGAAGCGCGCGGGCGCGATCGAAACCTACGAGACGATGCGGCGGGCGTTCCGCGACCTGACCGACGTCGAGGCCGACGGTGCGGCGACCCGCGCGCGCGTGCTCGCGGACGCGAGTCGGGACGCTGCGCGACGGGATCGGGTGCGCAGCCTCGCCGTGCCGATCGCCGCCACGTTGATCGCGACCGGCGCGGTCTCGGCGGCGCTCGCCGTGGTTCACCACTGGCGCGCACCCCAGCCAGCCACGATCGAGTCGACCGCCGATCTCGAGACCCGCGCGAACGCCGGCCATGGGCGTGCGGTGCGAGTCATTCCGTTCGAAAGACTCGCTGCCGTCGCTGCATTCGCGGAAGCCAGACCGCGGCCCGCAATGCCCATGCTCGACAGCGACGCCGAAGCGCGCGCCTACGCCCGCGCGCACCAGGCGCACTTCATCGACGACGCGCCCGCGCGCGCTCTCGATGCCTGGGACGCGTACCTGGCCGCCTTCCCGCGCGGCGCCTTCGCGCCCGAGGCCGCCTACAACCGCGCGATCTGCCTGGTGCGCCTCGACCGCCGCGCTGAAGCCACCGGCGCTCTCCGTCGCATCGCCGCTGCGCGCCCTGGAAGCTATCGCCGGGAAGAGGCGCTGCGCCTCCTCGACTGGTTGCGCGATCCGGTCGCACCTTGAGCGAGCGCGCGCGGATCACGGGCTCATCGGCAATGAAGTAGCATGCCTGTGTGGTGGCGATGCTGTGGGCGTTGGTAGGGTGATGGTGAAGGGCGGGTTTCCATTCACCGCGTTGCTCATGGCGCTCGCGGGCCTTTCGGCGTGCGGCACGGACCATTGCGCCGATCACGTCATCGGACAGGCCACCTGCGAAGGCAATCACGTGGTCGGTTGTATGAAGAGAGGGCTGAGCTACAGCTCGTTCGACTCTGATTGCGGCGCCCAGATCTGCCTCGATCCTGAACCGGGCGTCGCGTTCTGTGCCCTTCAGTCCGAGCCCGACCCGCGCTGCCCGCCGACGGCGCTTTCCGAATCGTTGCAACTCACGTGCAGCGCAGGTCACCTCCTCTATTGCATGGGCAGCTACGCCACCTATGACCTGGATTGTGGCGGCGCCGACCTTTGCTACACGCCTCCGCCCGGCCCGGCGGGATCGCCGGCAGAACCTCTCACCTGCGTCTTCAGCGCGGCGATCGATCCTCGCTGTGCGGCAGCACCCGTTCCGGCCGGCAGCACCGATCCGCGGCAGAAGTCAGTCTGTCTCGCGAACGAGATCATCTTGTGCGTCGACGACCGCGTCTGGGGAACCACCTCCTGCGGCCCGCAAGGCTGCACGGCCCAGGACGGATGCTCCTGACGGCGATGGCGCGCGCGGCGGACCTCAGCCTCTGGCCACCCAAACTGGGCGGCTAACGCCGGTCATCAGGCACCGTCGAAGCTCGGCTCGATCAGCCAGTCCTCGTCGCCTAGCGCCCCCCCCGACTCTTCTTCGACGGAACGGATCAACCGAACGTTGCGAACGTCGGTCCGGGACAGCAGCTTGTCGGTGTACGCGACATTCTCCTGGTACCACTTCATGCCGCGAAAGTGCTCGCGGATGACCGGCGACTTGAATGGCCGTCCGCGCCGCGCGTAAATCGTATTGCGCAAGAGACGCAGATCGCGCAACGACAGCGTGCGCAGGTCATCCAGCGCCAGCAGGTGGTCCAGGCTTTGTTCGGCCTTGCCCCACTCGCCCCCGTCGGTCGCGAAGCCTCCGAGCGCACGGCTGATCAGTCCGAGCTCGATCCGTTCGTCCGGCGTGATGTCACTCTCGGAGAACCTGGGATTGGGGTGGTACCACTTCTCGTGCTGGAACGCGCAGTCCCAGCTGAGCTCCTCGTCCGCATCGTGCGTGTCGAAGCCGTCATATCCATCCGGCTGGTCACAGGACGTGGTCTTCTTGCCGTTCTTCCACGTCCACTGGAGCCGATCGTTCCAGACCTTACCGTGGCGCGCATAGATCTGCGCCTGCCGGGAACGCAGCGTGCCCTCGTTAAACGACGCCTCCAGCGAGCCGATGATGTGCGCGTTCTCGCGATCCGCCTTGTTGATCAGCTTGTAACTGAAGGCAGGATTCGGCTTGAACCACTTCTGCGCGTGGAAGTAGTCCCGCAGCCATTGCTTGCGAAACCCGTCCCACCCGTAACGCGCGTAGATCGTGTTGCGCAAGATGGCCAGCTCGCGCAGCGTCTTTCCCTCGAGCACGTCTCCCGTACAGCCAACGTCGATCGCCTTGCGGTCACCGATCTTCGCGATGGAGACCGCGCACGGCAACGCCTCGGCGAAGTACCCCGGCACCTCCGCCGCCGGCGGCGGCACGTACGGCGCGCCGATCGCAGGCGCCGGCGGCGCCACCACCGAAACCACCATCGCCAGAAGAGACCACCGCGCCCTCGTCATGCGCGCCAATTGTATCGGTTCGCGCCCGCGAGGTGCAATGATGCCCGCTTGTTGCTTCACCCTCTCTTGTTGCTTCACCCTCTGATGATCGCCGCGTGGGTCGCGACCGCGCCCGTCGGCGCCGCGCCGCCGCCGCCCGAGCCGCTGGCCTGCCTGGCCCGCTATTACGCGATCACACCCGAGCCACACGACGGCCACTGGTACGGCCGCCTGCCCGACGGAACGCGCGTGCCCTACGACGACGGGCGGATGAAGACCTTCGACCAGAAGCTCGACGCGCCCGACATCAAAGACATGTTCTCGATCCGCTACCGGCGCGGAGCGATCCGCCCGGTCGTCGTTCCCGACGACGACCCGGGACGCATCCGCGTCGAGGAGATGTTCAGCGCCACCTACGGCCAGACGCGCGCGGCCGTCGACGTCGTGCCCGTCGATTTCCTGGGACGCACGCTTTCGGTCAACCGCCGGCGCGCGGGCGCGTTTCGCGCGGTCGCCGCCCGCCTGGAGCAGCTACGCGACGCCGACCCGACCATGGCCGCGTATCTGCGCCGTTTCGCCGGTACGTTCGTCTGGCGCAAGATCGCCGGCACCAACCGCCAGAGCGCGCACTCGTACGGCGTGTCGATCGATCTCGACACCAGCGTGTCGGCGTACTGGCGCTGGCAGCGCCCACCCGCGCCGTTGCGCTGGCGCAATCAGATCCCGCAGGCGATCGTCGACGCGTTCGAGGCCGAAGGCTTCGTCTGGGGCGGGCGCTGGTTTCACTACGACACCATGCACTTCGAGTACCGGCCCGAGCTGCTCGATCCGGGCTGCTACCCGCCGGGCCGGATCGCGGTCGCGGCCGGCGGCGACCTGCAGCTCGGCGAGAGCAGCACGGCCGCGCAGCTCGACGGCGTCGCGGCGCTGCTCGACGGCGACGTCCGCTTCGGCAATCTCGAGGGACCGCTCACCGAGCGCGGCAAGCCGTCCGGCCTCGACGCCGCCGGCCGCCCGTCGAGCACGAACGGACCGATCCGATTCGCAGCACCGCCCGCCACGGCCACCTGGCTGCGCCAGCGGCTGGACGTCGTCTCGCTCGCCAACAACCACGCGCTGGATCAGGGTGAGGCCGGCCGCGCCGACACCGAGCGCGCGCTGCAGTCGGCGGGCGTGGCCGCGGCGTTCCCGGGACACGACGGCGCGCTGGCGAAACCTGGCGTGCGCGTGCAGGTGCTGGCGCGGGATCTCGGCCCGGGGATGGCGCCCGCCGACGAGGAAGCGCTCGCCGCGGCGGTCACCGCGGCGCGGCGGGGCGGCGCCGCGGTGCTGGTATCGCTGCACTTCGGCCGCGAGGGCGTGCAGCTGCCGTCGCCGGCCGAGCGGCGGCTGGCCGAGCATCTGATCGACGCCGGCGCGTCGGCGGTGCTGGGCCACGGCCCCCATGTCGTGCGCGGCGTCGAGCGCCACGGCCGCGGCGTGATCGCCTACTCGCTCGGCAACCTGGCGTTCGCCTGCCGCTGCACCGACGAGAAGGATGCGCTGGTGCTGCGGTTCACGGTCGGCGCCGACGGCGGCGTCGACGACGTGGTGGCGCTGCCAATCGCCGCCGGCCTCGCGGGCGCGCCGCCCCGCGCCGCCGGCGACACCGAGCTGGCGAAGCTGATCGCCGATCTCAGCCGCGATCTCGGCAGCGACGCGCGCGTCGACGGAACGGTGGTCCGCATCCGCTGACGCCCGCGGGCCGCACCCTTCACCAAGACCCGTTTGCGGCCCGATCCCGAGCCACGGACGAGCCTCGGGCCCCCCGGCCCGCGAGCCTGAAATCGACCTGCTAAAATCGGCTCATGAAAATGCACTGGCAGACGTGGTTTCGCCGCGAAAAGAAAAAGGCCGATCGATTGGTGGAAAATCCGCTGGCCGTGCTGCGCGCGGCCGAGCGCGCGAGCGAGCGTGCGCGCAAGGCCCGCGGCCCGCTGGCACGGATCTGGGATGATTTGCAGACCGCGCTGCGGCTGGCGCGCGCCTGGAGCCGCCGCGACTATCGCGACGTCACGCGCGGCACGATCGTCCTGGTGGTGGCCGGCCTGCTGTATCTGCTGAGCCCGATCGACGCCATCCTCGACGCGATCCCAGTACTGGGATTCCTGGACGATGCGCTGGTGCTCGGCTGGGTCTTCGGTCAGGTCCGGTCCGAGCTGGAGGCGTTTCGCGAGTGGGAAAACCAGCGCCAGTTGCCGGCCAGCGAACCGATGGCATCGGGCGGTGCGTTGCCGGCGCCGACGGCGTGATTGGTTTTTGCCTCTATTTCGACTCGCGTCCCCGCGGGACGCGCCCCGGATCACTGCGTCTGGTTCGGGGGTGAAAGCACCGTTGGCCTGATAATCAGGTGGGTCTGGCCGCCGACTTCGGGTAAGAATTCTGCCGATGTCGCGTCGATGCAGGCCCCCGAAGGTTGGTTCGCGCCTGGCGCCCGCGCCCCGCACCGGGGGCATGAGTGTGCTGATCGGGGCGCTGTTCTGGGCCGCGCTCGGGATGGCCTCCCGCCCCGCCGAAGCGGCCTGGGTCGTGCCGTTCCTGCAGCCGCCTCCTCCGGTGCGTCCCCCGGCGCCGCCGGATCAGTCGTGGAAGGATGACGTCGCGGAGAAGCCGGGAGCGCACGCCAAGGGCAAGATCGCGGTGTTCGCGTTCAAGGGCGACGACGTCTACGAGCCAGTCCGCGAGGCCGTCGTCAAGCTGCTGCGGTCGAAGGGCCTCGACGTCACCGCCACGCTGCGGCCGGTCGACAGCGCCGCCCAGTTCCGCGAGATGTCCTATACGCTGAACCTGGGCGCGTTCGTCGAGGGCGAGATCATCGGCGAGGGCGCGCACCAGACGGCGGTCATTCACCTGCGCAGCGGCATGAGCGGCAAGCGCATCGCCAGCCTGAAGATGTCGGGACCCACGCCCCAGATCGTCAGCACGGTGACCCACAAGGTGTGGCCTTCGTTTGGCGGCGCGATGATTCGCTCCTGTTCCAGCGCGGCGCGCCCGCGCGCCCGTGAGCGCGAGCCCCTGCGCATCGAGGCCGGGTCCGCCACGGACGACACGGTCGCCGCCGGCCGCACCTGACGACACCTACCTCGGAACCCTCGGAGGGTTCCGAACCTCCCGCTCACTTCTTGCAGGTGTCTTCGGCCATCAGCTGGAAGACCTTGCTACCGGAATCGATCTCGACCCGGTGAAGGAGCTCCTTCGCGCCCTTCTTGGTCATGGTCTCGTGGACCCGGACCTTGATGCCCAGCATGTAGCCCTGCTCGGCGAAGGTGACCGACTCGCCTGAGAGGGGGCCGGCGCCCATCATCGCGGCGCCCAGGCTGTCGTAGCTGACGAACGTCGCCTGCTTGCCGCTCGGATCGTAGGCGACCTGGAACACGCCGCTCATGGCGGGCAGAACCTCGGTCTTCGCGAGGCTGAACTCGCCGTGCCAGGAGAGTCCGCCGAACTCTTTTCGGATCTTGAGCGTGCCCTTGCCCTTGGCCTCCGGCGATCCGGGACCGGTCGAGCCGGCGGCGAACTCGGTCTCGCACTTCCAGCTGCCCTCGAAGCCTTTCATGAACGCCTCGAGCTCCTTCGACGGCGTCGGCAGCGACGGAACCGCCGGCGCGGCCGCGGCCTTCGACGCGCCCGGGCCCACCGCGGGTTTCGTCATCGGGGCACCGGCGTGCGCGGCTGGCTTGGCGATCGGCGTGTCGGCCGCGGCCAGCGGACCCGACGCAAAAGTGGCGAGCGCGAACAGCGAGAACGAAACGGCGCCGGTCTTGAACATCGATGCTCCTTCTTCTCTCCGACGACGGAGGGCGAACGCAACGTATGACGATTCCGCAGCGCAAACAACGCGCACGCGATCGCCGTCGCGACGCATTGCCCGCGCCCTGGCGATGCCAGAAAGCGCGCCTCGCGTGTCTCGAGGTGAGCGGGGCGTACGACCCGCACTGAACGTCAGCCGCGAAAGGAAACCATCATGACTCTCATCAGCGCAAACCACACGACAGGTCCGTACGCCAAACCAAGAAACCGATGGGCGCTTCTAGCGCTGCTGCCGTCGCTGGCCTTCGCCTTCGCCGGTTGCGGCCTCGACGGAAACAGCGACGAGGCATCCGGCGAATCCGAGGCCGCTCTCAGCGGCGGCGACATCCTGGGCTTCGAATCGACCTCGGGATGGACGGTGAGCTCGGGTTCGGTGTCGAGCTCGTCGACGCGAACGCAGGGCAGCCATGCGCTGGCAGTCGCCGCGCCCAACGATCCGACGTTGACCAGCGCGGCGTCCAGCTCGACGACGGCGCAGCTGGCGGCGCTGACCGATACCGGCTCCAGCATCGCGCTCGACATGCTGATGCCGACGGCGCAACCCAATCCCGGCAACCCGGGAATGCTGCAGCTCCTCGTCACGGCGACAAAGGAAAAAGTCAGCAACGTGTCGCTCGGCAAGATCAACCTGGCGGGACAGCCGCTGGGCGCGTTCCAGACGTACAAGTTCGCGGTTCCCGATTCGGTGCGCACGCCGCTCAAGGGCAAATCGTTCAGCGATCTGACCTTCAAGATCGTGCTCACGAACTCGCCGGGCACCACGGGGACCTACGTCTTCGACAACCTGCGCGCGGTCTCGCCCAACACGCAGAAGGTCGGCCCCGGCAAGTCGATCGACATGGTCGCGTCGCTGGGTGGGCTCAACAACGGACCGGGCACCGCCGACTTCACGGCCGGCACGATCCAGATCCCCGCCAGCCTGCACATCACGAACGGCGTGGGAAGCTCGGGGGGCGCGACGCTGGCGCTGGGCTTTGGCACGACCGTCAACACCACTTGCAGCTACGTGGTCGCGGTGGACGCGAAGTCGTTCGTGTTCTCGAAGTGCACGAGCGGCAACGTCGCCGGCGATCTGGTCGCGGCCAGCCATGCGCAGCTGGCGATCCTGGCGCCGGCCATGCTGGCGACGAGCGTGAGGGCGCAGCTCGCCTACAACGTGCTGGGCGATCAGGTGGGCACCAAGCTCGTGCCCGCCGTGCCGACGTTCTGGGGCGACACGGCGGCCGAGATCGACGCCATCGGCACGGCGTTCGTGCAGGCTCAGCACAACGCCCCGCCGCCCGAGACGCGCGTGCTGAACCTGCCCGTCCCCGAGTACGCCAAGCGGCACGCCACCGGCGCGCCCGATGGCGGCGCCACGCCGGTCGGCGTCGCCCCGAATGACCCGCCGTTCCTGTGCGCCGGCGGTAAGCGCTGCGAGGGGCACATGAACGCAAATGGCGATTTCGACGCGTTCTGGACGCTCGATGGCGGGTTGACGATCGGCTCGTCCAACAACGACTTCAACACGCAGTTCACCATGACCTTCGGCACGCATGTCGTGCTCTTCGGCAGCAGCCCCATCGACGTCACGACCCTGACCACGACCGCCAACACCGACACGGGAACGGTCACCCAGGCGGGCTTCGTCAATCCGTCGGCCAACGCCGAGATGATCATCAAGCTCTTCGGCATCGTCGTCGAGGACAAGAAGGTGAACGGTGAGGTGCCATTCGGGCCCTTCAACCTCGTCGAGCCGCCGCCGCCCTTCAACGCGCCTCCGGTGCGCCTGTTCGGCATCATCACGATCACCGCGGGCGTGAACGTCAACATGAACGTCGTCACCACCGGCAAGATAGCGTTCGCCGGCCCCAGCATCACGGTGACGCCGACGGCGCAGATCGGCGCTCACGTGACGGGCGCCATCGACGTCGGCTTCGCGTCGGGCGGCGTCGACGTCAAGGTCGACTTGATCAAGGCGACGTTGCCCATCACCGCGTCGGCGCTGTGGTCGGTCAATACCGATCCGGCGGTCTGCAGCGCGAACATCACCTTCGACGTCAACGGCAAGCTGGCGTTGTCGACGCTGGGTGGCGAGGTCGACCTGCAGGCCACCGTCGGCGTCTGCCCGTTCTGCTGGAAGGACAACTTCACGTTGTTCAGCTGGACCGGTGTCACGCTGGCGCAGGCGCAGATCTTCGACGTCAACGCCACGAACGAGCTGACGGCGCTGCCCACCGCCCTCTGCGTCCAGCCGGTCACCATCACCCTGCAGCAGCCCGTCAACGGCGCCACGCTGACCGCGGGGCTGCCGGTGAGCGGCTCGGCGTTCGCGACGCGGCCCGCGCCGATGGGGCAGATCCTGCCGGTGCAGATCCCGTGCGCCGATCTGACCTGGACGTCGTCGGATCCGACGTTCGTGCCGCAGACCGGGTGCACGCCGTCCCTGACCTTCGGGACCACGGGCAACCAGACGCTGACCCTGACGGCGGCCGACCAGTTCGGCGACAAGGCCGTCACCACCATCAACGTCACCGTGAACTCGCAGGTCGGGCCGCGGGTGTCGGTCGTGTCGCCGTTGCAGAACCAGATCATCGTCGTCAACGGCACCGGGTCCGCGCAGGTCACGTTCCAGTTGAACGTCGCCCCGGGCAGCCTGACCGATCCGGTGCTGGTGCAGTTCTTCGACAGCGCCGGCAATGACATCGCCGACGTGCCGGTGGCGCCGACCGGGCAGGCCATCATCCCGGTCACCACGGTGGTGCCGGTCGCGCCGGGTGTGCCCTCGGTGCTGCAGATCGAGGTGACCGACACCGTCACGGGCCAGAACTTCATCGGCGGCATCCGACTGAACGTCGAGAACCTGACCTAGCCCGACCCTGAGCCCAAGCGCACCGCCGGTGACGAGAACGCAAACAAGGAGCATGAACATGACACGCAACAAGAGAATGGTTCTGGTCACCGGCGGGCTCGTCGGGCTCGCTCTGCTCGGCGCCTGCAGCGGCTGGCGCCACGTCCCCGCTCCCGCCGCCGCAGCCGTGGCGGGCACGGGACGCCTGAAAGAGCTCGTTGGCCGCCAGACGCACGCGGCGCTGGCGATGGAGACCCGCATGCAAGCGGCGACGCCCGACGCCGCACCGGCCACGACGATCAAGTTGACGGGCGACTGGACCGTCACCGTCGTCGGCGCGCGCGCCGATGGCTACGACGCTGCCTGCGAGATCCGCGACCCGCGCGTCTCGGGCACTGGCTTCGGCGACGTCAGACCCGCCGACATCGAATCGTTGCAGGAGCGGCTCTCGCAGCGCATCTGGGTGACCTATCAGCCCGACGGCGCGGCGCTGCGCATGCATTTCCCGCGCGACATGCAGGACGACGCCCGCAACCTGCTGGAGATGGTCGTCACCGAGACCCAGCTGGTCCAGCCCGAGCAGCCAGCGCCGCAGTGGACCGCCACCGAGCGCGACGGCGCGGGGGCCTACCTGGCGCTCTACAGCCGACGCGGGTCCGCGATCGCGAAGCGCAAGACCGCGTACGTCGCGGCCGATGGCGCGGTGGCCGCGCTGAACCTGGCCGTCCCGGACGCGCAGATCACCTTTCACCTCGCGGCGAACGGCGACCTCGTGAGCGCGCAGGGGCGGGAGGTCACGAGCATCGACACGCACATGGGCGCGCCCGCGCTGCGGGTCGAGGTCCGCGTTCAACTGAGTCAGATCCGCCTCGCGCGCGACACGGCCCTGGTCGGAAGCCTGGAAAGGTCGGCGGCCATGCTGGTGGAGCAACCGATCGTGACTCAGCGGCTCAGCGACGAGGACGCCCGCGCTCGGGCCGACGACCGCCTCATCCAGGGCGCCAGCTTCGACGCCGTCGCGACCGCGGCTCGCAGCGGTCGCCTGGACGAGCCGGGTCGCGCCCGGCTCGAGGCGTTGGTGCGGCGGCGCCCGGCCGACATCGCATCGGCCGTCGCGCTCGCTCGTGAAGATGCGAGCGACGGCGAAATGGCGCGCGCCATGCTCACGGCCCTCGGCCGCGCCGGTACCCCGGCCACGCAGAGCGCGCTGTGCCGCCTGGCCGCCGATCGGCGCGCCCCCTTGGCGTTGCGTGGCGAAAGCCTGAAGGCGCTGGTGCTGCCGCAGCACCCGACGTCGGCGACCGCGACGGCATTGCTCGCCATCGCCGACGACACCGCGGACCAGGCCGAGCTCCGGCGCACGGCGCTGTTCGTCCTCGGCGGCGTGGGTCGCAACGGCCAGAGCGCCGGCGACGGCGAGCTCGTGACCGCCGTCGGACACTGGCTGCTCGATCGGTACGCGAGCTGCCAGGGCGACCGCTGCTCCGACGTCATGATCGCGCTCGGCAACCTGGCCACGCTCGAGATCCTCCCGGCGGTCGAGCGCGCGCTCGCGGGTCCGGACGCGGGCCTGCGCGTGGACGCGGCGCGGGCGCTGCGGTCGATCGACGATCCCGCGGCCGATCGGTTGATCGTCGCGACGCTCGCGCATGACAGCGCGGGGCAGGTTCGCTCGGCGGCGATCTTCGCGGCGCGGTCGCGCCCGGTCACCCCGCTCGCCGACGCGCTCGCGCACGCGGTCACCGCGGACCCGTCGGAGGCGGTCCGCGTCGACGCCGTGAATGCGCTGGCCGAGCACCTGGGCGAAGCCCGCTCCATCGACGAAGCCATGACGGCCGCGGCGCGCCAGGATCCGAAGCCGGCGGTGCGGCGGATCGCGCAGGCAG
>CAZNCQ010000125.1:0-19682 GCA_964571275.1 uncultured Myxococcales bacterium
GCGGAGGTAGCTTTCTCCCCCGAAAAGCGGTTCACGCTGAATCCATTCGCAAGGAGCGAAGTCGCGGAGGATCTGATCGTGCGAGTCGACCGAGCTCGCTCGAAACGCGCCGTCTAACATACGGACGGAGGAGACGTCATGCCGAGCGTTCTTGTCGAAATCAGGCGGGCAATTCCTGCCGTCCAGCCCGCCGTTGCAGGCGGGCACTCCCGTCAGGCTGGTGGGCTCTCTCGCTGGATTCGGATGGCTCACCATTGCTGTCGGAGGCGTGGTCTTTGCGGGTATCCGTGTTACTGGGATGTGGCAATCACATGGCGATGCCCACGCTGTGACAGAAGCTTCCACGGCGACGGTAACGAGGCTGTACGCACAGCGGTGCGAATTGTGGGCTGACGAGGTCGGACCTTCGCGCGTGACACGTAATGGACGCTGTCCAACCCGCCGTAGCAGACCGACGGCGCTTCGCGCCGCCGCTGAACGGCTGTATCGTCGTTCGGCAGCTTGGCGATGAACCGATTAGATGCGGCTTTCAAAGAGGTGTGGGTTGGCGACGTTCCGGTGGCCGGCTTCGCCTCGCCTTTCGCCGGCGACGAGTTCGCCGCCATGATCGCTGTTTTCACGAGGGTGCCATTCGTCGAGAAGGACCGCCTCGCTCGATCCCTCATCCATCAGGGTTGTCGCTACGCCGTGTGCGCCGGCGTCGAGTGTGACGACTGGGAAAGCGCATTCGACGACGTCGACGTGGAGCAACATCCCGAGGGCGAAGCAAGCCGCTTCGTGATGACCACGAGCCACAAGGGCGAGGCCCTCGAGACGGTCGCGGAGTTCCTGTTCATGTGTACCGCGATAGAAAAGAAGGTCCCGGAGCGGTTCGTCGTGCTGCTGGTTGGCGCGGAAGGAGCGCATCGGGAGGCGGTGAGGGAAACCGTAACACGCGTCCTCGCGTCACTGCCGAACCCGGTCGTTGGCTGGCGTTGAACGCGCCAAGCCCGTGGCCCACGGGTTTACACCACGAGTTCGGCAGCCGAAGATGCCGCTTCTGGCCCGGTCCTTTGCTCAAGGCAGCGTCGACCGGGCGGCCGTGGCGCAGGTGAGGTCACGACAGGTCCAGCGAACCGCGCTCAGTTTCTCGGCTACGCATGCGGCAAAGCCGTCGAGCGGCACAAAAGCAAACCGCATCTCCGTTGCGCAACCACCGTCGAACGACACGACGACTTGGTTTTCGACGAGGGGCGGACAGTCTTGAATGACGTTTGAGATCCACTTCGAAACCAGGTCCTGGTCGGATAGTCCGGCCTGCGGCGCGCAGTCCATCGCCGGTCGGCTGAGACAGGACGACGAATCGATGGGCGTGACGTCGACGCTCGACGCCGCGACGAGGGCCGCACATTGGCCCGGGCAAAGTGTGAGGCTCATGAGCGAATTGGTACCGTTACAGTCGATCACGGCTTGTTGCCCCAGGACAAAGTCTGGGTAGACACAAACCGTTGCTGGCGGACAGGAGGCGATCGCGTTCGGATCTGCCGGGCAGCCGACCTGGTCCGTCTGGCCCGGCGCCAACCCGACGGGACAGATCGCAGGCGGCGGGACGTCGCCGCTCGCCTCGGCGCGCTCCGCGGCGCCGTCCGCCGATTCGGGCGGAGCGTCGCCGTCCGCCCCCGCATCTGTCAGAGCGCGGCGCTCACCTCCACATGCGGCCAGGCCGCCCACCACCACCAATAAACCCGCCCGACGCGCAAAGATTCCCACGAGCCGATTGCAGCAGACCCATCGGACTGAATCAACCGGCTTTTACCGGGCGCACACGTCGACAACGCGTGCGCCCGACGCCCGGGTTACCCGGCCAGGGCCATTCCCCGCTTGCGTCGCTGCCACAGGATCGCCGCGACACCCGCCGCCAACAGAAGCGCCACCAGGACCACCACGCTCTTCGCGTCGAGCGCAGGAACGGCCGTCGCGTTCAGCACGATCTTGTTCGTCATGAAGCTGTGGACGGCGCACTGATAGTAGATCTGCGGGATCGGCGTGGTCGGGACGGTAAACATGACGTTCGCCGTTCCGTTGCCGGTCAGGCCGGGGTCGACAAACGGCGTGGGCGGCTCGACTCCCGTCGTCGTCGAGATGACGAAGGGATGGGCGGCAGCGTCGGCCGCGCTCATCGAGAACTGGTAGGTCTTCCCCGGCACCAGCCCCAACACCTGGTCGGGCGCACCGCCGTTGAACACGTACGCCAGCGGTGAACCGATCGTCACGTTGAACGTGATCGGCGTCGCCGCGTCCGCCCGATCCGCCATGATTCCCGTCGCCATCAGCGACAACAGCGCTGTCATTCCCAATCCATGTCTCATGGGCGCCTCCCTTGATCTTCGAGTGTTGGCTTCCAAGCAGCCGATCGGAGTTTCAGGTGCCCGTACGCGAAGCCGGCAAACGCCTTTGCAACAAGTGCATGACGTTCTGGTTCGGAAAGTTCGTCACCATGACCGTTCCTTGATCTTGCCGGAAGGCAAGGGGGGGAAAGGACATGACGCGGAGACACGAGCTATTCGGTTTCATGGTGATGTTTGGGCTGTCGGTCGCTTGCGGCGAGCACGCTGAACGATTGACGAACGAGACGGCGCGCCTGACGAGCAACGCGGCCGATCCGAATCCACTGATCTCGTTCACGCAGGATGCGCTCGCCGTCGGCCTGGATCGCGCCAACGAGCCGCCGTCGGCGTCGGGCTGCGCGCCGCTCGGGACGGGGGACCTGGCGTACGGGACGTGGCTCGCCGACCTCGACGGCGACGGATGGCTCGACGTCTACGACGTTAACCACGGACAGACCTGCCACCATTCGGGCCTCTGGCTCAACGACCGCGCCGGGGCGTTTGGCAAGAATCTCTACTCGGTGGCCGTGACGCCGGCGCAGCACAACGACGTCACTTTGGGGCTCAGCAACGAGATGCAGTTCGTCGGCGACTTCACCGGCGACGGTAAGGTCGATCTGTACCTGCTCGCCTGGAGCGGCCTCGGCGCCCTCTGCGTCAACCAGGGCACGGCGGTACACGCGGACTGGACCGGCCCGAGCTTCGTCTGTTACCCGGCGTGGGAAGCGTTGAACTTCGCCGACGTCAATGGCGACGGTCGAATCGGCCCTGCCCTACTATCCCGGATTCAAGCACTACACCGCCGACGTGGACAACGACGGTCTCCTCGACAAGGTGGTCATCGCGCACGTCGGCTACAACTCCGACGGTCTGGCCGGCGGCATTCACATCTTTCGGCGGCTGCCGAGCGGCGCGTACCAAGACCTCGGCGCCGCGGGCACGAACATCGACGGAACCAACCCCACCGAGTTCTATGCTGACCAGCTCAGCATCGACGATTGGAATGGCGACGGCAAGATCGACCTGGCCGGCGCCGGGCAGGCGTCGATCCCCGGAACCGACAACGGGATCGCGCTCTGGACGTCGAATCTGACGACGAGCAACAACTGGATCAAAGTCCAGGCGCCAGCCATCACCGGATTCTTCGCCGGCACCGCGATGATCGAGATCTTCGACGCCGGCTTCGCCGGGGACGTTGGTCACTACGTCACGCCGCCCAGGGTGCTGCGGACCGGGCAAGCCTGGGCCAGCAAGGTCTATCACTTCGGCGTCGGGACGCGCGCGAGCGTGGACGTGAGCGTCACTTTCCCCGACGGAAGCCAGATCCGGGAGGCCGCGGTGCAGACCAACCGAACGATCGTCGTCAACACCGGCGCCGCGCCAGATGCCAGCGCCGCGCCAGATGCTAGCGCCCTCGCGGACGCCGGCGCCCTCGTGGATGCCGGCGCGCCCGAGGACGCCGCGCCGCCGACCGCTGCTCCGCCGCCGCAACCGCCTCCGCCGCCGCCCCCGCCGCACGCGACGCCCGCGTTCGTCCAGGGCATCTCCGCGACCCCCCAGGTGCCGCAGTCCGCGGTCGTCGTGATCTATCCGCGCGCGCAAGCGGCCGGCGACCTCAACGTCGTGATCGTCGGCTGGAACGACTCCGTCGCGCGAGTCACCTCCGTCACCGACGGCAACGGCAGCAGCTACACGCTGGCGGCCGGCCCCACGGCGATGGCCAATGCGGTTTCACAGTCGATCTATTACGCCAAGAACATCGCCAGCTCGAGCGCCGGGAACGCGGTAACCGTGAAGTTCAGCGCGGCCGCGCAGTACCCCGACGTTCGGATCTTGGAATACTCGGGCATCGACCCCAGCACGCCGCTCGACGGCGCCACCTCGGCCGCCGGGAGCTCCTCGGCCAGCGGGAGCGGTTCGATCACCACGACCGGCGCTATCGATCTGCTCGTCGGCGCAAACACGGTGTTCACCGCGAACGTCGGCCCCGGAGCCGGCTTCACCTCACGCATGATCACGACCCCCGACGGAGACATCGCCGAGGACCGCGTGGTCACCACGGTCGGCACGTACACCGCCGCGGCTCCGCTCTCGTGGGCGGGAGCGTGGGTCATGCAGATGGTGGCCTTTCGCGCCAAGTAGCGCGCGAGCTAGCCCTCGCCTTCCGGCTTACGCCGCCGGAAGATCGCGATGTACGTCACCGCGTCCCACGCGTTGTGGATTCCGACGAAGAGCAGGATCAACGACGCCGCCGCGATCACGAAGAGCCAGGGACCCGGATCGCGAGGCAAGAAGATCCCGCCCACGAGAAACGCGAGGTATGCGGTCAGCGGGAGCATCGTATGAGCGATCCAGTCTTCCAGCACCGGCTTGTAGTCGGTCTGCCGGCGCGCGTGGCGCAAGACGACCAGCGTGTAGATCACGCCAACGAGCGCGAACGACACGATCGCGGCCGCGGCACTGCCGTGCCGGCGCCAGGGCGCGCTCAAGATCGCCGCGTTGAGCAGCACCGCACAGAAGTGCACGATCGTCGGCGTCCCGAAGGCGCGCGTGGTGTGCACGGTCGCGGTGGTGCTGAGCTCGGCGCCCAGGACCATGACGACGAACTGCAGCCCGGTGAGCGCGGCGGCCGACGACCCGACGATGACGTAGAAGCTCTCCCAGGCGGCGAACAGCGATGGCGTTGCTGATTCCACGACGAACCTCCGACGGCAATCTCGTTCCGGTGCGGTTCAGTTGAGGCGATCCGGTCAGCCTGCGCAAGAGCTTTGCACGGGTCCCCCGCACACTGGCGCGAATGCGGGAGCGACCCAACTTGCAGGTGAAAGGGGCCTCGCAACATGGTCACCATCGCGCCTCCTCCTCCGGCATCGGGCATCCTTTCGTTTGGGTTGTCGCCAGGCACGCGGGCGCCGGAGCTGGACGCGCCCGCGGCGCCCGACGGTCATCGCGCACGGCTGGCTGACTATCTCGGCTCGCCGCTCGTGCTGATCTTCTACCCGGGTGACTTCACGCCGGTCTGCACGGGCGAGCTCGGGCTCTTCAACGAGCTCTTGCCTGACCTGCAAGCGCTGGGCGCCACGGTGCTGGGCATCTCGTGCGACTCGCTCTGGACCCACTGCGCGTATGCCGGGGAGCTGAAGCTGCGCATCGACCTACTGTCGGACTTTCACCCCAAGGGGGCGCTGTCCCAGCGCTACCAGGTCTACCGCGACGACATCGGCACGTCGGAGCGCGCGCTGTTCGTCGTCGATGGCGACGGCGCGATCTTCTGGAGCGAGGTCTCGCCGATCGAGCTCAACCCCGGGGCGGACGGCGTGCTCGATGCGCTGGAACGCTTGAGCGGCCGCGAGCTGTCGCGCGGGTCGGTGGTGCGCGCCCGGGCGGAGGATGAGCTGTGAGCCGTCTTCAGCGCCCGGTGGAGGCGCGCGACTGGGCACGCGGACCGGCCAGCGCGCCCGTGACGTTGCTCGAGTACGGCGACTTCGAGTGCCCGGCTTGCGGGCGCGCCTTTCACGAGCTCAAGCGGCTGGAGCGCGGCCTGCACGACCGGATCCGTTTCGTGTTCCGCCACTTTCCGCTGTCGCAGATGCACCCGCACGCGACGCTGGCCGCCGAAGCCGCCGAGGCCGCCGGCGCGCAGGGCAAGTTCTGGGAGATGCACGACACGTTGTTCGTGAACCAGGGCGCGCTCGCGCTGGACGCGCTGCTGTCCTACGCGCGCCAGCTGCGGCTCGATGTCCAGCGTGTCTCGCTCGACCTCGACCAGCATCTCTTCTTGCCCAAGGTGCGGCGCGATTTCCTCGACGGCGTGCGCAGCGGCGTCAACGGCACGCCGACGCTGTTCATCAACGGAACGCGGTGGGACGGCCCCTACACCGCCGAGGCGCTGCTGCGAGGCATGCGCGGCGACGCGAGCATGATCGTCGAGCCCATGACCGGGCTTCCCTGGGGCGGAGACGCATAAACAACCAAATCGCTGGAGGGAGCCATGTGGCTGAAAAACTGGGGATGGACAATCGCGCGGGGGGTGGCGGCGATCATTTTCGGGCTGCTCGCGCTGCTGATGCCGGGAATGACTTGGATCATCTTGATGGGCTTCTTTGCGGCGTACGCGCTCATCGACGGCATCGGCGCGCTGGTAGAGGCTCTGTCCAAGGAAACGCCGCGCGATCGGCCCTGGGGGCTTCTCTTCCTGAAGGGCGTGCTGGGAATCCTCGTCGCGGTGGCGTGGGTCGCCTGGCCGGGCCGTGTGGGCCTGGCGTTCCTGTACGTGCTGGGGACGTGGGCGATCCTGGCCGGCCTCCTCGAGATCGGAACCGCGATCCGCCTGCGGCGCGTGATCCAGAATGAATGGTTGCTGGCGCTGGGCGGCATCTTGTCGGTCGCGTTCGGTGTGATCGTCTGGATGCATCCGGGGGCCGGCGCGCTGGCCCTGGTCTGGTGGATCGGCTCGTACGCCATCATCTTCGGCGGGCTGCTCATTGCGCTCGGGTTCCGCATGCACCGCCTCAACACCGCGGTGTCCGACGGATCGCTGCCGCTCGGCGGTCGCCTGCGCCACCAGACCTGAGGAACCTCAGAAGAACCGGAACGTGGCGCCGTCGACCGGCCAGCCCTGTGGCATCACCACGCGCATCCGGTAGGCAACACCCCTGCCCCATCCGTCGTCGGCTCTTTGCTCATATTGACCGGACGGTGCAATCGGCGCGCCCGTTCACTCGCGGATCGCTCGCCCTTCCAAGGGACCTGGATACACCACCACCGAAAACCGGGCTCCGAGCCCTGACAGCTCTGTCGTAGCTCGGTCTCGTCTCCGACCTCAGAAGAAACGAAACGCAGAGTGGCTCAGGGTGGCCGCCGAGACACCTGCATCGACCACGACCCGGAGGCGGTAGGTGCCTGCAGCGGGGAAAGTGACGTCGAGAATCTGACACGTGTGCACAGATGTCGGCGCGGGTGGCGCCGTAGCTTGCCCGAGGACAGTCGTGGTCCCACCGTCGGCCCCGTCATCGCCGAGCACCTGCAGATGCAGCAGTCCGGCGACGTCCGGAACGTCGCACTGATCGAGCTCGAAGTGCCGCTGAGGAACCGGATCGGTGATCGTCAAGAATCGATCGACGTTTCCCGGCGACGGCCGGAGATAGATTCCGTTCACGCAGCGCACGTCGGGCGCGATCGCGTGCTGCGCGCCTTCGTCGGCCGAGAACAGGCATGGGATCGCGGCCAGGAACGGTTGAAACGTCGCGTAGTTGATGAGCGGGGTGTTGTCATTCGCGGCTCCGTCCTGCTGCACCGCCAGGTAGGCGGTGATGTTGCCGTCGGCGCCGGTGATCTCGACCGAGCAGCCGATGCCATCCTCGATCTGAGTGCCGAGCGGTCCGGTGCGCAGCGCATCGAGGAGCGTCAGCTGCTGCTCGGTGAGCTGGGCCCGATCCGCGTCGAACCCCATCACGCCAGATATGAAGGATTGGCAGGCCAGCGTGATACGCCGGCTGGCGGTCGTCCACACCGGCTGCCCCATCGTCACGTCAGCCCCCGCGTCGGATGGACTGTCGGGATGGTCCGGGTTCTGAGAGCTGCACCCGAGCGTCAACGTCGCGAGCGTAACGCTCACCGCCAGCACGCCTGTCGTGGCCAGACCGAGGACCCTCACCGGCGCCCCCTATCGATCGCGGGTTGTTTGTTCATGTCCCCCAGCAACGTAGCAATCGGTGCGCCAACTCGAACTGCCGCTCACCGGCGGCGGCGGCGTCCGACCAGAAGCGCGAGCCCAAGGAAGATCAGTGCGCTCGCGAGCGGTTGACCTGCCGGTGGCACGGTTGCGCATCCGCAGCCGCCGGGCGTCTTGTTGGTCATGTCGGGCTTGCTTCCTCCGGCGCCGCTGTCGAGCCCCGGCGGATGCCCGCCGGTTCCACCCCCGCTGGCGTCGATCGACGCTGCGTCGCCAGGAGCGCCGCCACCGCCGTCGCCGCCGGGTGAAACGGGACCGTCGGTGATCCCACCATCGCGACCGCCAGCGCCCGCGCCGCCGTTCCCACCCGCGCCGCTCGTCCCGCCGCGCCCGCCGCCGCCGCCCGCGCCGGCGTCGGGCGTGGCGCCCGCGTCAGGGTTCGAGCCGCCGATGCAGCCGTTGTCGATGACGCCGTCGCAATCGTCGTCGCGGCCGTTGCAAACCTCGACCTCGACCGGCGTGGTCTCGACGCACACCACGTTGTTCAGGCCGTCGCACATATAGACGCCTTCCTGGCAAAGGTCCGCGTCGGCACCGTCGCAGGGCGTGTAGACGTAGACCGGCAACTGGCAGACGCCGCCGCAGCCGTTGTTGATGCCCTCGTCGACGACGCCGTTGCAGTTGTCGTCGATGCCGTTGCAGACCTCGATTCCGGGAGCGACCGCGCCGCTGCACGCGCTCCAGGCCCCGGCCGACACGCAGGTCCGCGTTCCCGGCGCGCATGGCCCGACGTTGTAACCGCTGCACCGGTGCGCCAGCCCGCCGTCGGGCGCGCACGCGGCGATGGTGAAGGTGTTCATCGCCGACGTCGCGGACTGGCCGCAGCTGTCGATCGCGCGCACGTACCAGGTGTGCGTCCCATTGGCGAGATCCGACGGCACGAGCCAGCTCGAGGTCTTGCCGTCGACGGTCTGGGTCAGGTTGCCGTCGACGTAGATCTCGTACTTGGCGACGCCGCCGGCGTCGCTGGCCGCCATCCAGGTGAACAGCGGCTGGTCGGCGCTGGACGAGCCGTTCGCGGGCGCGACCAGCACCGGCGCCGTCGGCGCGGTGTAGTCGATGAGCAAGTTGAACGTCTCGATCGACTGCCGCGTGTTGCCGGCGCGATCGATGGCGACCGCGTACCAGGTGTGCATTCCCGGCGCCAGCGCCACCGACGGCGTCCCACAGGTGGTGAACGAGTCGGCGCCCGTGAACGCGAGCGCGCCGTCGATCCACAGTTGATAGTTGGCGATGCCGCCCGGATCGGAGGCGACGTTCCAGCACAGATTCGGCGTCGGTGTGCTCGAGCAGCCGTTCATGGTCGGCATGAACAAACGAAACTGAGCGGGCTTGGTCGTGTCGACGGTGAACGTGCGCGTCGTCGAGTTGGTGACGTTGCCGACCGCGTCGCGCGCCTGCACGTTCCATCTGTGCGCGCCGTCGGTGAGCCTGTCGGAGACGGTATAGGTCGTCGTCGTCAGGACCGTGCCGACAGGGTTCGTGTTGCTGGACCCGACGGTCACGCCGTCGATGTTCAGCAGGTACGTCACGCCGCCCGATCCCTGATCGGCCGCCGCTTGCCAGGAGAACGTCGGGAACTGCTGACTGGTGGCCACGCCGTCCGCCGGGCTGATGAGCCCGAACACGCGCCCGCCGGTCACCGTCGCCGTGACCGTCTTGTCGTTACACCCGGCCGTCTCCGAGTTGCTGCCGAGCTCGAGGATGCCGCTCTGGGTGATCCCGGCGGTGAACGTCCCCGATTTGCCGAGACACACGAACTGCGTGCCGCCGCCACCGACGCGCGCGATCAACGTCCCGTTGTTGCAATTCTGCGTCGGTATGTTGACCTGGTTGACGTACCCGTTGGTGTCGAAGCAAGCGCTGGTGCAGCCGAGAAAGCACCACATCCCGGTCGACGTCACCGAGATCTGATCGCCCGGGCGGACGTTGATGCCGGTGTTCACCATCCGATCGGTCGGGAAGTTGATGATGTCCGGCGTGTTGTTGCTGTCCAGCTGGAAGACGCCGCCGCTGCCGGCCGCGGGACCGATGTCGTCGATGGTGAAGGCGCGGCCACCGACGCCGCCCGGCGCCTCGTTGCACCAGCGGATGTTGCCGGCCACATCCTCGGCCGACACCGCCCAGGTGTGCGGGCCGTCGGTGGGATTGCACGTGCTGGGCAGGAACGAGAAGAAGGCGCCGGTGACGTCGCCGCACAGCGCGCCGTCGACATAAAAGTGATACTTCGAGAGACCACTTCCACCGTCGGTGGCCGCGGCCCAGCTGAAGCCGGAGTTGTCGCCGCGCACGAATGCGCCCGCCGCCGGCGCGCTCAACCCGAACGCCGAGGGCGGCGTGGTGTCGACGAAGAACGACGAGGTGCTGCTGTCGAGGGTCAGCGTGCCGTCGGTGGCGCGGACCCGCCAGGTGTAGGGGCTGCCGGCTTCCGGCAAGCTCTCCGCGGCGGCGACCGTGTACGAGGTCGCGGTCAAGGCGGTCTTCACCAGCGGCGTTCCGCTGATCGGCGTCACGGTCAGCGTGTACGACGTCGCGCCCGTCGACGCCGTCCACTTCAAGGTCGGCGTCGCGTTGACATACCCGCCGTTGGCCGGGCTGCTGAGACTGAACGCGCCAACCGCCGCCCGCGCCTCGCGCGGCGCAACCACCGACGCGACACCGCACACTCCCGCCGCCAGGACGCCCACGCGCACCAAGATCGACATTGGCGCACCATCTTATCGGAACAACGGAAAGTGACCAACGCCTGCCGACAGGCGTCGGCGCTACACCGCGCGCGCCGCCGACTCGACGCGCGGCGCCTCGATCAGCGTCGCGAGCACGAACCGGAACTCGAAGCGCGTCCCCTGCCCCGGCCAGCTCTCGACCTGGATCGTGCCGCCCAGCTGGTGGCAAACTTGTTGAACCGCCGACAGGCCCACGCCGCGGCCCGAGATGTCCGAGACCACGTCGCGCGTGCTGATGCCGTCGGTGAAGAGCGCCTCGATCAGATCGCGATTGGTCGTCGCGGGTAGCGCGCGCCGCTCGGCGCGCGCGCGAATCGACTCCCAGTCGATGCCGCAGCCGTCGTCTTCGACGGCGATGACGAACTCGGCGCCCTCGACGCGGCTTTCGATGGTGACCTGCCCGGCGGGCGCCTTGCCGCAGCGCACGCGTTCCGCCGGCGCCTCGATGCCGTGGTCGACGCAGTTGCGCACGACGTGCACGAGCAGACCCAGGAACGAGCGCATCTCGGCGTTCGGCAGCCGCACGCGATGGTCGACGATGCGCGGCTCGACCTCCTTGCCGAGGCGCGTGGCCAGCTGGCGGATCGTGCGCGCGTAGATCCCCAGCGCGTGCGCGATCGGCGGCTCGCTCCAGCCCCGCGCCAGGCGCAGGAGCTCGGCGTGATCCTCGCGCGACTCGAGCAGCTGCAGGAACTCGCTGTGCTCGCTCTCGTCCAGGCGAATGAACGCCTGCGCCTGGTCGCCCAGGAAGACGCTGAAGCTGCCCAGCATCAGGTCCCAGTCGATCGCCAGCGCCTCGACGGCGGTCGCGACGCGCGCCGACGCCGGATCGCCCTCGATCTCGAACAGGTCCTCGAGCTCGTGGCAGCGGCTGGCGAAGAGCTCGAAGCCGTAGACCGCGGCGTTGCCCTTGAGCGTGTGCAGCAGGTGGCGCCACTCGGCGCGGTCGGCCGACACGTTCAGGCGCGCGAGCATCTGCTCGGTCTCGTCGACGAACGCCTGGAAGCCCTCGCGGTCGCGCAGAAGCTGCCGCACGATCACCGGCAGCTCGCGATGAAGCTGCTGCACGCGATCCTGCTCCAGCTGCTGTGTCACGTCGACCAGCGTGAACACCAGCTCGGCGAACGCGCCGTCGCGCGACCCTTGGTGGCAGGTCAGGCTGTACGTTCGCCCGTTCCGCGCGAGGGTGTGTGGCAGCTGCGCCACCGCGACCTCGAACGGCAGCATCTCGTCGGCGACCTGCTCGAGCGCCGCGCGGAACCAGAGCTTGTCCGGGCTGTCGGCGCCGAACAGGTAGTCGGACAGGTCCCCGCCGGCGGGCGGCGCGCCGAACCACTCCGCGGCCGTGCGCGAGTGAACCTTGGTCAGATGCCCGTGCCGATCGCAGACCACCAGACCTTCCTTCACGCTGTCGAGCACACCTTGCAGATGCTGGTTGGCGTGAGCGAGCGCCAGCTCGGCGTGGCGGCGCCCGGTGATGTCCTGGCCCACCGCCTGCACTTCGACGCGGGCGCCGGCGGGCGAGAACAGCGCGCGGTAGGTCCACAGCACCCAGCGCCGCTCGCCGTCGCCGGCGACGATCTCTTGCTCCCGTTCGAGGATCGGCGCCTGCGCGGTCAGCGCATCGACGCGCGCGCGGTCGGACTCGCCGGTGGGGCCACCCGACAGCGACCAGACCGAGCGTCCGACCACCTCGGCCGCCGTGACGCCCAGCAGCCGCGCCAGCGCGCCGTTCGCGAACACGACGCGCCCGATGCCGTCGGAGCGACAGATCAGCTGCGAGCCGTCCTCGACGATCGATCGGTAGCGCTCCTCGCTCTCGCGCAGGCGCGCGCGGCTCTTGCGCGTCAACGTGCGGATCGCGGCGATCAGCGCCAGGATCACCAGCGATTCACCGCCCATGCCGCCGAGCGCCGCCCAGACGTAAGCGCGGTAACGCTGGTAGAACGAGAACGGCCGGTCGACGACGACGGCGCCCGGCGGCGCTTGGTCGACGTCCAGGTGCCAGCGCAGGAACGCCGGGTAGCTGAGCATGTAGACATTGGGGCTCTCGCGCACGATCGGCACGTCGGCGGCGCGCGCGCCGTCGAGGATGCGCAGGCCCATGCGCGCGGCGGTCTCGCCCTGACTGGCGCCGCTGACTACGTAGCCGCCGACGGCGCCGTGGCTGACGGACACGTCGGTCAGGCCGAACATCGGCACCGGCGCCGCGTCGATGATGATCCGGTGCGACTCGCCCATCGACAGCGGCGTGCCGGCCCGGTCGCGCATGAACATGCCCCAGAACACCACCGCGTCGTCGCGGAGCGCGCGCAGCTGCGCCTGCAATTCGGCGACGGTGACGCCGGAGATCACGCGGAACGCAAAGCGGTTGCGCCAGCGCGTCTCGACCTCTTCGAGTCGATGAACGTAGCCCGCGCTGGTGGCGCTCTGATCGAAGACGAAGACCAGCTGCTTGGTCGCCGGGCGCAGCTTCGCGATCCACGCGAAGTTCTTGTCGAGATCGCCCTCTTCGTTGACGCCGGTGACGTTGGAGAAACCGCTGATGCGCGCATCGCGGAATCCGTTGACGCCGCAGAACACCACCGGCACGCCGGGGAAGAGCTGGTCGCGATAGGTCTTGAGGAAGTCGAGCGCGTCGTCGTCCGATGAGACGATCAGATCGAAGCGCAGGTTGTGGTACTTGCGCGCGTAGATCTCCGACAGCAGTCGCGCGTATTCGGGCGTGAACGCCTTCTTCGAGTCCATGTACTCGATGAAGAGCTCCACGTCGTCGCGCGCCTCGAAGACCGACTGCGCGCCGCGCACGATGTTGGCGGTCCAGCGATACGTCGGCTCGTACGAATTCAGGATCAGGACGTTCTTGCGGGGCGGCGGCGGTGTCGCGGCGCGCGCGGTGCTCCGCGCGCCCGCCAGCAACGCGCAGGCGAACGCCAAGAGTACGATCGAACGAGTGAATCGGCGGCGATGGCGGGGTGCGAACATGATACGCGGTTGGCGGCTATACGCGTGGAACGAGCTGTCTCCCGATCGGTGGATCGCGCGAAGACTTGATGGTGTGATCCGAAGCGCGCATGAAGTCGGGCGATGCGGGGGCAGGTCCAGGCATGTGCGCCACCGCCCACTCCCCGCTCCTGTATCGCGGCCTCTTCAGCGATTCGACAGCGGCGGACGCGCGTCGCCGCGGCGATGGCCGCCGGCGTGGACCTCGGATTTGCGCTCGGGCGCCAGGCCGGCAACCGTCCCGTGCACGGGCACATGCAGCGGCCAATCCGCCATCCAGGGCGTGGGATCCCAGTAGATCTCCGAAAACTCGTGCGACGGCAGGACCGACAACGTGAACGTGAGATGCCGTATCGAGCGGCCGCTGCCGGTGTCGCCGACGAGGCCGATCACGTCGCCGGCCCTGACCACCGAGCCGCGCGCCAGCGTGCGCGGAATGCCGGCGAGGTGAAAATACTGGGTGAAGACGTAGCCGCCGAAGTGAGCCAGCCGCACGTACGCGCCGCCCGGATCGTCGGAGCCGTCGCGCTGGATGCGATCGACGACGCCGTCCGCCGCGGCGTAGACGTGCTCGCCCCAGAGCTCGCCGCCGAGATCGACGCCGCAATGGCCGGTCGGCCGGCAGGCCGCGGGGCGATCCTTGGGCGCCGGCGGCCCGGATATGTGGCGATCGTTCGCGGGCACGCGCCGCACGGGCCCTGGCAGCGGATAAACCCACGGTGCGCGCCCGAAGAGATCGATCCACTCCTCGTCGGACGGCGGCCAGAGCGGCCCCAGCGTCGGCCCGAAGTGCAAGCGCCTGACCGGCGCCGTCGAATGCACGGTCGGCGCCGGCGGCTCGAACGAGATCGTCTGCGGCTGCCACCGCTCGTAGAGTTGCCAGAGCGTCTTCGCGCCGGCGACCGCCAGCACGGCCACCGCCACGCGCAGCAGCCAGCGCACCTGCGTGGCCGAGCGGGCCTTCTGGCTCGCTCGCACCGCGCGGCGCAAGCAGGCCTCGGAGCAGAACGAGTCGTGCACCCACCAGCCGCGCGCCAGGAGCAGCCGCTCCTCGCCGTCCTCGAAGAGGTGGCCGCACGTCGCGCAGCTGGTGGCGGGCCTGGTCTTCCTCACGGCGTCCTCACTCGTCTCACTCACTCGTCACTGCTGGGCTCGGCCGATTGGGATCCGCCGGTCGTCTCGGCCGGCGCCGCGCTCTCCTTCTCGTCGCTGTCCTTGTCCTCCGCGGGGCGCGCCTTCCCCGCCTTGCCACGCTCCGCCTTCGCGAGCTTGCCGCGCTTGCGGCCCGGGATGAGCGGCGCCGACCCCAGCGGCGCGCCGACGGGAGCGACGGTGTTCACCATCCCGACCTCGCTGCCGTCGACGGGCACGCGCAGCGGCCAGAGCGCGATCAGCGGCTCGGGATCGATGTAGCGCTCGGGCCAGTCCTTGCCCGGCCGCACCGCGATCGTGAAATGCAGGTGCGGCCCCGACTCCTTCACGCCGGTGTCGCCGAGCAGACCGATCACGTCGCCGCTCTTCACGATCGAGCCCCGCTCGAGGCCGCGCGGGATCGCCGCCAGGTGAAAGTACTGCGTGAACACGGTGCCGCCGCGATGCGAGAGGCGCACGAACTGCCCGCCGCGATCCGGGTTCACACCGCGCTTGACCCAGTCGACGACGCCATCGTGAACGGCGTGCACGTGCTCGCCCCAGATCTCGCCGCCGAGGTCGACGCCGCAGTGGCCGTTGCGGCACTCCGCCGGGCGATCACCGGGCCGCGCGGCGCCGAACACGCGCGAGTCGCGGATCGGCATGCGGCGGAACGGACCGGCCAGCGGGTGAATCCAGGTGTCGCGCCCCAGCGCCGCGAGCGCGGCGGCGTCGCTCTCCCAGTCGGGACCGAGCCATCCGTCGGGCAGCGGCGCCGGCCCCCCGGTGTTGTGGGCGGCGCCGAGCATCGCCACCATCGTGGCGCGCGTCGCCTGCCGGGGCTTCGCCGCCCGCGGCGGTCCCTGGTGGGGCGCCAGGTAGGCGCCCGCAAAGATGATGCCGATGGTGAGGTGCCGCACCGACCGCCGGCGCTCGGCCCAGCGCTCCCGACGGTGCGCGCGCGCGACGGCCTGGGAACACTCCCGGGAACACAGAACGTAGAAAGACGACGCTTCGGCTCGTACGAACCGCCCCTCTAGGAGCGGGCTTTGGCACAGGCCACAAACGTCGGCTCCCTCAATCGTGGGTGAGGAGTCGACCATGCCGTGGGAAACGCTCTCTCGGCAGCGCTGGACGCTAGCTTAGCAAGGTCTCGGCGATCATCACGCGATGATCTTCGAATCGTGAAAAAGTCTGGGCGCGCCGCGTGCATAGCGGCAAGACTGGCACGCCATTTTCTTGCGGTCGTCAAGATTTGGGTAAACCAGAACACTCTCGCAGGCGTGCCAACGGCGTCAAAGGCCGAGGGCCCAGGTCCGAACCCTATCAAGAATGCGATTGCCGCTAGGCGTGCGCCTGGTGTTCATCAATGATGACGCCTTCGCCAGCGTCGCCGACGAACTGGAAGCCGCGGCCGCGCACGGTCCGCACCACGCTACCGAGCCGCCCGAGCTTTCGACGCAAGTTCGAGACGTGGACGCGCATGAGCGAGCTCTGCGCCTGATAGGCACTGCCCGCGACCGACTGAAAGAGCTCCTCCTGCGAGACGACGCGCGGCGCGCTTCGCATCAAGTAGGCGAGCGTGTCGAACTCCATGCACGTGAGCGCGACCGCGTGCCCCGCGGCGCGCACGGTGAACTCGTCGAAGGAGATCTCGATCCGTCCGAGTGCGAGATAGCGATCGTCGGACGAGCGATCGTCGGACGAGCGATCGAGGCGCGACGCAGACGGCGACGCATCGCCGTCCACAGTTACCGACTCACCCCGCGATCCCATTTCCCGTCCCTCCTGTGACGCGACCCTAGCGGCCACGCCCGCGCGCCATAAGGGCAAGCTTTTTTGCCCCCCCCCGCGCCTCGGCCAGAGGCCGCCGGTTTCGCGCCGCGCCATCCGCCGCGAATCGGGATAACATCGAGCCTCCCGTGCCTTCTCCGCCCCCGCCCGACTGGTACCTGCGCCTGGACCGCGCGCTGCAAGTCGAGGACGCGGAGCAGGCACGGACCCAGGCGCGGGCGCTGCTCGACGATATCCGCGAGGAACAGGCGCGCGTGCGCGAGCGCCTGGACATGCTGTCGTCCGCGTCCTTCGAAGGGATCATGGTCCACGTCGACGGTGCGGTGATCGACGTCAACGACCGGTTGTGCGAGATGGTCGGCTACGCGCGCGAGGAGATGCTCGGTCCGGAGCCGATGCGGCGCTCCATCGCCCCCGAGGATCTGCCGGCGGTGATCGAGCGTGTCGCCAGCCACTACGAGGGCGCCTACGTCATCACCGCCATCCGCAAGGACGGCTCGCGGTTCCGCGCGGAGATCCAGGCCAAGCAGGGCCACATCGGCGACCGCCCGGTGCGCGTCGCCGCTTTCCGCGACGTCACCGAACGCGAGCGCACGCACGCATTGCTGCGTGAGAGCGAGCAGCGCTTTCGCGATCTCGCACGCACCGCGTTCGACTTCACCGTCTTCAGCCGCGACGGCATCGTCGTCGGCGTCGACGGCGACCCGGCGCCGATCATCGGCGTCACCAGCGCGCAGATGATCGGCCGGCCGATCCTGGACTTCACCGCGCCGTCGGCGCAGCCGATCGTGCGCCAGCAGATCCAGAGCGGACGCGTCGGCCCCTACGAGGCGGTCGCGGTCCACAGCAACGGCGACGTCGTGCCGGTGTCGTGCGTCGTCGCGGCGACCACGCTCGATGGCCAGCCGGCGCGCGCCGCCGGGTTGCGCGACCTGCGCCTGGTGCGCCACCTCGAGGCCGAGCGGCGCGCGCTGGAGCAGCGCCTGCAGCGCGCGCAGCGCCTGGATAGCCTCGGCGTGCTCGCGGGCGGCATCGCGCACGACTTCAACAACCTGCTCGCCGGCGTGCTCGGCAACGCCGACCTGCTGCGCGAGATGGTCGTCAGCCGCGAGGAGCGCGAGATCGCGGAGGCGATCGTCGTCGCCGCGCAGCGCGCCGCCGCGCTGACGCGCCAGATGCTCGCCTACGCCGGCCAGCGGGATCTCGGCCGGCGCGAGCCGGTCGACGTCGGCGATCTCGTGGGCGAGCTCCGCACGCTCCTCGGCGCGACGCTGTCGAAGAAGGCGCAGCTCGAGCTGGCCGTCGACGCGCGCAGCGTCGTGGCCGGCGACCGCGCCACGCTGACCCAGGTCCTGATGAACCTGCTCACCAACGCGTCGGACGCGCTCGGCGACCAGGCCGGGATCATCCGCGTCGTCACGCGCCGGATCTCCGACCCCGACGCGCGCTGGGAGAGCGCGCTCGGCGCCACGGTGCGCCCGGGCGATTGGGTGTTGATCGAGGTGCGCGATACCGGCTGCGGCATGGACGAAGCCACGCGCGGGCGTGTGTTCGAGCCGTTCTTCTCGACCAAGGAGCGCGGCCACGGGCTGGGGCTGGCCGCCTGCCTGGGCATCGTGTCGGCCCACGGCGGCGCGGTGCTGGTCGAGAGCGAGGTCGGGCGCGGCAGCTGCTTCTCCGTGCTGCTGCCCGCGGGTGACGACGAGCGCACCGCCGCCGAACGGCCGGCGGCCGCGCGCCCCAGCCGCCCGTGCAAGGTGCTGATCGTCGACGACGAACCGCTGGTGCGCAAGCAGCTGCGCCGTACGCTGGAGCTGCGCGGCTACACCGTGGCGGAGGCCGCCAACGGCCGCAGCGCGCTGTCGATCGTCGACGAGGTGCGCCCCGACGTCGTCATCCTGGACATGACCATGCCCGACATCGACGGCGCGGAGGTGCTGCGGCGCCTGCGCGCGGCCGGCTCGCGTGTGCCGGTGATCGTGTCGTCGGGCTACCTCGACGTGTCGGTCGAGCGGAAGCTCGCGCGCGGCGAGTTCCAGGGCTTCCTCGCCAAGCCGTACGGCGCGAGCGACCTGGCGGCGGCGATCGAGCGCGCGCTGGCGTCCGTCAGCGATCCGGCGCCGGCCCGCACTTGACGAGCTCGGTCGTGGGCGAGAACTCCTCGGACAGCTTCTTGTCGTCGTACTTGTGCAGCTCGGAGACGATCTTTCCGCGCAGGTCGTCGTAGCGCTCGTTGAGCAGGTCCGACGACGACGCGCCCGACTGGGCGACGCACGCGAACTTGTTGACGCCGCAGATGTCCAGCGAATCGCACGCCGGCGTGGATTGCGCGAGCGACTTGAGCGCCATGTCGCCGTAGAGGAGCTTGCCGCCGACGACGACCATGCGCACGTCCTTGGGCGTCGCCGCGAGGATCGCGTCGTAGGGTTTGCCGCGATCGCCGCCGACCACCACCAGGTCGGCCTTGTGGCCGTAAGAGAGCTCGCCGAGCGAGGTCGAGAGGCCAATCACCTTGGCGGCGTTCTTGGTCGCCATCTGCACGAGCGTCCGCGGCGTCAGCACGTCGCCCCACTCGGTGTTGTCGATCTGATCGGCGAAGCGCAGCTCGTCGAGCAGGTTCTGCGAGCCGGTGATCGACCAGTCGGTGCCGATGGCGACGGTGATCCCCTTTTCGATCGCCGCCGGGATGTCGGCGGTCTTCGAGAGATCGACGCCGTGTCCGTAGAACGACACGTTGGACCGGGGCAGCCAGATGAGGTTCATGCCGTGCGCCACCATCTCGGCGAGCTCGCGGTCCTGCAGCGCCGCGCCGTTGACGATCGTGGTCTTGGGCGACAGCAGGCAGCCGTGCGGCGACGTGGCGTCGGCCAGGCGCTGGAACTCCTTGCGCGCGATGTCGTCGGTGCCGTCGCCGATCTGCACGAGATA
>CAZNCQ010000126.1:0-19656 GCA_964571275.1 uncultured Myxococcales bacterium
CGAGCACGTCGCCCGCGCGCACGACGCTGTGGCAGGCCATGGTCGCCAGCACGTGATCGGCGCGCTCGATCGCCGACGTCGCGGCGCCACCGTCGGCGAGCTGCCCGAGCACGTCGCGCACCAGCGGCTTGGGGTCGGCGTCGCGCAGCATCTCGGGCACGGCGCGCACCCAGATCGTGCGCGCGCCGCCGCCCGCAGGCGACGCCAGCTCTGCCTCGACCTCGAACCCGAACGGCTCCAGCGCGCGCCCGTCGGCGGCGAGCGCGGCGCCGATCTCGTCGACCTCGACCGGCAGCGGGAACAGCAGGCGCTGGCGGCGGATGTCGCGGCGCGTGTGCGCCGCGCGCAGGCGCGCGAACGCGACCCGTTCGTGCGCTGCGTGCTGATCGATCAGGACCAGCTCTCCCGATCCCTCGCACACGAGGTAGGTGCGATCGAACTGACCGATGTACGTGAGCCCGCCGAAGAACGCCTCGCGCGCACCGGCGGGCGGCGCCAGCGCTCCGGCACCGTCGGTGACGAACCCGTCGTCCGCCGAAATCGCCGGCGTCGAGAAGCCCGCCGCGGCCGCATCGCGCAACGCGAGCGAGCCGCTGGCGTCGGTCTCGAACCCCGGTCCATCGATCACGCGCGCGCCCGGCGCGTCGCGCAGACCGGCCACCCGCGGTGCCGGCGCCCGCAGCGGCAACCCTCCTTGCACCACGCGCGACAGCACGCGCGCCCCACCGCCCGCCGGCGCGAGGCCCGGTCCAGGTCCAGGTCGATCCTCGGCGGCGCCGGAATCGGCCCAGCCGTCGGCGGTCGGACGCGGAGGCAACGTGAAGACCCGCACCGCGCGCGCGGCGGTCCCGCCCAGCCAGGGGGCGCGCGCGATGGCCCCGCCGACGACGTGCCGGACGGCGGCGTAGACCTCTTGCGGCCGCGCGAATCGAACCTCCAGCTTCTGCGGGTGGACGTTGATGTCCAGCTCTTGCCCCGGCACGTCGACGAACAGCGTCGCCAGCGGATAGCGCCCTTTTTCGAGGATCGCCCCGTATCCGAACGCCAGCGCGTGCAGCAGCGACCGGTCGCGCACGAAGCGCCCGGCCGCGAAGCCCGTACCGACGAACAGGAACGTCGACCGTGGCGTCGTCGACGCCTCGTCGGGGCCTGCGAGAAAAGCGCGCACCCGCACACCGCCCTCCTCGCCCACCGCTTCGTGCAGCACGCTCGCGCCCCGCCGCGCGAGCGCCGCGCGCACCCGCTCGGCGAGCTGGTCGTGCGGCGGCAGATCAAGCGCCATGCGCCCGCCGGCGCGCAGCCGGAAGTGCACCCTCGGATGGGCGAGCGCCAGGCGCAGGATCGCCTCCGAAACGTTCGCGCTCTCGGTCGCCTCCGACTTCTGGAACTTCTGGCGAGCCGGTGTATTGAAGAACAGATCGCGCACCTCGATCTGCGTGCCGTCCGGGATGCCGGCCTCGCGCGCGTCGGTCTCGACGCCGGCCTCGACCACGAGCCGCAGGCCCGCCGGCGCGGACGCCGTCTTGGTCGACAGCGTCAACCGCGAGACCGCCGCGATCGACGGCAACGCCTCGCCGCGAAACCCGAACGTGCGCAGTCCCCACAGATCCTCGGCCGCCGCGATCTTCGACGTCGCGTGCCGCTTCAGCGCCAGGCGCGCGTCGTCGGCGTCCATGCCCGAGCCGTCGTCGATCACGCGCACCAGCCGGCGGCCGCCCGACTCGATCTCGACGTCGATGCGCCGGGCGCCCGCGTCGATCGCGTTCTCGACCAGCTCCTTGACCACCGACGCCGGCCGCTCGACGACCTCGCCGGCCGCGATCTGATCAGCCAGGGTGGCTGGAAGGATTCGTACCTTCTGCCGAGATGTCTCGACCCCGCTCATCCTCGGGCCCAACCCTAGGGGGCATCGAAGGGGGAGGCAACGCCTTTTCGTCGCTCGGCTCCAGCGCCGCGCCCGCGCTGCCGTGCGATGCGCCCGCCGCCCACGGCAGCTCGATCCCGAAGCGACACCCGCCGGGTACGATCGATCGGACGTCGACGCGCCCGCCGTGCGCCTCGACCACGCGCTTGACCGTCGCCAGGCCGAGGCCGATGCCCGGCTGGTGGTTGTCGGGGCCGCGCACGTAGGGCTCGAAGACCGCGGCCTCCATCGCCGCCGGCAGCCCCGGGCCGTTGTCCTCGACCTCGATGCGCATGAAAGGCCCCTGGCGGTGCGCGCGCACGCGAACGGTCTTGCCCGGACCCACGCCGACGTACTTCACGCCGTTGCGCACCAGGTTCGAGACCAGGCTGCTGAGGATGCCCAGCGTGCAGCACACGCTGCCGGCGTCGACGCCTTCGACCGACAGCACCACCTGGCGCTCCTCGGCCATCTGGCGCGCCTCGTCGATCACCGCGGTGACGACCGTGCGCACGTCGGCACGCGCCGACGGATCCGGGCGCGCGCCCGCGCTCGCGAACTCGAGCAGATCGTCGGCGATCACCCGCGTCCGCTCGATGCCCCGCTGCCCCAGCGCCAGCATGCGCCGCGCGCGCGGATCCTGAAGACCGGCCTTCTCGGCCAGGTAAGACAGCGCCAGGCTCGCCGCGCCGAGCGGGCTCAGCACATCGTGCGCCACGCGCCCCGCGAACAGCTCGAGCTCGTCGGCGCGCTGCTCCATGAGGCGCGTGTAGCGCCGCATGAACCGCGTCACCAGGAACGCCGCCAGCACGGTGAGCAGCACGCTCAGCCCGTCGAGCGCCGCGGCTCGCAAGATCGATCGCCGCCCCAGGCGATCGATGCGCGCGGCCAGATGGGTCGCCTCCTGCGCATTGCGCTCGACGACCTTGACCGCCGCGTCGTCGAGCGCGTCGGCCTCGGGTTTCAGCTGCCGTTCGAGGATCGCGAGCGCCGTGTGCGCATCGCCATCGCGCGCGGCTGACAGCACGCGCTGCAGATCGTTGACGAAGCGTTCGCGCACGACGACCACCCCCGCCGCCAACTCCAGCTCGCCGGGAAAGTTTGGCAGTGCGCGATAGAGCGTCCACTCGCGATTGAGCCGCACCAGCGACTGCTCGGGCAGAGTCTCCGGCGCGAGCGCCGGCGCCGCTCGCGCCGGACGCTCCGTGCGCGCGGTCCGCGCGCGTGCCTCGGCCCAGTCGCCCTGGCCCTGCCGTTCCAGCGCGCGGTCGACCTCGTCGTCGGTCAGAACGATCAGGCGGCGCGCCTCGGTGCGGAACGCCTCCAGGTGCACGATGCTGGGCGCGGCATTGGCGGTGATGGCGCCGGCGTCGCGGCGAATCTTCACGTCGCTGCGTTCCGACACCAGCGTCGCCAGCACGAAGCTCACGGCGACCGCGGCGAAGGCGATCACCAGCGCACGAGCGGACGGCGCTGCCAGCTTGCGCCCCATGCGCTTTGTTCATAGCAACCCTGGGCGGCCGAGCAAGGATAAGCAGCGAAGCGCGCAATTGATCGGTCTGGATCGATGTGATAGCGAGTCCAGAAGGCCGGAGACGAATCATCGCCGACAGGTCATCCATGTCAGCTGCGTCCGGAGTCACGTCGGCGGTCGCTGCGCGGCCGTCCGCACGGCCGCGGCGGCGCGCGCTGGGCCTGGTGCTGTTCCTGGCGTTGGTTGGATCCATCAGCACTGCGCTCTGGATCGGCGCCGCGCACCTGCCCGACCCCCGGCGCGCCGTGCTGTCGAGTGGGATCTGGCTCGCGCTCCTCGCCTGCGTGACGTTGACGACCGTGAATCTGATGATGCGCTGGTTCAGGTGGCACTTCTTGATCCGGCGCTTCACGCGGGGCCTGGTCACGCGCGACAGCCTGGCCGTCTATCTCGCGACTCTGCCGGCGATCGTGACGCCGTTCTTCGTCGGTGAGCTCGTGCGCGTGCTGATCTTGTGGCGGAAGGGCGGTACGCGCGCGTCTCACCTGGTGTGGGTGTGGGCGATCGAGCGCCTGCTGGACGCGTTCGTGCTCGCGGTCTTCTTCCTGCTGGTGACGCACCCGTCGCTGGGGTTGATGGCGGCGGCGCTGGTGCTGGGGCTCACGTTCCTGATGTTCCGGCTGATCCTCGACGATCGACGCGTGCGCAACGTCGCGCTCATCGGGTCGATCGCGGTCACGGCGACGGTGCTGGCCTGGTTGCTGCCGGCGCTGGCGCTGCTGATCACCGTCGGGCTCGCCGGGCGTGCGATCCCCTTCCCGCTCGGGCTCAAGGCGTTCTCGGCCGGAACGTTGTTCGGCGGGCTCAGCGGTTTTCCGCTCGGCGTGTCGGTCACGGGCTCGACCATGATCGAGGAGCTGCTGTCGGCCGGCGTCGCCGCCGAGGTCGGCATCATCGGTGTGCTGGTCTACCGCATCGGCACGTCGTTCTTCGCCGTCGCGCTCGGCGTGGCGGCGTTTCTGTTTTCACGCGCGCGCCTGGGCCGCATCATGCGGCACAGAGCGCACGACAAATTCGACCACTTCGACGAGATCGCGCACGGTTACGAAGAAGAGATCCCCAGGCACGTCCGGGATCGGCTGCTGGCGAAGAAGACCAGCCTGATGCAGGAGCGCCTCGGGGCCGCGGGGATCGCCGTCGGCGCGCGCGGCCTGGATCTCGGCTGCGGCCAGGGCTGGTATCTGAGCGCGCTCGCGAGCGCGGGCTATCGCATGAGTGGGCTCGACTACTCGGTGGGACAGCTCAAGAAGGCGGCGCAGAGCGCGAGGCGCGACGGGGACGGCCACAGCGCCACGGCGCCGCTGCCGCTCTCGCTCTGCCAGGGAGACGCGCAAACGCTGCCGTTTCCCGACGGCACGTTCGACTTCGCCTACAGCATCAACGCCTTCCACCACCTGCCCTCGCGCGCGGCGCAGGAGCGCGCCATCCGCGAGATCGTGCGCGTGCTGCGGCCGGGCGGGGTCTTCATCCTGCACGAGATCAATACCCACAACCCGGTGTTTCGGCTCTACGTCGGCTACCTCTTTCCGCTGATCAAGCAGATTGACGAGGGGACCGAGCGCTGGATTCTGCCGTCGGCGCTGCCGCCCGCGTCCGGCGCCACGTGGGCCGACGAACCGCAGTACTTCACCTTCACACCCGACTTCGTGCCGAGCGCGCTCCAGGGGTTGCTGGGCGGTATCGAGCGCGCGCTCGAGCGCTCGGTGCTGCGCGGCTACAGCGCCCACTATCAGGCGTGCCTGGTCAAGAACCGCACCTGACGTGATAAGAGAGGCGTCGCCATGTCGACGTCCGCTCACGACGACGCATCCGACGCACGCCCCGCGCCGGTGGCCGCGCGAACGCCGCTCCACATCTCGGTGATCGTCGCGGGTGTCTTCGCCGTCTCGCTGCTCAAAGGCCTGCGCATGCCGAACCTCTGGTCGGCGACACACATGACGTTCAACTACACGCAGGGGTTCATCCGGCGCGGGTTGTTCGGACAGGTCTTGCGCGCGGTCGGCGGCCGGGGCGTCTACCGCTACGACACGCTGGCGCTGATCGCGGTCGTCATGTTCGTGCTCGCGGTCCTGGCGATGGCGCGCCTCACGCGCCGCATGCTGGCCACCGACGGCGGGGACCGTGGCCTGGCGGCGGCGACGCTGGTGTTCGCGGCGTCACCGGGGATCGTGTTTCTCGCGCACGAGATCGGCTACCTCGACTACATGGGCTTCATCGCGGTGCCGCTCTTCGTCGTGTGGGCGGCGCGCACCGCGCGGCTGTGGCCGATCTTCTACGTCGCGATCGGGCTCAGCCTGGTGCTGGCGCTGATCCACGAGTCGATGATCATCATGTTCGCTCCGACGATGTGGCTGGTCCTGGCCAGCCACGTGATCACGCAGAGCCGCGCGCGCTCGCTCTCGCGCCGCACGCGCTGGGTGCTCGCCGGGCACGCGGTCGCGGTGGCGGTGATCGCGCTCGCCGCATCGTCGGTGATCGGCACCGCCGGCACCAAGACGCCGGACCGCATCCACGCTCTGCAGGCGTCGATCCAGCGCTACGCGAACTTCCCGCTGCGCGGCGACGGGTTCGATGCGCTCTACCGCCCGGTGCGCGAAAATCTCGTCCACCTCATGCCCTGGTTCTGGAGCAATCCCGAGAACCAGCGCTACCTGATGAACGGCATCGCGGCGTCGACCCCGGGCCTGGTCGCGCTGATGGTCTACGGCGTGCGCCTGGTGGCGCGGTTGCCGCTGCCACGTCTCCCCCGGTTGCTGCTGGGGGCGCTGCTGCTCGGAGCGACGCTGGCGCCACAGCTGCTGAACTTCGCCGGCTGGGATTCGGCGCGCTGGAACACCATCAGCTTCGTCGCGGCGTTCTGCAGCATCGCGACGCTGCGCCTGTTCTTCGTCCGTCCAGCGACCGCCCGCGCGCCCGGGGGCGCGGTCGAGGTGCCGGTCGATGTCGATGTCCCCGTCGATGTCCGGCGTTACCGCATCGACGACCCGTGGGCGATCACGCTGGCGGCGGCCGGAATCCTGTGCGGCCTGACCACCGACTACAGCCGCTTCCTGTTCGACGGCTACGTCGTGCGCTGGTTTCCCTTCGATACGCAGTGGCGCGCGCTGCTCGAGCTCCTCCACGGAAAATTCACGTTCCTCCCCGGCGCCTGAGGGGCGCTCGCGCCCACAATTGACATCCGTCGCTTCTCCGAATATAAACCCCCGCTTTCACACGCATTTCAAAGACCGAGCAAGGAGCTTCGCCGCATGTCCCTCAAGATGGGCCTTTTGGGCCGCAAGATCGGAATGACCCAGGTGTTTCACGACGACGGCAGCGCCCTCGGCTGCACGGCGGTCTCCGTCGGTCCCTGCGTCGTCGTAGGCAAGCGCACCGCCGAGAAGCACGGCTACTCGGCCATTCAACTCGGCTTCGAAGAGACGCCGGTCCGCCTGCTCACGCGTCCTCAGAGCGGCTATTTCAAGAAGGCCGGCGTCGAGAAGCCGCTGCGCGTGCTGCGCGAGGTGCGGCTCGAGGCCAAGGATCTGGAGAAGTACGAGGTCGGCAAGACCCTTCGCGCGTCGGAGGTCTTCAAGATCGGTGACGTCGTCGACGTCGTCGGCACGACCAAGGGCAAGGGCTACCAGGGCGTCATGAAGAAGCACCGCATGGCCGGTGACAGCATGACCCACGGTACCCACGAGTTCTTCCGCCACGGCGGCTCGATCGGCTGCCGCCTCACGCCCGGCCGCGTGCACAAGGGCAAGCGCATGTCGGGGTTGATGGGCAACGTCCAGAACACCGCGTCGGACCTGGTGGTGGTCAAGGTGCTCGACGACAAGGACGTGGTGCTGGTCAAGGGCGCGATCCCCGGCCCCGCCAACGGCCTCGTGCTGATCAAGGGCAGCGTGAAGGACGTGAAGAAGTACATCGTTCCGCGCGCCGTCAAAGAGGTCGAGTCCAAGAACCCGATGAAGGCGTCGAAGAAGGGCGCCCCCCAGGGCGGCACCAAGAAGGCTTAAAGGCGCGCGCTCCACGCGCGCGGCAGCGAGCGTCGCCCTCCCCCGAAGAGGGTGACGGCGACGGCGACGGCGATGGCCAAGCTCAACGATCCGCGCGCAAGGCACGACAAGTACTTCCAGCGCGCGCGCGAGCAGGGCTTCGCCGCGCGCTCGGTGTTCAAGCTCGAGGAGATCGACCGCAAGCTGCGCTTGATCCACCCGGGCTCCCGCGTGCTCGACCTCGGGTGCCGGCCGGGGTCGTGGATGCAGTACGCGCTCACGGTCGTCGGTCCGCGCGGCGCGGTCGTCGGAATCGACCGCGACCCGCTGCCGGCGCCGATCGCCGGCGCGCGCGTGCTGGTCGGCGATCTCTTCAAGGCCAGCGATGCCGACCTGCTCGGCGACCTGGCCGCATTCGACGTCGTGCTCTCGGACATGGCGCCCGACACCACCGGCGTGCGCGCCACCGACCAGGCCCGCTCCGCCGCCCTCTTCGAGGAGGCCCTGGCGCGCGCGGAGCGCCTGCTCGCGCCCGGCGGTGGGTTCGTGGGCAAGATCTTCCAGGGCCCGGACTTCCAGGCCGTGCGCCAGCGCATGGCCAAGCGGTTCGGCGAGGTGCGCATCATCAAGCCCGACAGCTCGCGCGCACAGAGCAT
The DNA here is from genome assembly GCA_964571275.1 of uncultured Myxococcales bacterium. Classification (GTDB taxonomy): domain Bacteria; phylum Myxococcota_A; class Polyangia; order Fen-1088; family Fen-1088; genus DASRQZ01. Next base: position 8,074 of record CAZNCQ010000126.1, read on the forward strand.
CGAGATCTATCTGGCGGGTCGCGGCTTCACCTGAGGGTGAAGGAACTTCGGGCCTCGGCCCTATGACCTGAGACAGCGTTTCATGGTCAAAGATGACGCCGCCCAGCGGGCCGGTCTTGGGGTACGCTCGCCGGCTGATGAGCACGGACGGCTGCGGTCGGTTCATCGTCCGATTCCTGCTGGGCGGCGGGCTCCTGGCCGCGCTGGCGGTCGCCGCCCCGCTGAGGGCGATGCCGGCGGGCGACGATGCGCCAACCGCCGAGGACCTGCCGCCGGCGACGCAGAAGATCGCGGTCGATCTCCGTGGACCGCTGGCGGTGGTCACGGTCACGCGCGTCCTGTCGTCGGAGCGGCCGCGCGCCGCCACTGAGGAGACGCTGGACATCGCCCTCCCCGACCGCGCCGCTCTGCTGTCGGTCGAGATCGACGACCACGGCCGCTGGCGCGCGATCGGCGGCGAAAAGGCGCCCGCCGGCGCCGGCAGCGACCCGGGCAAGGCGGCCGGCGAGGCCGCTGGTGCACGTAGCCGCTACGTCGATGCCATCCGCACGCGCGGCATCGCTGCCAAAGGCGATCCCTACGACGACGAGACGACCTATCGCATCCGTGTCGCGCGCGGTGTCGGGGGCGCCGCCGCCAACGCGCCGACGACGCCGGTCAACGTGCGCTACCGCTTTTCGGCGCTGGTCGAGGACACGCACGGCCGCCTGCGCCTGCGCTTTCCCCCTTCCCCCGAGGCGACGCCGCTGCCCGCCGAGGTCAGCGTCGCCGGTCCCGGCCTCGGCGACCTGGAGGTCGCGGGGGTGCACACGGCGCTGCCGGGACACGCCGGCACGACCTCCGGCGGTGCGACCCTGGCCACCACCGCCCCCGCCGCCGCGACCGCGCCCCCGGCGCCGACGCACGTCTCGACGCGTTCCGGCTGGGAGATCTCGTACACCCTGGCGCCGGCCGCGATCGCGACCGCCGCCGCCAAGGACGGGCCCGTGCTCGAGGGCGCCGCCGCCGTGACCACGCTTTCCCCGCGCGAGTCGGCGATCGCCTTCTCGGTGCGGGCGCGCGCGAGCGGGCCGCCGTCGCTGCCCGAGAACGTGCTGTTCGTGATCGACCGCTCGCGCAGCGTCGGCCTCGCGGGGCTGGCGGCCGAGCACGACGTCGCGACGCATCTCCTGGATCAGCTGGCGCCGACCACGCGCTTCGACGTGCTGTTCTTCGATCGCACGCTGACGCGGCTGTTCCCGATGGCGCGCACGGCGACGCGTGACGCGACGGGATCGATCGAGACGGAGATGGTGCCGGACCGCCTGGCCAACGGCACTGACCTGGAAGGCGCGCTGCGCGCGGCGGGCGAGATGTTGCGACGCGAGGCGAGCTCGTTCGGGCCGCGTGCGCTGCTGGCGGTGATCACCGACGGTGCGCTCCTCGAGGCGACGACCGGCGCGCGGCTCGACGCCGCGCTGGGCCCGATCCCGGGCATTGCCGTCAGCGTCGCGATGATCGTCGTCCGGCCGGGCGATGACGACCCGATCCCGGCGACGGCGCACCAGGCGCTGGCGGCGCTGGCGGAGGCGCGCGGCGGCGTCGAGCGCGAGCTGCGCGCCGATGACATCAACGACGCGCTGCCGTCGCTGGTCGCGGTGCTGGCCGCGGGCGGCGACGTGTTCTCGGCGCGCGTCGCGTTCGACAAGATCAGCGCGCGCCTGCCGGGCACGGTGTCGCCGGGCGGCGGCTTCACCGGTGTGGTGCGCGTTCCCGGCAAGCTGCGCAAGAGTGCCGACATCGTCGGCGTCACGCGCGGGCGCACATTGCGCGCGCCGCTGAAGCCGATCGCGGTCGACCCCGCGTGGCTGCGCCCGCATGCCGCCGACGAGGCCGTCACGCTCGAATCGCGCGGACTGACCACACCCATGCTGGCCGCGCTGGTCGAGCCGGTGCCTCACGCGGCCCCGCCCGCACCCCCGGCGCCGGTGCGCGGCACGATGGATCGTGACGTCGTCCGCAACACGCTGTCGCTGGCGTTCATGCCGCGCGCCCGCGCCTGCTACCAGAACCGGCCGGGGACCACGCCGGCGATGCGCGACCTGACGGGACGCGTGCGCCTGGCGATCGATCTCGTGCGCGGCGAGGTCATGGATGCCCGCGTCGAATCGTCGACGCTGGCGCAGCCAACCATCGAAACCTGCTTGCGCGAGAGCGCGTTCGCGCTCGAGGTGCCGCGCGCCTATCACAACGACGAGGCGGTGACCGCGGTCGTGAACCTGGTGTTCCGCCCGCGCACGCCGGAAAAGCACCGCAGCGCCGAGGACAGCTTCCCGATCGGCGCCGAGATCGACCTGGTGCTCGAGGAGCTGAAAAAGGCCGAAGCCGCGGCGCCAGCGCGCTAAACTCCGAGCCCATGAGTGAAGGCACCTTCAACCCCGCCGACCGGCGATTGTGTCCCGACGGATCCTGCATCGGCCTCGTCAGCGCCGACGGCCGCTGCCGCGTTTGTGGCCGCGCGAGTGACGGATCCGCCCCGCTCGGTGCGGTCCCGTCGTGGAACGACGAGAGCGGCGAGAACGATGCGTTCGTGGCCGGCGGCGAGCACGAACCTGCGGATGACGGCGAAACGGGTGGCCCTGGCTTCCGTCCCGATCGCCGCCTGTGCGAGGACGGCAGCTGCGTCGGCGTCATCGGCGCCGGCGACGTCTGCACAGTCTGCGGGCGCCCCGCGGGAAGCTGAGCCGTGCCCAGCGTCGCGGTGATCGGCGCCTCGAGCGCGCGCCACAAGTTCGGCAACAAGGCGGTGCGCGCCTACCTGCGCCAGGGCTGGACCGTCTACCCCGTCAACCCCAGCGAGCCGATAATCGAGGGACTGACCAGCTATCCGTCGGTGAGCGCCATCCCGGGCGCGGTCGATCGCGCGTCGCTGTACCTGCCGCCCGCGCTCGGCATCGGCGTGCTCGACGACATCCAGCGCAAGGGCATCCGCGAGCTGTGGGTCAACCCCGGCGCCGAGAGCGACGAGCTCATCGAAAAAGCCGAACGACTCGGATTGGAAACAATTCAGGCTTGCTCGATCGTCGACATCGGCGAACGCCCCTGATCGTCGCGCCGGAGGCGTGACCCGTTGTTGCGCGAGGTTTCAGAGATCAATCACGCAATCCGCAAATCCGTCGGCGATTTCGCGACGCCGACGGCGACAGCCGACGGAGAAAAGTGCGCGCGCCGTCGATTCGTCTGAAGGTCTGGTATAGAACACGCCCCTAATAGACGTAGATTCTCCGACCTTTCGCGCCGCAAAAATGCGGTTTCTTCTCTCGCAGCGAGCCGTTTGAACGCGCTCGAGGCTCTTATAGGAGAAGACATTTTCACCAAATGACCCGCCCTATCTTACTTCCCCTGCCAAACGCGCCCTCCGATGCCGAGCTGGTGGCGCGCGCCATCGAAGGCGACCGGTTCGGCCGCGAGCTGATCTACCGGCGCCACGCCGCATACCTGCTGGAGATGGTGACCCGCCTGGTTGCGAGCCGCGACGGCGCCGAGGCGATCGTGCGCGAGACGTTCGTGGTTGCCTGGAAGCGGCTCGCTACGCTGACGACCACGGCAGAGAACGCCGAGCTGCGCGCCTGGCTATCGCGCATCGCGGTCGGCCTCGCGCGGCGCCGGCTGCGGCGCGCGCGGATGCTGCGATTCTTCGGCCTCGGTCTCGAGCCCGGGGACGACGACGATCAGGACGCGCGGCTCGCGGCGCTGGCGGCGGTCGACCTGCGCCACGACGCGCGCCAGGATCTGGAGCACATCGATCGGGTCCTCGACCGCGCGCGCGTCGAGCCGCGTATCGCCTGGATGCTCCGCCGCGTCGACGGGCTGACCCTCGACGACGTCGCGGCGGTCTGCGCATGCCCGCCGGCGACCGCCGAGCGGCGCATCGCCGAGATCGACGCGCGACTCGGCGAGCGCTTCGGCACGCCGGCGGTATCGCCGTGAGCGAGCTGCGCTACCCGCTGAAAGAGCGCCTGCACGACGTCGTCACCGAGCGCGCGTTGCAGCGCGTCTGGCGCGGCATCGACGATCGGCAACGGACGAGGGCGCCGCGCCGCCTCGCGCGCGGCCTGGTGCTGCTGGCGTTCGCCGCCCTCGCCGTGGCGATCGGCGTGGTGCTGGGCCTCGCGCTGCGCACCCGCGAGCCGAGGCCGCCGCGGCTGGCCGATGGCCGCCCGTTCGCCGCCGTCGATGCCGCGACGCGCGCGGTGATCGCGCTCGACGACGGCTCGGCGATCCGCCTGTGGCCGGGCACGCGGCTCGAACCGGCCGACGCCGAGCTGGGCACGTTCGGCCTGCGGCTCGCGCGCGGCGAGGCCCGCTTCGACATGCGCGGCGGTGGACCGCGCCGCTGGTCGGTCGAGTGTGGGCTGGCAACGGTCGAAGCCGTCGATGCCGAATTTCACTGCACTCGCGGCGCGGGCCGGCTGCGGGTGTCGGTCGAGCGCGGCACGGCATTGGCGCGCGGCGCGGCGGTTCCGGAGCACATGCGATGGCTGGGCGCGGGAGACTCGCTGGAATTGGGAGAGACCGCGAAGATCGAATAGATCCGCGCGCCCCGCTGGCGTTCGGGGAACGAGGACGGCGACGAGGACGATCACGAGGACGAGGACGGGGCGACGGGCCCATCGAGCCTCAGCTCATTTTCGTAGACGCCTGTCTATTGCGGTATAACTTCGCGCCCATGCCCGCCGTCGCCGTCAACAGCATGCTCGAGCTCATCGGGGGGACGCCGCTCGTGCGGCTGCGCCATCTGCCCGAGCCCGGAATGGCCGAGATCTTTTGCAAGTGCGAGCAGTTCAACCCGGGTGGCTCGTTGAAGGACCGGGTCGCGCTGTCGATGATCGAGGCGGCGGAGCGCGAGGGGCGGCTGCGCCCGGGCGAATCGGTCATCGTCGAGCCGACGTCGGGCAACACCGGCGTCGGGCTGGCGGTCGTCGCGGCGGTCAAGCGCTATCGGCTGATCTTGACCATGCCCGACAACATGTCGCTCGAGCGCCGCGCGTTGCTCAAGGCCTACGGCGCCGAGGTGCACCTGACCCCGGCCGCGCTGGTGATGCAGGGCGCGGTCGACAAGGCGAACGAGGTCTGCCGCGCGAACCCGCGCGCCTTCATGCCTCAGCAGTTCAACAACCCGGCCAACGTCGACGCCCACCGGCGCACGACGGCGCCGGAGATCCTGGCGCAGCTTGGCACGCGCGTGCCCGACGCGTTCGTGCACGGCGTCGGCACCGGCGGCACGATCACCGGCGTGGGCCAGGTGTTCCGCTCCCTGCACCCCGGCGTCCGCATCGTCGCCGTCGAGCCCGAAAAGAGCGCCGTGCTCTCGGGGGGCAAGCCGGGCGAGCACCGCATCGACGGCATTGGCGCCGGGTTCGTGCCGGCGATCCTCGATCGCGACGTGATCACCGACGTGCGCACGATCTCCGAGATCGACGCGCAGCGCACCAAGCTGGCGCTCGCGCGGCGCGAGGGGCTGCTGGTCGGCATCTCGGCCGGCGCGTCGGTGAAGATCGCGCTCGACATCGCGCGCGAGCTCGGACCCGGCAAGACCGTGGTGACCGTGCTTTGCGATACCGGTGAGCGCTACTTCAGCTCCGACGCGTATTTCCAGTGAGTCTCGACGGATCACATAGTCGCCCCAGCGCGCGTTCCGCGAGCGTGTTGATCGTCGGCGCGGGCGGCCTCGGCTGCCCCGCGGCGTTCGCGCTCGCGGCGGCCGGCATCACGCGCATCGGCGTCGTCGACGACGATCGGGTCGACGCCACCAACCTGCACCGCCAGATCCTGCACGGCAGCAGCGATGTCGGCGAGCTCAAGGTCGTGTCGCTCGCACGCGCGCTCACGCGCCGCTTTCCCGCGGTGACCGTCGCGACCCACGCCCTGCGCTTCGACAGCGCCAGCGCGGCCGCGCTGGTCGCCGCCTACGATGTGATCGTCGATGGCTCGGACAACTTCGCGACCAAGTTCCTGGCCAACGACGCCGCGGTGCTGGCGCGCAAGCCGCTGGTGCACGGCGCTGCCGTCGGCACCGGCGGCCAGCTGGTGACCGTACCTGCGGGCGGCCACCCCTGCTACCGCTGCCTGTTCGAGGAGCCGCCCGCCGCCGGCGTCGGCCCCTCGTGCGCCGAGGCCGGCGTCCTCGGTCCGGTCCCGGGCGTGATTGGCGCGCTGCAGGGGGCGGAGGCGGCCCGCCTGGCCGTCGGCGATTCTCCTGCCTTCATCGGCCGCCTCATCCAGTATGATTCCGCCGGCATGAACGCCCGTGCCATCCCCTTCAACCCGAACCCGCTGTGCGGTGTCTGCGGCCCCGCGCCGCGTATCCGCGAGCTCGCCGCATCCAACTATCCGGTCGAAAGGTGTTTCGTATGACCACGGCGCCGTCGATGTCCGTCAGCAAACCGAGCTACGTCCAGGCCCTGCGCTGCCGCGAGTGCGGCAAGGACTATCCGAAGACCGCGATCCACGTCTGCGAGTTTTGCTTCGGCCCGCTCGAGGTCGCCTACGACTACCCGGCCATCGGCAAGGCGCTGACCCGCACGGTCATCGAGTCGCGCCCGCCGACGATGTGGCGCTACGCGGAGCTCTTGCCGCTCGACGGTGCGCCGACGGTCGGCCTGCAGACCGGCATGACGCCGATGGTGCGCGCGGATCGGCTGGCCAAGCGCCTGGGCGTGCGCGAGCTCTGGGTCAAGAACGACGCGGTCTGCCACCCCACCCTCTCGTTCAAGGACCGCGTGGTGTCGGTGGCGATCTCGAAGGCGATCGAGCTCGGCATCGGTACCGTCGCGTGCGCATCGACCGGCAACCTGGCCAACGCGACCGCGGCGCAAGCGGCGTCGGCGGGCCTGCCGGCGGTGATTCTGATCCCGTTCGACCTCGAGCAATCCAAGGTGATCGGGACCAGCATCTATGGCGCGCGCGTCGTCGGCGTGCAGGGGACGTACGACGACGTCAACCGCCTGTGCTCGGAGATCGCGGGCAAGTACGGCTGGGGCTTCGTCAACGTGAACCTGCGCCCGTTCTACGCCGAGGGCTCGAAGAGCTACGGCTACGAGGTGGCCGAGCAGCTCGGCTGGAAGACGCCGGCGCACATCGTCGTGCCGATGGCGGGCGGCTCGCTGGTCACCAAGATCGGCAAGGCGTTCGGCGAGCTCGAGAAGCTCGGCCTGCTCGGCGGCACGCCGGCGGGCGGGCGCAAGACGCGCATCCACGGCGCGCAGGCGGCCGGTTGCGCGCCGATCGTCGACATGGTGCTCGAGAACCGCGACCAGGTGCGGCCGGTGAAGAAGCCGACCAGCATCGCCAAGTCACTGGCGATCGGAAACCCCGCGGACGGCTTCTACGCGCGGCAGACCATCACCGGCTCGGGCGGTTTCGCCGGCAAGCCCAACGACGACGAGATCATCGCGGCGATGCGGCTGCTCGCCGAGACCGAGGGCATCTTCGCCGAGACCGCGGGCGGCGTGACGCTGGGTGCGACCATCAAGCTCATCGAGCAGGGCAAGATCGGACGCGATGACGGCCCGATCGTCGTCTGCGTCACCGGCAATGGTATGAAGACCCAGGATCCCCTCGTCGGCACGCTGCCGGAACCCGAGCTGATCGGGCCTCGGCTCGCCGACTTCGACCGCATCCAAGACAAGATCCAGGCGCGCTAGCGACAACCAGAAGGAGAACAGAGGACATGGCGACGATTCGGATTCCGACCCCCCTTCGCAAGCTCACGCAAGGTAAAGAAGAGGTCACAGCCAGCGGGGCCACGATCGGCGTGCTGATCGCCAGTCTCGAGGCGCAGTACCCCGGCTTCAAGGAGCGGATCTGCGACGACAACGGCCAGGTCCGCCGCTTCGTCAACATCTTCGCCAACGACGAGGATATCCGCTTCCTGCAGAACCTCGACACGCCGGTCAAGGACAGCGACGAGATCTCGATCGTGCCGGCGATCGCCGGCGGACGCTGAGCCCTTCGATGGAGCTCGGCGCCGCGCAGAGGTACTTGCGCCAGATCGCGCTTCCCGAGATCGGCCCTGACGGACAGCGGCGCATCAGCCACGCGACGGTCGCGATCGCGGCCGAGGCGGACGATGACCTCTTGGCCGAGGTGGCGGCGCGCTACCTCGCGGCCGCCGGCGTCGGCACGCTTCGCCTGCTCGGCGGCGAGGGGACGCGTGCGCCGGCCGCGCTCGCGGCGGCTCTACGCGCGTCGAACCCCGACGTCGTGATCGAGGCGCGCGCCTGGCCCGAGGGCGGCGACGCGTGGGTCGTGGCGCTCGACGGCGCCGACCTGGTCGTGCGCGCCGGCTTCGACGACGATCCGATGCTGCGCGCGACGGTGCGCCTCGGGATCCCGGCGGTGCTGCTGCGCGCGCTCGACGACCGCGTCGAGATGTTGTCGCTGCGCGAGCAAGGCCCGTGCCCGCACGTCGACCTCGCGATCCCACCGCGCCGCGCGGAGGGCGTCAGCGCCGGCGCGACCGCGGTCGTCGCGGCGACCGTCGGCGCGAGCGAGGCGCTGTGGTTGCTCGTGCGGCGTACCGACGCGAGCGAGCCGGCAACCGAGCGGCGGCGACGCAAGAACGCGCCCGCGCGGCATCTGGTGTTGTCGCTGCTGCCCGACGGAGGCGCGCCGCGCGTGCAGGAGATCCCCTGGGCGCCCGAGTGCTTCGCGTGCGGCGGCGCCTCGGTCGAGATGGTCCTTTCGTGAACCACGCCGTCGACGTCATCCGCTCCGCAGCGGATCAGATCATGCAAATGGAGACGCTGCGCCGCGCGCGGCTGCGCGTCGCCGACAAGATCACCGACCTCATCGGCGACACGCCGATCGTGCGCCTGCGAGCGTTCGATCGTGAGCTGCCCGGCGTCGAGATCTGGGCCAAGTGCGAGTTCATGAACCCGGGCGGCTCGGTCAAGGATCGCGCCGCTTACCAAATGATCCGCGACGCAATGAACACCGGGCGCCTGAAACCCGGGCAGACCATCATCGACTCGACCAGCGGCAACACCGGCGTCGCCTACTCGCTGATCGGCGGTGCGCTCGGATTCCCGGTGACGCTGGTCATGCCGGGCAACGTCTCGTGGGCGCGGCGCAAGATCACCGAGGCGTTCGGCACGCACCTGGTCTTCTCCGATCCGATGGAGGGCTCCGACGGCGCCATCCGCCTGTGCCGCGAGATGGTCGCGAAGAACCCGGACCTGTACTTCTATCCCGACCAGTACTCGAACCCGTCGAACCCGCTCGCGCACTACAACACCACCGGGCGCGAGATCTGGGAGCAGACCGAGGGGCGCGTCACCCACTTCGTCACCGGCATCGGCACGAGCGGGACGGTGATGGGCACGGGCCGGCGACTCAAGGACTACCGGCGCGACATCGAGATCTGGGCGGTCGAGCCGTCGGACGCGCTGCACGGGCTCGAGGGCCTGAAGCACATGGCGAGCTCGCTGGTGCCGGCGATCTACAAGCCCGAGGAGCTGAACGGCGTGATCGCGATGGAGACCGACGAGGCGTGGGACACGTCGGAGCGGCTCGCCAAGGAAGAAGGCTTGCTGGTCGGGCACTCGTCGGGCGCCGCGCTCGCGGGCGCCGTCCGCATCGCCAAGCGCGTGCACGGCGAGGGCACGCGCGGCGTGATCGTCACGCTGTTCCCCGACCGCGCCGACCGCTACTTCGAAGCGCCCGTCGATAAACAGACGCCCGTACCACCCCGGCCCTGATGCCATGACCACGTCCAACCCGATCGCCAACGCGACCATCATGCTGCACCCGATCGTCTCACCCGAGGCCCTGGCCGAGATCTACGCACACGCGAAGCGCGACTATCCCGAGGAGTCGTGCGGGATCATCTACGGCCCCAAGAGTTCGCCCGTCGCCGATCGCGCGGTGGCGTGCGCGAACATCCAGAACCGCCTGCACGCCGAGGATCCGGTGCGTTTCGAGCGCGACGCCAGCCAGGCGTACAACCTCGACGCACCGGATCTGTTCAAGCTCCAGCGCAGCCTGCGCGGAGATCACCCGGCGAAGATCGTCTATCACTCACACGTCAACGTCGGAGCGTACTTCAGCGCGACCGATCAGGCGGCGGCGCTCTTCGACGGACAGCCTTCGTATCCGGTCGAGTACGTCGTGATCGACGTCAACGCCGACGGCGCGCGTTGCGCCGTGCAGTTCGCATGGGATGCGCAGGCTGCAACGTTCGTCGAGGTGGCTCGGTATTGAGCGCGGCGTGGACTGGCGGAGCGCGCACGCGCCGGTGACGAAAACCGCTGCGCGGGGCTACTAACCCAGACATGGCCAAACAGAAAGTCGCCGACAGGGCCGGGGAGAACGACGCCAACCCAGCTCTGCCGGAGGACGACGGCACAGCGACCGTCGCGGGCGCCGAGCTTCCATTCTCGGACATGATCGCGCGCTGGCTGGACGACGGCGACAAGCTGCACGAGCGGGTGCACGAGCCGAACGAGCTCGCCGCCGAGGTCGGCGGGCACGAAGGCCGCGTGCGCGCCTTCGTCGAGAATGCGCGCGCACACGCGCAACGCCACCGCCGTGTGATCGGCGCTGCTGCGCTGCTTCTCGTGATTGTGTCGGTGGTCGCATTTCGACGCGCGCACCTCGCCGGCGCGGGCCGCGGGGGGATGGTGTCGGTCGAGTCGACGCCGCCGAACGCGACGATCCCCGAACCACCGGCTCCGACCGTCGAGCCGTCGAACACGATCGTGGCAGCCCCGGCTCCCCAGCCGTCCGCACCCGCCGTGGCCACTCTCGCCGTGGCGCCCGCGCCGGCATCCGCCGCGCCGTCGCCAGGCCCGGCAACCCCGCCACCGCCGCCCGCGCACCAAGGCGACACGACCGCGCCGGCGGTGGCCGAGGTCCATGCCGTAGCCGTGAAGCTCGAGACGAAGCCCGAGATGAAGCCCGAGATGAAGCCCGAGATGAAGCCCGAGATGAAGCCCGAGATGAAGCCAAAGACCGAGCCACAGAAGCACGCCTCGAACGCGACGGCGCTGGCCTCGACGGCGGCCCCCGTCGCTGTGGAGGAGGTCCGCAAGCCGCGCACGACAGGGGCGTCCACCACCACATCCGCGCCGCCGCTCGAGGCGTGCAAGTCGGCCCTGATCCGCCAGCGCTCGCGCGACGCGCTCGCCGCCTGCAGCCAGGTGTTCGGCGGCGACCCTCGCTCCGCCGACAACATGGTGCTGCTCGCGCGCGCCGACCTCCTCGCCGGCCGCACCGGCGAGACCTTGACGCTCGCGCGACGCGCCGTCGCCGCCAACCCCCGCCAGGCCGACGCCTACTTGTTGATTGGCACCATCCAGCAGACGTCCGGCCAGCGCATCGAGGCTCGCACCGCCTACGAGACCTACCTGCAGCTCTCGCCTTACGGCGCTCATGCCTCCGACGTGAAAGCGATCCTGAAGACGCTCTGAGCCTGCGCTCTCTCACGATGGGTTAGATCTAGACGGAAGCCCTCTAGACGGAAGCCGCCGCAGTATGCAGCCCGCAGTTTCGGTTGCCCGGACCTCCTCACCCCGCCCCCCCGCCCCGCTCCTCCACGCGGAC
>CAZNCQ010000127.1:0-19558 GCA_964571275.1 uncultured Myxococcales bacterium
GGCGCGTTCAGCCTGGGCGTCGAGATCGGCCACCAGGCGATCGTGATCCCGACCTTCATGCTGCTCAATCGCCTGCGCGAACGCACCACCGCCGCCACCATGGCGGCGATCCAGCGCGCGGGCTCGGCGGCGATCGCGGTCGCCGGCGGTGTGTACCTCTGGCTCGCGCTGCACCGCTAGCCGTCTTCGACGGGCTGGCCGTCCATCGCCCGGGTTGCTCGCGCCGCGACGCGCTGGTACGGTGCTGGCGCTACCATGCCTGACCCGTCGCCACAGGCAGCCTCGGGTGCGCCGGTGCCGCCCGAACGCGAGCTGAGACTCTGCCTCGTGATGTACGGCGGCGTCTCGCTCGCCGTCTACATGAACGGCGTCGCGCGCGAATACTTCGATCTCGTGCGCGGCCGCGGCGTCTGGGGGATCTTCAAGCGCCTGGCCGACGTCGACGCCGTCGTCGACGTCATCTCGGGCGCGTCGGCGGGCGGGCTCAACGGCCTCTTCCTGGCCTACGCGATCTGTGGCCACCGCGAGTTCGGCACCATGGTCGATCTCTGGCGCAACCGCGCCGGGATCGAGGCGCTGCTCGCGGATCCGGAGACGCCGGATCTGCGCTCGCTGCTCAAGAGCGAGTACATGGAGACCGAGCTCAAGAACGCGTTCGAGACCATGCCGCCGGTGGCGCCGGGACGCGCCGACGAGATCGCGGTGTCGGAGAGCCCCGACCTCGACTGCTTCATGGCCGCGACAAACTTCTACGGCGAGCGTGTGACCATCGGCGATCCGACCGGCAGCCCGATCCCGACGCGCACGCATCGCTCGACGGTGCACTTCAAGCACCGCCTCGGGCGCAAGGAGCCGTTCGGCGCCCCCGCGGTGCCGGGCGCAGCGCCGCGCAGCGCCGCCGTCGCGGCCGAGCGCGGGACGCTGTCGCCCAGCGTGCTGGCCAAGGTCGCGCGCGCGACCTCGGCGTTTCCGGCGGCATTTCAGCCGATCGAGCTTCAGGGCAACGACCTGCACGGGCGCTTCGCCACCGACGACATGGATCTGCCGCCAGGCAGGTCCGCCTGGTACATCGACGGTGGCGTGCTCGACAACAAGCCGTTCACCTGCGCGCTGCCGATGATCTACCAGCGGCACGCCGACCGCCCCATCGATCGGATGCTGTTCTTCGTCGAGCCGGATCCCGAAGCCGACGACAAGGTCACCGCCGCCGAGACGCGCGCCGCCGAGCCGAATTTCCTCGAGACCGCGCTCGCGTCGCTGAGCTCGCTGCCGAGCTACGAGAGCATCCTCGACGAGATCCGGTCGATCGACGGCCACAACCGCAAGATCGATCTGTTCGATTCGGTCTTCGGCGAGACCCAGGGTCTGGAAGCCACCGAGCCGCCGCCGATGCAGTGGAGCCTCTATCACCGCTCGCGCGTCCACTGCCTGATGGACGACGTCGCCGACGAGCTCTCGCCCGCGCAGGTGGCGGCGCTGCTCTCGGAGATGAACGTGGCGGCCGGGCAGGGCGCCGACCGTGCGGTCAGCGTGCAGTACTTCCGCCGGCTGTTCGCGGCCAAGTTCACCGGCGCCGACACGGCGCACCTGTCGCTCGAGCAACCGGCGGTCGACGTCGACGCGCTCGACGTCGACTTCGTGAAGCGCGCCTTCTACTACTGGATCTATCGCCTCTACGACCGTCTGACGGCGCAGCCCGACAACGACGATCTGCGCCGTCAGATCTCATTCCTGTCGGACCGCATCGACATGCTGCTGTTCCTCGACGCGCAGGTCGAGCTGGCGCTGGATGGCCTCGGTCCCGCGCCGACGTTCGCGACCGTGATCGGCGCGCTCACCGACGCGCTGTCGGGGCCGGCGGCCCTCGCTACCGTCCTCGCAGGTCACGAGGACGCGACGCGCATGCTCAGCGACCGGCGAAACAGCGGGGGCGCCGACACCTCGCGCTTCATCGAGACCTATCGCGCGCCGATCGCGACCGCGGCCGGATCGGCCCCTCCGCCGGCCACCGCGGCGCCCGCCTCTCGGCCCCTGATCTTGCCGACGTTCCTCGCGCTGCTCGACCAGACGATCGGCTCCGACGCCACCGCGGCCTTTCGCCGCTTCGACGCCTGGCGCTTCCCGGCGGTCTACGCCGCCGATCTCGGCGAGATCGATCGCATCGAATACTACCGCGTGTCGCCGATCGAGGCGGCGGCCGTGCCCGGCGCGACGCCCGAGCTCGCGCGCTTCCGCGCCGATCCGATGCGCCGGCTCGCGGGCCGCCACCTGGCGCACTTCGGCGCATTCCTCAACAAGGCCTGGCGCTCGAACGACGTCATGTGGGGCCGCATCGACAGCGCGAGCGTGATCTGGGACGTGCTCTTGCGGCGCCGCGGCTACCAGCTGTCGCGAGCGCGCGCGGCGGCCTTGCTCGCCGAGCTCGACGCGCGCCGCTGGTCGACGAGCCCGGTGCGCGAGCTCGCCGAGCTCTACGCGCTGGTCGCCGACTTCGCGGCCGGCAAATCCGACGAGGCGGCGTTCGCTGCCGATCTGTTCGCTTGCCACCAGCGCGCGATCCTGGTCGACGGCGTGCCCGAGGTGATCGCCGACGCGGCTGGGCAGCTGCAGCCGGATCCGGGCGCGAACGCCGCCGCCAGCGACGTGAGCGCCGCACGCCAGCTGCTGGCGACGTTCGAGAACAACGTCGCCGATCCGCTGTTACGCGGCGCCGCCGAGGAGGCGGTGCACGCTCTGCTCGGCGACAAACCCGACGCTGTGCTGGGCTACGTGTCCTCGCGCTACGAGGTCGGAGCCACCGGGCTGCCCGAGCTCGACAAGCAGCAGGTGTCGGTGACCGCGCTGCAGGCCGGGCGCGTGGTCACCGACATGTTCCAGGCGGTGCTGCCGCGCGACGGGCTCGCGGGCTCGTTGCAGCGGGTGGTGTCGCCGCTGGCGATGGCGCTCAAGACGTTGCACCTGCTGGCGCTGTCGGTGCGCGACGGTGCGTTCCCCATCATCTGGTTGTCGCTGCTGCTGGCGGCGATCGCGACCGGGGCCGCGGGCGCGATCGCGCTCAAAGGCTCGGCTGGCTGGCAGGTGGTGCTGGCGTCGGCGTTGGTGCTGGGCGCGCTGCTGCTGGCGCCCCAGGTCTGGTTCGGGCGCGGGCAGGCGCTGCGCGCGCTGCGCTGGCCGTTGCTGTTCGTGCTGCCGCTGGGCGCAGGAGCCGGCATCTACTGGTTGCACCATCGGCCGGCGCCGGCGCCGCGCGATCACGCCGGCGTCGAGCGCTGGATGCGCAATGTGCAGCTGATCGGCGCCGCGGAGCTGGTGTGGGGCGTGCTGCTGGTGTTCGCCGCCACCGGTGTGTGGCTGTATGCGCGCCGCGTGCGGGCGCAGGCGCGCGCGTTCCGCGCCCACGTCGCCGCGCAGGGGCTGGCGGTGGCGGCGTCGGCGGCGATGATGCGCCCGCGCACGACCGCGGCGGCGCCGGTCGCTGGTGAGGCGGCGTCCGACTCGCAGCGCGGCGCCGCCTGATTTCGCCGCGCGCGCGACAGGCGTATTCTCGGGGGATGGCGGAGCTCGCGGGCAAGACGCTGTTCATCACCGGGGCGAGCCGCGGCATCGGCCTCGCGATCGCGCTGCGCGCGGCGCGCGACGGCGCGAACGTCGTCATCGCCGCCAAGACCACCGAGGCGCACCCCAAGCTGCCGGGCACGATCCACACCGCCGCCGCCGAGATCGAGGCGGCCGGCGGTCACGCGCTGGCGTGCCCGGTCGACGTGCGCGACGAGCGGCAGATCGAAGACGCGGTCGCGCGCGCCGTCGACCGCTTCGGCGGGATCGACATCCTGGTCAACAACGCCAGCGCCATCAGCCTGACCGGCACGCGCGACACGGCCATGAAGCGGTTCGACCTCATGCACCAGGTGAACGTGCGTGGGACGTTCGCCTGCGCGCGTGCCTGCATCCCGTTCCTCGAGAAGGCGGCGAACCCGCACGTGCTGATGCTGTCGCCGCCGCTGTCGCTCGATGCGCGCTTTTACGCGTCCCACCTGGCCTACACGATGTCGAAGATGGGCATGAGCCTGTGCGTGCTCGGACTGGCCGAAGAGCTGCGCGCCGCCGGCGTCGCGGTCAACGCCCTGTGGCCGCGCACGATCATCGCCACGTCGGCGATCCGCAATTTGCTGGGCGGCGAAGAGGCGATCCGCGGATCGCGCACGCCGGAGATCGTCGCCGACGCCGCGCATGCGATCTTCGTGCGCGGCAGCCGCGAAGCCACGGGACAGTTCTTCATCGACGACGAAGTCCTCGCCGCCGCGGGTGTCACCAACTTCGATCGCTACGCGGTTGCGCCTGGCGCGCCATTGCTGCCGGATCTGTTCATCTAGCTGCCGAGCTAGCTACGGATGGCAGCTCAGCTTGATGCTGATCGACACACAGCTGTCGACGTTGGTGCGCGTGAAGCCGCCATTCACGAAGTCCGCCGACGTGAGCGGGCCATTGACCTCGCACATGGTTTCGCCGAACGAGCCGCTCGCGGTATCGACGTCGTCGTCGAAGACCGTGATCAGCCAGTTCTTGCCACCCGCCATCAGATCGCTGGCATGTAGCGGAGCCGCCATCGGATTCAGGAGCGCCTGGGTGGGGGGCATCAGCGCGCCCCAGTTGGGCAACAGCGAATCGACAATGACGGCGCTGTGACCGATCGGGGTGATCGCGGTCGACAGGATGTCGAGCTCGACGAACGGGTCCGGCAGAATGCCGCCGATCTCACCGCTCGGCAGATCCCAGTTCGGCGGGTCGGGGCTCTGAACGTGGGGATCCGTCGATTTCAGGGACGCAGAGATCGCGGCCAGGTCCCAGGTCGACGCCGGGTCGACCTCGCAGGTGTGGCTCGCCGTGCATCGCTGGCACGGGCCGCATGCCGGCGCACAGACGGTCGCGCCCCCGGCGCCACCGAGGCCGGGTGCGCCGCCCATCCCGGGCATCCCGCCCAGGCCGCCGTTGGTCCCGGCCGCGCCGTTGCCGCCGCTGCCTGCGTCGGCCGCGCCCGAGTCGGTGCCGCCGTCGAAGCTGCCACCGGTGCCGGCCATCACGCCGCCCACACCGGCGATCATGCCGCCGCTGCCGGCGATCATGCCACCGCTCCCGGCGAGCATGCCGCCCGTGCCGGCGAGCATGCCGCCCGTGCCGGCGACCATGCCGCCGCTGCCGACGACCATGCCGCCGGCGCCGAGCATGCCGCCCGTGCCGGCGACCATGCCGCCGGCGCCGAGCATGCCGCCCGCGCCGACCTGGCCGCCGGTCCCTGCGAACACCATGCTGCCGCCGGCGCCGACCATGCTACCGCCGGCGCCGAGCATGCCGCCCGCGCCGCCGACCCCGGAACCGCCGGCTCCGATCGCGTGATCGATCGATGCGTCGCCATTGCCGACGTTGGTGCCCGAGTCGGCGGGAAGCATCACCGACTCGAGCCCCGTGCGATCGACACCGCAGCCGCCGAGCGCCAACCCCGCCACTCCCACCACGAACGTCGCCCGCCACGCTGTCAGGCAATGACGGAAGCGGCGACAAGAATCGGTGCTGCGAACCATCGGGGACCTCGTCGAATAAAGCGGACGCGAATATCCGGTGTCCAAGGCTAGGAGGACGACGTGTAGGCCTAGGTCGGAATGGGGCGCATGATACGCCTCTTCCATAATCTGGCGAGCGAAACCACCGTGCCGCGTCGGAAACGGTCCCGGGGCGATCGCCAGGTGATCGCCTAGGTGATCGGATTGGGTTTGCCCTGATAGGCTTCGCCTCAGTTTGGCCCTCGAGATCGCCGACCAGACGCCGCTCGCGCCGCTCACGACCCTGGAGCTGGGCGGCGCCGCGCGCCACCTGGTCACCGTCGCTGACGAAGAGAGCGCGCTCGAAGCCTTGCGCTGGGCGGGCGCGCGCGACTTGCCGATCTTCGTGCTGGGCGGCGGATCGAACGTGGTCATCTCGGACGCCGGATTTCCCGGCTTGGTGATCCGCGTTGCGCTGCGCGGCCTGGCATTCGACCGCGAGGGCGAGGGCGATCGCACGATCGTCCGGGTCGCCGCCGGCGAGCCCTGGGACGCGGTCGTCGCCGAGACGGTGCGCCGCGGCCTTGGCGGACTCGAGTGCCTTTCGGGAATTCCCGGCCTGGCGGGCGCGACGCCCATCCAGAACGTCGGCGCCTACGGGCAAGACGTGTCGGAGACCATCATCTCGGTGCGCGCCGTCGATCGTTGTTCGCCTCTTCCGCTCGACGTCGTCGAGTTGCCCGCGGCGGCGTGCGCGTTCGCCTACCGCGACAGCGCGTTCAAGCGGCAGCCGGATCGCTGGCTGGTGCTGGGCGTGACCTTCGCGCTGAGCGCCGGCGGCGTCCCGGTCGTGCGCTACCCCGAGCTCGCGAACGCCCTCTCCGCGCGCACCGCCGCGCCGACCCTGGCCGACGTGCGCGACACCGTCGTCGCGCTCCGGCGCGCGAAGTCGATGGTGATCGATCCCGCCGATCCCAATCGCCGCAGCGTCGGCTCGTTCTTCACGAACCCGGTCGTCTCGACGGCGGAGGCCGATCGCCTGGTCGCTCAGCTGCTCGCCGAACGCATCGTCGCCGACGCAGGTGCCGTGCCGCGGTTCCCGGCCGGCGCCGCGCGCGTGAAGCTGTCGGCGGCCTGGCTCATCGAGCGTGCGGGCCTGAGCAAGGGACTGCGCGAGGGCGCGGTCGGCATCTCGTCGCGGCACACGCTCGCGCTGGTCCACCACGGCGGCGGCACCACCGCCCAGTTGCTGGCCTTTGCCGAGCGCGTGCGCGACACCGTCGAACGTCGCTTCGGCGTGCGCCTGCAGCGCGAGCCGGTGCAGGTTCCTTCCGTCGATCCGCTGGCCGCGGAGCTGTGATACACAGTCGGCCCATGGCCGAGAGCAAGATCGAAGTGGGACAGAAGGCGCCGGCCTTCGCGCTCAAGAACCAGGACGACGAGACCGTCAAGCTGAGCGACGCCGCGCTCAAGGGGCACTGGGTCGTGCTCTACTTCTATCCAAAGGACGACACGCCCGGCTGCACGATCGAAGCGTGCGACTTCACGTCGGGGCTCAAGGGCTTCGAGAAGCTCGACGCCGTCGTGCTCGGTTGCAGCCCCGACTCGACGGAGGCGCACCGCAAGTTCATCGCCAAGCACAAGCTGAAGATCGAGTTGCTCTCCGATCCCAGCCACGAAACGCTCGAGCGGTATGGCGCCTGGGGCGAGAAGAACCTGTACGGGAAGATCACGACCGGCGTGATCCGCTCGACGGTGATCATCGATCCGGCCGGCAAGATCGCGCACCACTACCGCAAGGTCAGCGCCAAGGGCCACGCCGAAGCCGTCCAGGCCAAGCTCAAGGAACTGCAGGCCTGATCCGCGCCGTCGCTCCCGGCCCGTAGACAGGGCGCGCTCGCGTGACCAGGTTGTCCTTGATGGACCTGGACAACGGACGAGTCGTCTTCGGCGAGGCGACCTCGGAGGCGCACGCCATGATCAAGGACCCGGTGTGCGGCATGGAGTTCGAGCGTGCGAACGCCGACGCCGCGACCGACTATCACGGCCGCGTCTATTACTTTTGCTCGGGGGGCTGCAAGCTGCACTTCCTCGCCGACCCGGCGCGCTACGTCAGCGCCCCGGAGTCGCCTTGAGCGACGCCGAGTTGATGCAATAGCGCAGGCCGCCCGCATCGCTCGGGCCGTCGGGGAAGACGTGCCCGAGGTGGCCGCCGCAGCGGCTGCAATGCACTTCGGTGCGCACCATGCCGTGGCCTTCGTCGGTCTCGACCTCGACGCTGCTGGGCGCGGCCGGCGCCGTGAAGCTGGGCCAGCCCGATCCCGAATCGTACTTCGCGTCCGAACCGAACAGCTCCTGGCCACATCCCGCGCAGACGTACATCGTGCGGTCGTGCGAGGCACAATACTCACCGGTGAAGGCGCGCTCGGTCCCCTTCTCGCGCAAGACGTGAAACTGCTGCGGGGACAGGATCGCGCGCCATTCGGCGTCGGTCTTGACCACCTTCTCGCTGCCGCTGCCTTTGGTGCTAGTCTCTTTGTTGGCCATGTTCTTCCCCCTCGACAAAGTTAGCGCAGCGCCGGTCAAGGTGCGAGATCGCGAGTCAGCTTGATCACGACAGAGAGCACGACGACCAGCACCACCCAGCGGACCAGCCGATCGCCGCGACGGAGCGCCAGGCGGGCGCCGAGGGCGGCGCCGATCGCGTTGGCCGCCGCCATCGGAAGCGCGATGGCCCACAAGATCGTCCCGCGCCGGGCGAAGACCAGGAACGCGGCCAGGTTCGACGCCAGATTCACGACCTTGGCGTTGCCCGACGCGCGCGTGAGTGAATCGCCGCACACGAGCACGAACGCCAGGATCAGCATCGAGCCGGTGCCCGGCCCGAAGAACCCGTCGTAGGCGCCCAGGACCAGCGCGATCGCCGCGAGCGCGACGGTGCGCGCGGCGCTGCCCTCCGCGAGCCAGGCGCGCGGGCTCGCCATTTGCCGGCGGCTCGCCAGCATCAGCACCGTCGCCACGATCAGCAGCGCGATCACGACCGGGCGCAGCGGCTCGGGCCGCATCGCCATCAGCGCCAGCGCGCCCGCGCACGAGCCGGCGAACCCGGCCGCGAAGCCGAGCGGCGCGCGGTCGCGATCGATCCCGCCGCGGCGCCAGAACGAAGCGAACGACGAGATCGCGCCGAAGATCCCCTGGCCCTTGCTGGTGGCGATCGCGCTCGCCGGCGGCAGCCCGACCGCGAGCAGCGCCGGCAAGCTGATGAGCCCGCCGCCGCCTCCGATCGCGTCGACGAGCCCCGCGACAAACGCGGCCCCCACGAGCCAGATCGCCAGCCCCGGACGGGCAAAAAGCGCGAGATCGGCAGGAGGCGTCATGGGGTGATTGGGTCGCTTGTGGGCCCGGGTGGGAGCGATTCCGCGGCGACGACCGTAGATCTTTTCGCCCGTCCGCGCGTCGAGAATCGGCAGGAGGTTCCCATGATGACCCTGCGCAACACGATGACCTGTCTCTTCGGAATTGGATCGCTGCTGGCCGCGGCCACGTCCTGCGCCGCGACGCCGCTGCCCGCCGGCGCGCCGCTCCGCGACCGAGCCGGCGCCTACGAAGTGGAGGTCCTGGTCGACGGCGGCGTCGCGCCGACCTACGCGCACGAGGGCGAGACGTACGTCATGGGGCAGCTGGGCGCGCGCTACACGCTGCGCGTGCACAATCACTCGGGCCGCCGCGTCGAGGCGGTGGTCTCGGTCGACGGGCGCGACGCCATCGACGGCAAGCCGGCCGAGCTGCGCAACAAGCGCGGCTACCTGGTGCCGGCCTACGGCACCGTCGATATCGACGGTTGGCGCATCTCGCGCGCCGAGGCGGCGGCGTTCCGCTTCTCGACGGTACCCGACTCCTACGCCGCGCGCACCGGCAGCGCGCGCGAGGTCGGCGTCATCGGCGTCGCCGTCTTCCCCGAGCGGTATGTGCCGCCGCTGCCGCCGCGCCGGCCGCAGCCGATCTACCCGCGCTCCTACGACGACGAGAGCGCTCCGCGCGATGGCTACGGCGGCCTCGGCAGCACCGGAGCCGCCCCGGAGTCCCGCGCGGCCGAGGCCGCGCCCCCGCCGGCGAGCGCGGCCGCGGCGCCCTCCATGCGGGACGAACCGCTGTCCGCCGAGAGCTCGCGTGGCTACGCCGACAAGAAGAAGAGCGCGCGCTCGCGCTCGGGCCTGGGTACCGAGTACGGCGAGGCTGTGAGCTCGCCGACCTACGAGGTCGAGTTCGTGCGCGCGAATGTGTCGCGCCCGGCGGTGATCCTGGGCGTGCGCTACAACGACCGCGACGGCCTCATCGCGATGGGCATCGACGTCGACGGCCCCGACTACGCCACCTTGCACGAGGAGGAGCTGCGCCGGACCGCCGACCCGTTCCCCGCTGCGGACCGCCGCTACGCCGCGCCCCCTCCGGGATGGCGCGGGTCGTGCTGCTTGCGGTAGCCTGGAGGCGGTGCAAGGGGACGAGACCGACGAGGATCTCATGTCGGCCTACCAGGCGGGCGACGTGCGGGCGTTCGAGCGGCTCGTCGCCCGCCATGAAAAGCCGGTGTGGATGTTCCTGCGCCGTTTCACGCGCGACGCCGTGGCGGCGGAGGATCTGTTGCAAGAGGTCTTCCTGCGCGTGGTGAAGAGCGCGGGCGAGTGGAAGCGCACCGCGAAGTTCTCGACCTGGGTCTACGCCATCGCCCGCAACCTGTGCATCGATCAGTCGCGGCGGGCGGTTCACCGGCAGGCGTCGTCGCTGGACGGGCCGGTGAAGGCGGGCGCCGATTCGACGGAGACGCTGCACGATCGCGTCCCCGCCGCGCAGAGCGGTGCCGACCAGCAGCTCTCCGATCGGCAGGCGGCGGCCCGCATCGACGCTGCGATCGCGGGGCTGCCCGACGACCAGCGCGAAGTCTTTCTCATGCGTGAAGTGATGGAGATGTCGTTCGCCGAGATCGCGGCCGTGGTCGGCGCGTCGGAGCCGACGGTGAAGAGCCGCATGCGCTACGCTCTCGGTAAGCTGCGCGAGGCGCTGACAGACCTGCGCGACGCACCCGCCGCCCGCGCCGGCGTCGCCGAGTCGGCGGGTTCAGGATAGACGCGATGGCGATGACCCAGGACCCCATGAGCCATGACCAGATCGACGAGCAGATGGTCGACTTCCTGTACGGGGAGTTGCCGGCCGCCGCTCGCGCTGCGTTCGAGGCTCACGTCGCCGGCTGCGAGCGCTGCCGTCGCGAGGTCGAGTCGCTCGGTCAGGTCCGTGCGCTGGCACGCACGGTGATGGACGAGGCGCCGCCCGCGCGCGCGCACGACGCGATCCTGCGCGCGGCACGCGAGGCCGCGGCGGCGGGTCCGGCGCAGGCGGCGGCTGCGGCGAAAGCGGGCGGAGCGGGTCCCGCGAAGATGGGGGCGAAGGCCGAGCCGGCGCGCGCGTCGCTGTGGGACTGGCTGCGCGGGCGCTGGGCCTTTCCCACGCTGGCCACCGTTGGAGCCGTCGCGGTGCTTGTGCTCGGCAGCCGGCTGTTCCTGAATCCGAGCACCGTGCACGAGATTGGCCGGCCGGCGTCCGCGCCGGAGCCGGGAGCCGGCCCCAGAGCGTCCGAGGCCGAGCTGCGCAAGCAAGCCGAGGAGGTCGCGCGCTCGTCCTCCGCGAGGATGGCCGAGTCGAATGAGCCGCGGCCGTCCGCGGCTGCTGCCGCGGCGCCGCCGCTCGCTGAGGCGCCCGCGACCGGCGCCCCCGGGGCAGCCCTGGCCGAGTCCAGAGCCGAAAAGAAGAGATCGCGCGCGGTCGTTCGGCCCGCCGCGCCCGCCGCGCCCGCCGCGCCTACAAAGATGGGTGGCGCCGGAGCGGGTGCGTTCGGATCGGCGGGCAAAGGCGATCCGCTCGCGGGACTGATCGGCTCGACGCCGACCGCGCCCAAGAAGAGCGAAGCACGCGACGATCTCGTCGAAGGACTGTCGACACGCGACGGGAGCGGCGGCCTCGCGAAGGACAAGGCCGCGGCGCCGGCGGGTGGCGCGCCCGAATTTCAGGACCGGCCGCTCGCCGCCGCGAAGCCGTCCCACGACGCGGCGCCGCGAGAGCTGGCGAAGAAGCGCGCGCGCCGCGAAGTGGATGACGCGGACGACGAGGCTCCGGTTCGTCCGCGAGCGAAACAGCCCGCGCTCGCCGAGCGCTCCCCGGCTCCCTCGCGCGCGTATGCGGCGCCTCCGCCGCCCGCCGAGCCCGCGGCAGCTCCGCCGCCCGCAGCCGCTCCCTCGCCGGTGAATGCGAATGAAGCGTTCGCCGACGACGCGCCGGCCGAGGCAGCGGCGCCCCGGCGGCTGGATCGAACGGCGTCGCGCGCCTCACGCGGGGGCGCGCCCGCGCCGGCCCCGGCGAGCACGCCCCCGCCCGCGACGGCGATGAGCGCGCGCGCCCGCGTTGCGGCCGCGGACGCCGAGGAGAGCGAACAAAACCAGGCCGCGACCGTTCGCGAGACGCTGGTGCAGCGCGCGGATCGCCTGTTCACGCAGGGGCGCTGGGCCGAGGCCGCGATCGCCTATCGCGATCTGCTGCGCCAGCAGCCGAGCTCGCCCGAGGCCGAGCGCTGGCGCCGGCGCCTGGCCGCCGCGCGCGCCGCGATCGCCACCGACCGCCCCCCGCCGTCGCGCTGAAGCGCGTCGCGCGCATCAGCCGTTCAGGGCATCGCCTGCTTGGCCCACTCGAGCGACTCGCGGTAGAGGTCGGGCAGGTCGGCCTCGGGCATCGAAAGCCCGTGCGCCATCGCGCTCACGTCGTCCCATAGCGCCGATTCGTAGGACAGCACGAGCGCGCGCATCTTGCCGAGGGGCGTCCTCGCGTGCGTCAGCGCCTCCTCGATCTCGCGCGAGACTGCGATCTCCTGCAGGATCTCGTTCATCGGCCGCCCGACCAGCGCGTCGATCGCCGACAGCATGCCGACGAGAAAGGCGTCCAGCTGAAGACTGCTGCGCCCGGTCGCGCGGCACAGGCTCTCGCAGAAGTAGGCGCGCGCCAGGCACGTCAGCGCCAGCTCGGCCGGCCCGTCACCCATGATGCCGACGATCGCGATCAGCGACGCCCACTTGCGGAAGGGCCGTTCGCCCAGCAGCACGAGCGCGCTCTTCAGCGACGTCACCTTGCTGCGCCAGTAGAACGCCGCCGAGTTGAGATAGCGCAGAAGGCGCATCGACAGCGAGACGTCGCGCCGGATCACGCGCTCGAGGTTGTCGTAGTTGAGCTCGGGCTGTTGCAGCTCGCGCAGAAAGTCGAGATACGTCAGCTTGAACGTCGGGATGTCCTGCCGCGACACGATCTCGGGACGCTGGAAGAAGTAGCCCTGAAAGTACGAGTAGCCCTGATCGCGCGCCTCGCGGAACATCGCCGCGTTCTCGACCTTTTCCGCCAGCAACGCCGGCCGCCGCCGCGTCAGTCGGTCGCGCAGCGCGCGCCGCGACTCGGCCGATGTCGCCAGGAAGTCGACCTTGATGACGTCGGCCAGCGCCACCAGCGGGTCCATCGCCGGGCGATCCACGTAGTCGTCGAGCGCCATCTCGTAGCCCGCGCGCTTGAGGTCGCGGCAGGCGGCGATGGTCTGCTCGTCGGGCTCGATCGACTCCAGGAGCTCGATCACGGTGCGCCGCACCGGCAGCACCGCGTACAGCTCCTCGCACAGGATCTTGCGCGTGACGTTGATGTAGACCTTGCGGCTACCCACCAGCGCCGACAGCCCGAAGGTCATCAGGCTGTCGTTGATCACGCGTGACGACGCCACGTCGCCGTCGATGTTGGGGAAGAAGTTCTCGGGCCCCGAACGGAAGAGCAGCTCGTAGGCGACGACCCTCTGCCGGGCGTCGAAGATCGGTTGTCGGGCAACGAAGACCTTCATGGGAGTGAGTGGCAAGGGACATATCGGCAGGCGAGAAGTCGGCTGTAATTGAAGAGGGGAACGACTAGACTCCCCTCGCTTTGGCCGACCAAGACATACGACTAGACAACAAGGAAGATTCGAAGAACCGCGTGCTGGTGACCGTCACCGGGCCCGACCGCACCGGTGTGACCGCGACGCTGACCGGGATCCTCGCTGACCAGGGTGCGATCCTGCACGACATCGAGCAGGTCGTCGTGCAGGGCCAGCTCACGCTGTGCTTGCTGGTAGGTTTGCCTCATACCCGCGACGTGCTCAAGGAGCTGCTCTTCGCAGCCAAGACGTTGAAGATGGAGCTCGACTTCCAGCCCGTCGAGGATGACCCACCGGTGCCCGCGCGGCCGACCGAGGCCGGGCGGCGCTACGTGATCACCGCGATCGGCCCGGCGCTCGGCGCGCGCCACCTACACGCCATCGCGTCGACGCTGGCGGCGGAGGGTGCCAACATCGAGAAGATCTCGCGCCTCTCGGAGTCGACGCTGGCATCGGTCGAGCTGCACGTGCTGCTGCCACCTGGGCGCGACAGCGACGCGCTCAAGCGGACCTTGCTCGCCGTCGCGACCAGCGCCGGCTTCGACGTGTCACTACAGCGCGAGAGCCTGTACCGGCGATCGAAGCGGCTGGTCGTCATGGACATGGACTCGACGCTGATCCGCATCGAGGTCATCGACGAGCTCGCGCGCGCCGCCGGCGTCGTCGACCGCGTCTCGCGCATCACCGAGCGCGCCATGCAGGGCGAGATGGACTACGACCAGTCGCTGCGCGAGCGCGTCGAGCTGCTGAAGGGACTGGACGTCAAGGTGCTCGACCGCATCGCGGCCGAGCTGCCGCTGACCGAGGGCGCCGAGACGCTGGTCCGCGTGCTCAAGCGGCTGGGCTTCAGCATCGCGATCATCAGCGGCGGTTTTTCGCGCGCCGCGGAGGCGCTGAAGCGCCGCCTGGGGATCGACTACGCCTATTCGAACAACCTGGAGATCGTCGACGGCAAGCTCACCGGGCGCGTCGTCGGGCCGATCGTCAACGCTCAGCGCAAGGCCGAGCTGCTGGAGACCATCGCCCAGGCCGAGGGCGTGCTGCTGGACCAGGTGATCGCCGTCGGCGACGGCGCCAACGACGCGCTGATGCTCGAGCGCGCCGGCCTGGGCATCGCGTTCCACGCCAAGCCCAAGCTGCGCGAGTCGGCGGATACGTCGATCTCGGCGTCCGGGCTGGACGCGATCCTGTACCTGCTCGGCATCAGCGGCCGCGAGATCCACGAGATCGAGTGACCGCGGGCGTTGGCGTGCGCGGGGCGGCGCGGGGTGGCGCGGGGTGGCGCGGGGTGCACGGCAGATGACGCCCCCCGCCCGATCGGTTAGTCTCCCGTCGCCGTCAGGGAAAAGTCCTTGACCCTAACCCCCCGAGATCATAAGCATGCGCCCGTAGCTCAGCTGGATAGAGCAGCGGCCTTCTAAGCCGCGGGCCGCAGGTTCGACTCCTGCCGGGCGCGCAGCACGCACAGTCCGAGAAAGTCCGAGGAAGATTCGAAGCAGACCGAGAAGCAAAACAGAATCTGGTGGGCGTAGCTCAATCGGTAGAGCATCGGACTGTGGCTCCGAGGGTTGCGGGTTCAATCCCCGTCGCTCACCCAACTTAACTAAGTAAAACTACAAGCTGATTTCGGATCCGATCCTGTTCGTTGTCAGCCTGTTGTCAGCCCAGCAGACGACGACGTCCGGTTCTCGAGCAGTGCGATCGCATCGGTCAGCGCTGACGGCGCGAGGTGCATGTAGCGCTGCGTGACCGTGATGCCGGCGTGTCCCGCCAGCTCCTGGATCGCGCGTGGCGCCGCTCCTCGCATCGCGAGGTGAGAGCAGAAGGTGTGGCGGAGGAGGTGCCAGCCGGTCAGGCGCAAGCCCGCCCGCTTCTCCTGCCGCTTCATCCCCGCTCGCATGGTCACGAACGTCCAGGGCCGGCCGTCCTCCCAGCAGAAGACCAGCTTGCCGCGCAGGTGGCGGTGCGCTTTCAGGGCGGCGAGCGCCCGTCCGGTTAGCGGCACCTTGCGCGCCCGGCCTCCCTTGGGCGATCCGATCTGCCCCCGCCAGTCCGAGCGCATCACCGTGAGCAGCCCCGCCTTCAGATCGATGTCGCCCCATTCGAGCGCCAGGATCTCCCCCATCCGCAGTCCCGCGTCGGCCGCCAGGACGATCGCCGTTCGCCATTCGGGCTCCACCTTCGCCGCGTCGATCAACCGCTCGAGCTCGACGTCCGTGAAGAAGTCGAACTTCTGCGGCGGGACCTTGAGCGTCTTGACGATCGGTATCTTGCCGACGATCTCCAGCTCCAGCGCGTAGCGGAGAAGCTTGCTCAGGACGTTCAGCACGTTGTTCACGCGCTTGCGACTGAGATTCTTCGCCAGCATGCGCGCCTTGAGGCGCTCGAAGTCCTGGACCGTGAGGTGATTCAGGCGCAGGCGCCCGAGCGCGGGCAAGAGATGGTTGTCGAGGATGTTGCGCTTCGCTTCCTGCGCCGACGGTTTGTTGTTGGCCGCCACGTAGCTCGCCATGAACTCCTCGGCGAACGCCGCGAACGTCGGCACCTCCTTCTTGGCGGCTTGCTCGGCGGAAGGATCGAGCGCACGACGGATGTGCTCCCGCTCCGCGGTCTCGGCTGCGATCTTGGTGCTGATCGCAGATGTCCCCGAGATGCGGCGGCTCCTCTCGTTCGGCAGCCTGATGGTCTTTCGATATCTCCATCGCCCGTCTCTGGCATCGCGTATCACCGACATGGATTCCTCCAGACGGTCACGCGGACTTGCGCGGCAACACTAGCACGGCACGTGGGATGCGGATGACGCGGCCAGGGCGAATGTGCTGCAGGCGGCCCGCCGCGATCTCACGGTGGATCGGTGCGACGTCAGGACATGGGTAACAGGTCGGCGTCAGGACATGGGTGACACTCTGGTCGGCATCCGTAACCCGGCATGCTGCTCGGTACATGCCATGGCCAGAGAGGTCCATCGTGAGTCTGAGAAAAGAATTTGTTCTACGAGCGCTCGGGAAAGAGGCGCCGTTCTCGGCGCTGTGTCGGCATTACGGCGTCAGCCGCAAGACTGGATACAAGTAGCTGCGGCGGTTCAAAGCCGAGGGCGTAGTCGGCCTCGTCAGCGAGAGCCGGCGCCCGAAGACCTCGCCAACGGAGATGACGGAGGCCATGAAGGCGGAAATCGTTCGCCTCCGCCAAGCACACCCGACATGGGGCGGCAAGAAGCTGAGGATCCTGTTGATGAAGTCGCACGGCGAGCGAGCTCCGGCGGTGAAGACCATCGAGCGCGTGATGCGCGAGTACGGCCTGATCCGCGCGCGACGATGGCGAGTTCGTTCCGTCGCAGTGCCTGTGGGAGCACCGTCGGTCGTCGTGGACGGGCCGAACGACCTGTGGACCGTCGACTTCAAGGGCTGGTGGCATACCGCCGACGGCGAACGCTGCGACCCGCTCACCGTACGGGATGGATATAGCCAGTTCGTTCTCGCGCTGCGCGCTCTGCCGAAGACCGGAACGTCAGCGGTGCGACCAGTGTTTGAGGATCGGTTCCGGCGCTACGGGTTGCCGAAGGCCATTCAGAGCGACAATGGACCGCCATTCGCACACGTGCTGTCGCTCGGTGGGTTGTCGATGTTGTCAGCATGGTGGGTAGCACTCGGGATTCACGTTGTCCGCGGTCGGCCAGGGTGCCCTCAAGACAACGGCGGCCATGAACGCATGCACGTCGACGTCTGCCTCGACCTGCAGGCCAGACAGGAGCCTCCCTGCTCGCCCAGCAGGCGCGATTCGACGAGTGGGTCGCCGAGCTCAACCACGTCAGGCCGCATGAAGCACTCGAGATGCGCACGCCCGCCGAGCTGTATCGCCCCAGCGAGCGGAAGTTACCCGCGCTTGTGATCCCCGCGTATCCGAAGGATTGGTATCCGCACACCGTGGATTCCACCGGCAAGATCATCCACCGCCGATGGAGCGTGTACCTCTCCAAAGTCTTGTCCCGCTACGTTGTCGCCGTCGAAGAGCGAGCCACCGAGTGCCGCGTTTGGTTCTGCAACCTTCTCGTGGGCCGCTATGTGTACAGGGTGGACAAGAAGGTGTCACCAGTGCCACAAGAGGTGACGGTACCTGCGCTCACGAGCCCGCCGGCGCCAATCAACGCTGCCTCCGACGAGAAAGGAGACCCAGTCGCCATCGCGGCGGCTTGTTAACGACACTTGTGACCCGTGCGCCGCGACCGGGATTAGTCCGACAATGTCTGAGGTGGAGTTGCCCCCCGCTGAAACCCGACAGTTCAGCTCGCCAGGTTGATGTCTCTGTACTCCATGGGTGACAGCATCTTCAAGCCCTTGTGAGGGCGAAAGCGGTTGTAGTCGTCGAACCAACCGGGCAGCTCGGCGATCAACTCGCCGGCGGTGCGGACGTCGGCGAGGTACACGTAATCGCGCTTGAAGCCCTTCACGAAGGACTCGGCCATCCCGTTGCTTTCGGGCGAATAGGGAGGCGTCGTGCAGACGATGAAGCCGAGCGCCTCGGCCTGATCAACGGTCTCGTGCGCGGTGTACACGGAGCCGTTGTCCGAGAGCCACTCGATGGCGTGCGGGACCCGCCTGGCGTTCTCGCCGAACCGGCGCTCGACGGCGGCGAGCATCAAGTCTCGGATCATCGCTCCGTCGATGAATCCGTGGACGGCGGTAAACGCGATAGCTTCGCGGTCGCAGCAGTCGAGCACGAACGCTACCTGCACGCGGTCGCCGTTCCACGCCTGCACTGCGAAAGCGTCCGAGCACCACCGCA
The DNA here is from genome assembly GCA_964571275.1 of uncultured Myxococcales bacterium. Classification (GTDB taxonomy): domain Bacteria; phylum Myxococcota_A; class Polyangia; order Fen-1088; family Fen-1088; genus DASRQZ01. The sequence goes on from CAZNCQ010000127.1 coordinate 18,310, forward strand.
GATCCGACTTCAGCGTGATCACCTTCCCGTCGTGGACGCGCCCGGGCCGGTCGCCAAAGTGCCGGCGGAGCAGGAGCTCGTTCTCTCGCATCAACCGGTAGACACGTTTGTGGTTGGCAGGTGCTCGTCCTGCAGCGCGCCTGCGCCGCCGAATGATCGCGGCGGTCCGACGGTAGCCGTACGTCGCGCGGCTCGAGATGACGTCCCGGATCTCATCGAGCAGCTCGGCGTCTGCCGTCGTGCTCGGCGGCGTCAAGTCCACGCCCTCCACGCCGCCCACCTCCTTGACCCCGCCTGCGCGCGACGGCTGTTGCTGGGTATTGGCTGCACAGGCCGCCTTAGCCGCACGACCAGGTTTCCGCAATCGATCAGTTGGTCGTCACGTTCACTCCGAGGCCGATCGTCGTCCCGCCGACGCTGTAGGTGGCATCGAAGACCTCGTGAACGGTGTCGCCGCCCCCAGTGGAGATGAAGTCTGCGTGTGCCGGCACCGTACGCTGGTCCAGGTCCTGCCGGATGAAGGCCGAGAGCCCGAGGTGCCCCGGGCGCACACCATCGCGGTGACCGAGCTCCAAGCTGGCGCCGGCAAAGGGCAGCAGGGCGTGCGGGTGGCCCTGAAATTCGCCCGCTCCGATATCCCACAAGAGGTGCTCACCGAGCTCTCCGGTGGCCTGCACACGCCAGTTGCCGAACCTGAGCCGAAAGCCGGCCAGACCGCCAAGGAAGGCTTCGATCGGTGCCGCGCCAAAAATGTTGAGGCCGAGGTCGCCCCGGATTCCGGCCACCCCTCCCAGGTACTCCCCGATACCGCTGAGCCCGGCGCAGAGGGAGGTTTGGGGTCCGTCGGCGACGGCGGTTTCCGGCTTCGTGCTCAGCGCGCGCACGCTGGTCGAATGCATCAGGCCCCCATCGACCGACAGCGAAAAGTGACCGCCGCCGACCTGCGCTCGCGCCGCGCCCCCCAAAGCCCCGGTCAGGATGACCATCGTCAGCACGCCTGCCCATCGGCTGTCCGTTCGAATCCCCATGCCTGCCGGTCCTCGCAATCGCCGTGCCGCCGTGGGCGGCCGGGGATCGAGCTTGGTGGTGTGCAGAAGCTAACGAGATCCGGTGAAATGTCACCCCCGTTGGAGATGAGCAACTACGCCCGAAAACGCCCTTCGGCGGGAGCCGCTAAGTGAACGGCATTGGCCCTAGCAGGCCTTCATTCTGGGCGGGGAGGAGTAGAAATTGGTCTCAAGAACCTTGA
>CAZNCQ010000128.1:0-19526 GCA_964571275.1 uncultured Myxococcales bacterium
CGTCTTCGCTCACCGCACCTTCGCGTCGAAGATCGCGGTCTCGACGGCTTCGCCTCTTCGGAACTGCACGAAGACGCGGTAGTCGCCGGCGCGCGGGCAGGCGTAGGGGAAGGCGATCTCGGGCGGCAACGGATCCGGCGCCATGTGGTGCCCGGCGTGCGGATCCGCCCCCGCCGCCTGGTTGACCAGCGCCAGCGCCGCCATCGGCACCGAGCCGGTCGGGTGCACGTGCGCGAAGACCGAGCGATCGTGGCTCAAGAAGACCGCGTGGCCCGCCATGCCCATGTAGGGGACGACGTCGCGTGCGGGTGTGCCGTCGCGGTCGTCGACGTGGAAGCGAAACCAGCTCGCGCGTCCCGGTGCGAGCGGCGCGATCGCGTTGGCCGGGGTGCCGTCGCGCTCGCGCAGCCAGGTGACGCGGGTTCCGTCGGCGAGCGTCGCCACCGGATTCGCGTCCGTCGTTGCGCGGCTGGGTTCCGCGATCGGCGCCCCGAGCCCGACCGCGTCGTCGCCGGTCGGTGCGCTCGTGTTGCCGTCAGCGATCGTGAGCGTCGCCGTCGCCGTCTCGCCGAGACCGTTCGCGTGCACGATGTCGGCGAACAGCTGGTAGTCCCCCGTGGGCAGCGACGGCAGCTTCTGCGTGAAGTGCCCTGGCGTTGTCTCGGTCGGGTGCAGGTGCGCCAGAGCGTCGAGCCCGGGCACGCGCACCACGAACAGGTGCATGAGGTGGCCATGATCGGGCAGCAGATCGTCGAGCTTGCGGCTCGGCAACCAGCCCGGATCGGTCAGCGTCAGATCGAGAGCGCGCGCGCCGCCGGCGCCGTCGGTCACCGTCGCGGCGAGCGCGATCGGCTTGTAGACCAGGCGCCCGTAGAACGACGCCTCGTCGCCCCACCACGACAATCCGCCGGCGACCGCCGCCGCCAGCACCGCCGCTGTCACCGCCTGCGCGATGCGCGCCTTCCGGCGCCGGCGCGGATCGGGCGCTGTGCCTTCGGCGAGATCGGCGTCGCGCACGCTGGCGCCGATGATGCTGACCATGCCCGCGAACAGAAAGGCCAGCAGCGCGAGCAGGAGCGCACCGAGCCCGGCCCGCATGGTCTTGGTGCGCATCGCCAGCGCCGCGACCGGCACCGCGAGATCGCCGGCGCCGGCGGGCCCCTCGGCGTGCACGCGCACCTGCCAAGATCCGGTGGCCATGAGCCACAGCCGCCCCTGGAAACGGCGCGCGTCCCCGGGATCGCGGACAGCGACGTCGGCGACGGGCGGCGAGATCGCGCCCGGCCCGCGCATCGGCAGCGGCACCATCGTCACCTTGGTGAGATCCGCCGACGGTGCCAGCACCTCGATCATCGCGACGCCGGGGATCACGTCGGGCGGACGGATCGTGACCAGCATCTTGTAGGGGCCGGCCATTCCCTCGTGAAAGAGGTCGGGGCTGTTGAGGTGCGCCTGCGCGTCGCGCGCACCCAGGACGCCAAAGCCGACGATGCTCGCCAGCGCCGCGACCCCGATCTTGCGCCGCCGCATGCTCACCGGTGAATCCGACGCATCCAGTTGCCCCACCGCAGGCCCAGCCAGCTGCCGAGAATCGCGATCGCGATCGACACAAAGGCGCCGGTCACCAGCGCGCCCGGCCCGGTCGCGTGCGGCAAGAACTCGTGGCGGCGGTAGTAGGTGTGCGGCGGCATGTTGTAGTCGAAGTAGATCGCGCCGAAGAAGGCGTTGCGCGCGCCCGGCGACATCAGGAACGTCGCGAACGGCCATTGCACGATGAAGAACAGCGCCGCGAACACGGCGCCGATCGCCGCCGCCAGCTGCGCGCGTGACCAGTCCACCGCCACGCGCGCTGCCAGCAGATCCACCGCGATCGCGGGAATGATCAGCAGCAGCGGAAACTCGGGTGGCACCAGGCTGTGCACCGGCACCATCACCGGCCCCAGCTTCGGCTGCGCCGGCACGAGCGGCATCACCCACAGCAGGGCCAGCAGAAACGACGAATAGAACGCCGCCGCGAGCGTCGCGCCCCAGCGGTGCCCGGACCCGCGCGCCGCCGCGCACAGGATCAGCGGCGCGATCGCCGCGATGATGCCGTAGAACGGCGCGCCGTGCATGAACGGTCGCACCGTGCGCTCCATGAACAGCGTCATCAGCGCCAGCAGCAGCATCGCGCTCACGAACAGGAACGCCAGCGTCAACACCTGGCGCGCGCGCCCCTCGACGCGGTTCATGCGGCCGAGCACGAAGATCAGCACGCCCACGTGGATCGCGCCGATGCCGATCGCCAGCAGGACGTGCGGCGGGCTCAGGATCTTGACGTCCAGCCCATAGGCGTTGTGCCACCAGTCGTCGAACGGCGCGGACGTCAGCATGGTGATGCCGCCCCAGGCGGTGATGAACGCGCCCAGCGGTCCCCGAAAACCGAGCACCCGCACCGTCCCCGGCGCCTCACCGCGCGTGAACGTCGCCTTCAAGATCTGCGATCCCGACGCGAGCGCCGCCAGGAGCGCCGCCGCGTAGATCATCAGGTGCGGCGGTGACCAGAAGGTGTCGCGCCCGATCGAGCGATGCCAGGCGATGTCCCAGTGCACGCCCAATGCCACCGACGTCGACGCCAGCAGCGCACACCAGAGATACCAGGGGATCGCGCGCGACGGCATCGCAGCCATGGCGATAAGTTAGCAGCTCGTGTAGCTTTGAGCACCGCGGACCGTCCACCCCGACCATGTCGAACTCGACCCTGCGTTGCTACACGTTCCTCGATGCGCTGCAGGCGCAGCTGGCCAGCTTCATGGGCAAGACGGCGCGCGGGTTCCTGCCGATCCCGGGGCAGGCGTCGCTGTTCGTCGAGATCGCGCCCGGCATCGCCATCAACCGCGTGACCGACGTCGCGCTCAAGGCGACGCGGGTCGTGCCGGCGCTGCAGATCGTGGAGCGCGCCTACGGCCTGCTCGAGGTGCACGCCGACGATCAGGGCGACGTGCGCAACGCGGGCGCGGCGATCCTGGCGCACCTCGAGCTGCGCGAGGAAGACCGCATCAAGCCCAAGGTCGTCACCAACCAGATCATCCGGTCGATCGAGCCGACGCAGGCCCAGATCATCAACCGCAGCTCGCAAGGGATGATGATCCTGCCCGGGCAGTCGCTGTTCATTCTCGAGACCGAGCCGGCCGGCTACGTCGCCTTCGCGGCGAACGAGGCGGAGAAGGCAGCGCACATCTTTCTCGTGCAGGTGCAACCCTACGGCGCGTTCGGACGGCTCTGGCTGTCGGGCCCCGAGGCGGAGATCGACGCGGCCGCCGCGGCGGCGATCGCGGCGGTCGAAGGCCTCTCCGGCCGCGCCGGTGAAAAGTTCGTGGACAAATAGAGGAGACCCCATGGCAGACGCGCTCGGTATGATCGAAACCAAAGGATTCGTCGCGATGGTCGAGGCCGCGGACGCGATGGTGAAGGCGGCGAAGGTCGAGCTCGTCGGCTACGAGAAGATCGGCGGCGGTTTCGTGACCGCGATCGTGCGCGGCGACGTCGCCGCGGTGAAGGCGGCGACCGAGGCCGGCCAGCGCGCCGCCGAGCGCATCGGCGAGATGGTCTCGGTGCACATCATTCCGCGCCCGCACGTGAACGTCGACATGGTGCTGCCGCTCGGCCGCGCCGACAGCAAGGGCTGAGCAGCGATCACGAGCCGCGCGGGGGCGCGGGCGGCGCCGGCTTGAAGATCGGCGCGTCCGGCGACGGTCGCGCGGGCGATGGCGTTGCCGGCGCCGGTACCTCGGTTGGTGCGGGCGTCGCCGGCGCCTGCGGCGTCGCCTTGGGCGTGGGCCCGGGCGCGGGCGCGCGGTAGAACGCGACCGGCGGCGGCCAGCTGGGGGGCGGCTGCCCCCACGGCGGCGTCCCGTAAGGCGGCGGCAGCAGTGTCTCCCGTTGCTTCCGCTCGAGCCGGGCGTGCTTCGCGCTGCCGCAGGTGGCGACGGACGAGATGCCGTAGATCGCCGACGCCAGGAACATCGCCGTCAGGCCGGCCGAGACCGCCGCGACCTCGTGCGGATTGGAGATCGTCTGATCGTCGTAAGAAGCGGCGGCGCTGATGCCGATGCCTGTCGTCAGCAACGCGTCGACGATCGCGGGCACCCACGAATCGCTGCAATCGAAGTATGTGTCCTGGGCCTGACGTTCAGGCGGAGGCGGTCCCTGGCTGAACACGAACGCGCATCCCGGCAAGGTCGCGATCGCCATGCCCGCGGCGGCGAGCCTCGCCGTGGCGTTCCGCCGCCCGCTGCGGCTAAATAGGGGACCTTGGCGTCTCATCCGGGAGGCGGAATTCTACCAGCGTGCGGGCTGGCGATGCTCGCCGTGCTCGCCGGTTTCGCCGCGGTCGCGCGTGGCGCGGTGTCGATCCCCGACGATCCGTGGCTGCCGCCCGCGTTGCTCGCGCGCGCGGCTTCGATGCAGCCCGCCGAGCGCGTGGCCGCCGCAGCGGAGCTGGCCGAGCTGCGCACGATGCGCGCCGAGAATCTGCTGGTGGTGATGCTCCAGCGCGACTACGACCCGGGCGTGCGCGCGGCGGCGGCGCGCGCGCTCGGGACCACGCACAACCCGGAGCACATCCAGGCGCTGCGCTGGGCCGCCGATTCCGATCAGGGTCCCGGCGTGCGCGAGGCCGCGACCCGCGCTGCGGACGCTCTCACGCCCTTCGCCGTCAGTCCGAAGTGGGCGGCGGCGTACTCCACGCTCTGTCCCGGCTGCGGCTACTTCTATCTTCATCGGAAGGTCCGCGCGGCGACCTACCTCGGCGGCGCCACCGCGATGGTGCTGCTCGCGCTGCACGTCGAGGAAGACAACCCGACCACGCCCAACGGGTTGCGCCTGCAGGACCACGACGATCCGCTCGACCAGCTCACGGTGGCCGCCGTGCAGAATCTCTGGTTCTACGGAATTTTCGCGGCCTATCGCGATGCGCGCGTCGCGCGCGCCGACCTTGGCTACCGGTATCCGGTCGCCAAGGAGCAGATGGCCGATCTGCTGGCGGCCCCCTTCAACCCGCGCGTGCTCAAGAGCCCGTGGGTCTGGGCCGGCGTGCCTGCGCTGCTCGGCGCCGGCGTTCTGCTCACGAGGCTGGTGTCGCCGACGGTCTTCGGCGCGGGGTCGCGCTCGCTCACCGACGGCAAAGGCGTCAACTTCTTCGGCTACCACTACGGCACGGCCGGGGGCGTCGCGCTCGGCGAGACCTACGACGCCGGCCTTTATTTGCCGGTCGCCGTCGGTGAAGAGTCGCTGTTCCGCGGCGTGATTCAAGCCGGCCTCAGCGAGACGTCGCTCGGGCTCTGGGGCGGCTGGGCGGCGGCGTCGGCGATCTTCGGCGGCGCTCACGTCTTCAACTACCTCGACGGGAGCCGGGATGAGTTCAGGCGCGCGGGGTACGCCGTGCCGTACCTGATGGCGACCGGCGGCTATCTCGGGCTGGTTTTCATCAAGAGCGATTTCTCGCTGCTGGGAAACACGGCCGTGCACTTCTGGTACGACTTCTTGCTGGGCACGATCTCGTTCATCGCTGATCCCGAGCACCAGCCCTGGGTGGTGCAATTCGGTATGCCGTTCTAGGCTAGAGCGGGTCGAGCGAGGCCCGCCGCAAGATCGCGCTCACGAACGACGGGCGCAGGTAAAAGCCGCACTTGCCGACGCGCGTGGGGTTGCCGGCGGCGTCGTAGCCGTCGCGCAGGTCGCGCGCGTTCTTGCCCTTGGGGCGCACTTGCATCACCTCGCCCAGGTGGCCCGTGATCTCGCTGGTGCGGCCGCGACGGAAATAGCCGCGCACGAACAGCTCGAAGTCGGCGCGCAGCGCGCGCTCCTCGCCGGCGTCGGGCGACCACAGCCGCACGGCCGCCACGCGCCGCGCGCCCACCGATTCGTCGTCGGGCGGGATCTCCAGCGCCACGAACAGCACGCGGCGCAGCTTCTCGCGCACGTAGCTCGTCTCCCACGACTCGGCGGCGATCGCGATCGGATCGATCTGGCAGACCGCGGTCGACTCGCGCGGGGTGAGATCCGGATCGACCGGCACGGTCTTGAGCTCGATGCCCAGCGCCGCGAAGTCGGGGCCGCGCACCCCACCGGCTTCGACGCCCAGCTCGCGTTCGAGGATCTGTCCCGACCAGCCCTTGGTGCGCACCTGTCCGGCCGGCACCGGCAACCCCAGGCCGTCGGCGATCTCGCCGAGGTCGACGCCGACCAGCGCCCGCGCGTGCGCCAGCAACGCCGCCAGCGATTCCGGCGCCGCCGGATCCGAGGCGTGGGGATCGTTGGCCATGACCGTGCGCCTTCCACCCTGGCGCAAAGCGCGTCGCCGGTCCAGCACGGCGTTCGGATCGCGCGTAAACTGACGCGGTGAATGCGACCGAGATCTCGCTGCCCCGACGCTTGCTGGCCTTTGCGCGCGACCTGCAGCGCACCGCCAGCTTCGGCGAGCTGCTCGACGTCACGCGCGCCGAGGTGAGCGCGGCGATCGGCTACCAGCGCGTCTGGTTCTTCGTCGCCGATCACGAGGAAGCCGACGAGGTCCGGCTCATCGACTACGCCGGCTCCGACAAAGAGCTGATCTGGTCTGTGGCGCCCGTGCTCAAGATCAAGGGCGACCGCATGATGGAGGAGGTCATGACCTCCGACGTGCCGGTCGTCGTCGAGGACGCGCGCATCGACCCGCGCACCAACAAGGAGATCGTCGCCCAGCTCGGCAACCGGACGATCATCAACATCCCCCTGCGCCTGCTCGACAAGCCGTTCGGCGTCTTCGGCTGCGGCAGCTTCGGCGACGAGGGGTGCCGTCCGCCGACTGGCGCCGAGCTCGACTACCTGATCGCGATGGCGAGTCAGATCTCGGTCGCGGCCGGGCGGATCCGCTTTCTCGAGGAGCGCGCCCGCGCGCAGGACGAGAAGCAGACGCTGGAGCGGCGGCTGTTCCAGATGCAGAAGCTCGAGAGCCTGGGCATGCTCGCGGGCGGTATCGCGCACGACTTCAACAATCTGTTGATGGTGATCCTGTCGGGGGCGTCGCTGGCGGAGGAGGCCCTGCCGAACCACGAGGCGCGCGCCGACCTGCGCATCGTGATCGAGGCGGCGGAGCGCGGGCGCGATCTCACGCGCCAGCTGCTGGCGCTCAGCCGATCACAGGAGCTGAACCTCAAAGCGCTCGACATGAACGAGCGGCTTGCCGCGCTGGCACAGCTCCTGCGCCGCGTGCTGCCGGAGACGATCTCCGTCGACATCATTCCCGGCGCGCGCCTGCCGCTGGTCGAGGCCGACGCCTCGCAGCTGGACCAGGTGTTCATGAATCTGTGCATCAACGCGCGCGACGCGATGCCGGCGGGCGGGCGACTGACCATCGAGACCGAGCAGGTCGTGATCAACGGCTCGTACGCCGCCACGCATCCGTGGGCGCAGCCGGGGCGCTACGTGCTGGTCACGGTGACCGACACCGGCATCGGCATGCCGCGCGATATTCTGGAGCGCATCTTCGAGCCGTTCTTCACCACCAAGCGCGAGCAGCAGGGCACGGGCCTGGGTCTGGCGGTTTGCTACGGCATCGTCCGCCAGCACGGCGGCATGTTGAACTGCTACAGCGAGGTCAACGTCGGCACCACGTTCAAGGTCTACTTGCCGGTGCTTTCGCGCGCGGTCCGCGACGTCGGCAACAAGATCCAGGGCGCGGTCGTCTCCGGCCACGAGCGCATCCTGGTCGCCGAGGACGACGCGGCGGTGCGCAGCGTCGTCAAGCGGATCCTGGAACGCGCCGGCTACACCGTCGTCGCGGCCGAGAACGGCGAGGCCGCCTGCCTGCGCGCCGCCGAGGGACCCTTCGACCTGGTGCTGCTCGACGTGGTGATGCCCGGCATGACCTGCCAGGCGGCGCTGGAGCGGTTGCGAGTCTTGATGCCGGCCGCGCGCTTCCTGCTGTCGAGCGGCTACACCGCCGAGACCAACGTCGCGGCGCTGCTGACCGGATCCGCTCACGAGCTGCTGCGCAAGCCCTACGATCCGGATCGTCTGCTGCGCGCCATCCGGCGCACCCTCGACGCTCCCGCGCCCGGCTAGGAACTTCGCCGCGTCGCGATTAAACTGCTCGCGCCGATGGACGAAGCCCGCATCCAGGAGATCGTCGAGCGCGTGCTCGCGCGCATCGGCGACGTGCCGGCGTCGCCGGCGGAGGCGGTGCGCAATCCGCCGCCGGGGTTCTCGGGATCGAGCGACGCGCCGCCGCCGCCAGCACTGCCGGCGCGGCGCCGCGACGTCGACGTCCCGCGCGGCCGCCGCGGTGTCTTCCCCGACGTCGACGCGGCGGTGAAGGCCGCGCGGCGCGCCTGGGAGCAGAACGAATCAGCGTCGCTCGAAGCGCGCACGCGCTGGGTGGCGGCGATGCGCGAGACCGCGCGCGCGCACGTCGACGAGCTGGCGCGCTACGCGGTCGCCGAGACGGGGTACGGCCGCGTCGACGACAAGGTGCGGAAGAACCTGCTCTGCGTCAACAAGACGCCGGGGCCCGAGATGCTGCGCCCGGTGGCGTTCTCGGGCGACGACGGTCTGGCGATCATCGAGCGCGCGAGCTACGGCGTCATCGGATCGATCACGCCGACGACCAACCCGACCGAGACCGTCATCAACAACGGCATCGGGATGGTGTCGGGCGGCAACGCCGTGGTGTTCAATGTGCACCCGTACGCAGCGCGCGTGAGCGCCTGGTTCGTGCACTTGCTCAACGACGCGATCGTCGGGGCGGGCGGCCCGGAGAACCTGCTTTCGTGCGTCGAGAAACCGACGATCGAGAGCGCGCAAGAGCTGATGCGCCACCCGGGCGTGCGCCTGCTGGTGGTCACGGGCGGTCCCGCGGTGGTGAAGACCGCCATGAACGCGGGCAAGAAGGTGATCGCCGCGGGTCCGGGAAATCCGCCCGCCGTCGTCGACGAGACCGCGGATCTCGACAACGCGGCCAAGCACATCGTGCTGGGCGCGTCGGTCGACAACAACATCATCTGCACCGCCGAGAAGGAGGTCATCGCGGTCGCCTCGATCGCCGACGCGCTCAAGGAGCGGCTCGGGCGCAACGGATGCCACTTCGTGAACGCGCAGCAGCTGCGGGAGCTGGAAAAGACGGTGCTGCACCCGGCTGCGGGCGGTGGAAGTCACCCCAACAAGGACTTCATCGGCAAGAACGCCGCGGTGATCGGCAAGCACATCGGCGTGCGCGCCGGAGACGAGCTCCGACTCCTCATGGCCGAGGTCGACGAGAAGCATCCGTTCGTGCAGCTGGAGATGTTGATGCCGGTCGTGCCGCTGGTACGCGCCCCCGACGCCGCCGAGGCGATCGCCATGGCCAAGCGCGTCGAGCACGGCTTCGGCCACACCGCGGTGATGTACTCGCGCAACATCGAGAACCTGCACGCGATGGCGCGCACGATCAATACGTCGATCTTCGTCAAGAACGCGTCGAACCTCGCGGGGCTGGGGCTGGGCGGCGAGGGCTACACGTCGTTCACGATCGCGTCGCCGACGGGCGAGGGGCTGACCACGGTGCTCAACTTCACGCGCGAGCGCCGCTGCACGCTGAAAGAATACTTCCGCTTCGTATGAGCGACCGATCAGACGTTGCTGACGTTGCTGACGTTGCCGATCTTGCCGGATCCGCGCACGACGACGGCCGCGCCGGTCCTGCGCTCGCGATGATCGAGCTGTCGTCGATCGCGCGCGGCTATCCGGTCGCCGACGCGATGGTCAAGCGCGCGCCCGTCGTGCTCGCCGATTGCCGCCCCGTGAGCCCGGGCAAGTTCCTGGTGCTGGTGACCGGCGAGGTCGCCGCCGTCGACGAGGCGTTCCGCGTCGGCCTGGAGGTCGGCGGCGATCGCATCGTCGATCGCTTGTTCCTGCCGCAGGCGCACCCGTTGATCGGTCCGGCGGTGCGCGGCGTGATCCCGCCCGCCGGCGTCGAATCGCTGGCCGCGATCGAGACCACGACCGTGGCGGCGTCGATCGTCGCCGCCGACGCGGCGGTCAAGGCCGCCGCCGTGCGCATCGTCGAGATGCAGCTCGCGCGCGGCATCGGCGGCAAGGCGTTCTTCACGCTCTCCGGGTCGCTCGCCGAGATCGAGGCCGCCGTCGAGGCCGCCACCGGCGTCATCGATCGCGCGCTGGTCGTCGCGACGGAGATCATCCCCGCGCCACACGACGATCTCATCGCGAAGCTGCCCGCCTGAGCCTCGCGGACCGCTCACACCTCGTGCGTCAAGGGCGCGTCGGCGGCGAACACGACCAGGATCACCATCTGTCCCCACGCGGCGCCGGGCGCGCGATAGTGCCCGACGCCGATCTCGAAGTAGAGCTGCTTGCGCCGCACCAGAGCCTCGGGGATCTCGAACGCGTCCAGCGAGGTGGTCTCGACGACGTAGCCGCGCATCGACGCGCCGAACCGGTGCACCGCTTGATCCAGCGCCGCCTGCAGCGCCTGGCGTGATTGCCACTGGCCGCTCTGGATGCGCGCGAACTCGGCCTGCATCACGTGTTGCATGCCGTCGAGGCGGAACGGCATGCCCAGGCCGAGCCGCTGCCGCGCGGCCAGCAGGCGCGCGTAGAGGTGCTTGACGTCGTCGCTGTGATCGTCGCCGTGGTAGAGCCGGTAGCCGGTGACGACCGCGCCAAGTCCGTCGGGCTGCGACAGCATCACCGTCCCCAGCGCCACCGCTTCGATCTCGGGAGCGAGCAGCGCGGCGCGCCCGACCGGCGACGTCAGCGCGGCGTCGAGCCATTGCGCGGCGTCGCGCGTGTGCGGCGCGACGCTGGATGTGAACAGGCCGTCCCGGATCAACCCTTCGATCTGCCAGCCGGCGAGCAGGCCGAGCGCGATCTCGTCGCTCTGTTGGGTGCCGCCGCTGCGCGCGAGCGCGGTCGCGAAGTAGTGGCTGGCCAGGCGCGTGGCGCGCGCCGACTCCGCCGCCGCCAGCTGCACCGGCCGCAGGCCGCCCCGGATGCGCACGTCATTCAGCGACGCGACCACCGCGGTCGAGAAATCCTGGGCGCTGGCGACCGGGTGCGGCTGCGTGTACGGCTGCACGCGGAACGCCAGCGGCTGATCCACCGTCCGGCGCAGCAGGATCTGCGCGAACGGGACCGCGAGCACGCGCTGGGGCGGCGCGCTCAGCAGCTGCACCCACGCGGTGTCGTCGTCCTTGGCGAGGTGGCAGGTCGCGCGAAATCGCGGGCGCGGCACTCCGGGATCGATCGTGCAGCGCTCGACGCCCAGGCGTCCCTGGTTGGCGTAGCCCGTGATGTAATCCGCGGCCTGCGTCAGCTCGCCTTCGAACGTGGCGTTGCCCTGCGCGTCGGGGACGACCGCCAGCGACTTCCAGCGCACGCCCGTCACCGCGTAGGTCATGATCGCGATCGTGTGCCCGTGCGCGCGGCCGTACCAGAACCCGGCGTCGGTGGCACCGTCGGGCAGCTGCGCAACCACCTCCGTCTTCAATTGCCCGCGCTGGCGCCCGAGCAGGTCGTCGTCGCCGATCGGGTCGGGCACGGCGCCGCTGATCCAGCTCATTCCGACGGTCGGCGCCACGGCCCCGCACGCCGCGATCAGGAACTGCTGGAGATTCTCCGGCGGCGGCGCGTGCGCGTCGAGGTAGAACCGGCCCGCCTCGCGCGCCACGCAGGCGAGCGCGCGCGTCAGGTGCACGTTGGGGCGCGCCTGCACGGCGTCCGCAGCGAACGCCGCCTCCCAGCTGCTGTGCGGCTGGAACGGCTCGTCGGGATTGATCGCGCCTTGCTGCGCCTCCAGCGTCCACCCGTCGGACGGCACGGCGCCGACGTCCAGGTTGGGGATCGCCGCCGGCTGGCGCTCGAGCTCGGCGAGCTTCGCCGGGGACGGAAACTCGACGATCGGTTTGCCGGGCTCCGCGCGCCCGCCGGGGGTCGCGCGTCCGCCGGGCGTCGCGCATCCGCTGCTGGCCGCCGCCCACCACAGAAGACCGATCAGTAACCTCCACGCTGAGTCCCACCGTGCTCCCATGGCGCGTGACTATAACGCCGATGGACCCCGCGGATCCGTGGTTGGATTTTTCCGGTCTTTTTGCGACGGTGGATGGGTCATGAACCTCCGGTCATTCGCGTTCCGAGTCCTCGCGCCGACTGCCATCCTCTTCACGACCGCGAATACGCGCGCGCAGTCGGTGGCGACGCCGCCGGTCTTCAAACCGGCGCCCCCCGCCGCACCCGCGACTGGCGACGTGCCGCCGACGGCGAAGCCGGCCGCGCCCGTGCCGCCGGCCGCGCCCGCCGGCTCATCGTCGGCGGCGGCGCCGCCGCCCGTGCCGCCGCCGCCCGCGCCGCCGTCGCCCGCGCCCGCCGTATCGCCACCGCCATCGCCATCACCGGCTCCGAGCGCAGGTGCGTCTCCATCACCGCCGCCGGGCTATCCGCCTCCCGGCTATCCGCCGGGCTATGCGCCGCCGGCAGGGTACCCGCCCGGCTACGCCCCGCCGCCCGGGTATCCGCCGGGCACCTATCCGCCAGGCTACCCACCGCCCGGTAGCTACCCCTATCCCTATCCCTACGCTTATCCCTATCCAACGGCCTATCCCCCGCCGGCCCCGCCACCCGCTTCGGCACCGGGCGCCAGGGCTCACGACGGCGGCTACATCCGACTGCAGCTCGGTGGCGGCTGGTCGGGGCTCACCGGCACCGCGGGCAGCCAGACCGTCAGCTACGACGGTGGGGGCGCCGCGTTCTCGGCGGCGTTTGGCTATTCGTTCACGCAGCACCTGGTCGTGTACGGCGAGTTCTTCATCGCCGGCCCCGAGACAGCCAGCCTGAAGATGAACGGCATGTCGATCGATACGGGCGGTTCGACCCTCAGTGACGACGTGTCGGGCTTGGGCCTGGGCGCGGCCTACTACTTTGGCCCCAACGCCTTTGCGGCTGCCTCGTTGCTCGACGCCACGGTCGAGATCATGGACGCGAGTGAAAATACGCTGGCGACGAGCAACCGCGGCGTCGGCCTGGAGCTGCTCTTCGGCAAGGAGTGGTGGGTGTCCGACAACTGGGGGCTCGGCGTCTGCGCGCAAGCGATCTTCGCCTCGATGAAGGGCAAGGATTCGGACCCGATCCTCAACCAGGTGCCGAGCTGGAACGTGACGGCATTGTCGCTGTTGTTTTCGGCAACCTACAACTAGCTCCTCAATCGAGCCTCGCCGGCGCGATTCGCGTAAGACCGACTCTCGTTCGTGATTGGCGCCACGTTCGCGCGCCCGCGCGCGATCCCCGTCGGGATTCAGCGTTTTTTCTGATGATCGCGCGCGGCCAGTCGCACCTACTGAGCCTTGCCAATCACGGAAATGAACGTTGTATTCACTTTGAGCCGTGTTGGTGGCCGGCGGGCACTGCCCAATGAAGGAGCTACGTATATTTCATGAAACGAGATCGCCTTGGCTTGGTTGTCGCTTTCGGCTTGGGCCTGTTCGGTGTCGTGTCATCGCAGGCGGGGTGCGGCGGAGGATCGTCGATCGACGGAACGGGCGGCGGCAGCGGCGGCGGTGACACCGGCGCCGCTGGCAACGGCGCCGCCGGCAACGCCGGTCCGGGCACCGGAGGCGCGACCAGCGGCACCGGCGGTGCGACCAGCGGCGGCGGCGGGACGACCACCACCCCGACCGGAGGCAAGAGCGGCACCGGAGGCACCGGCGGCGGCCCGACGTCTGGCACTGGCGGCGCCGTGACCGGCGCGGGCGGCACGCCGGGCGGTGGCGGCGGCGTCTGCGGCGCGGGCGACACCAACCTGCCGGCCGAGCCGACGCTACCCGCGACGGCCTGCGCCACGCTGCAAGCGAGCTTCGCGATCGTCACCGGTACGCCGCCCAGCGAGACGACTCTCGACACCACGCGTATCCAGCAGGCGCTGACCGCCTGCCCCGTGGGCCAGGCCGTGAAGCTGGTGCAGAGCGGCACCAGCAACGGCTTCATCACCGGCCCGATCACCGTGCCCACCGGCGTGACCCTGTGGGTCGACGCCGGCGTCACGCTGTTCGGAACGCGCAACCCGACCGTCTACAACAACGCGCCGGCGCTGATCACCGTGCGCGGCACCAACTCGGGCATCGTGGGCGACGGAACCATCGACGGGCAGGGCGGCGAGCCTCAGATCGGCGGCACGCAGACCTGGTGGGAC
This sequence comes from uncultured Myxococcales bacterium, assembly GCA_964571275.1. Lineage (GTDB taxonomy): Bacteria > Myxococcota_A > Polyangia > Fen-1088 > Fen-1088 > DASRQZ01. The sequence goes on from CAZNCQ010000128.1 coordinate 14,198, forward strand.
ATCAACGGCGGCGGCGGCAGCAGCCCGGCGCTGATCGTGGTCAGCTCGGTGACCAACTTCACGCTGTATCGGATCACGCTGCACAACTCGCCGATGTTCCACGTCAAGCTCGCGGCGCGCGGCTTCGTGGTCTGGGGCGTCACCGTCAAGACCCCGACGGCGGCGACCAACAGCGTCGGCACCGCGCTGAACGCCAACGTCGCGCACAACACCGACGGCATCGATCCCGGCGAAGCCGCCAGCAACGGCTTCATCGTGTGCAGCAACATCAGCGTCGGCGACGACCACATCGCGATCAAGGGCGGCACCGGCGTCACCAATCTGCTCATCGCTCACAACCACTTTCGCTCCGGCCACGGCATGTCGATCGGCAGCGAGACCAACGGGGGCGTATCGGGGTTGAACGTCTACGACTTGTCGATCGACGGGCTCGGCAGCGGGCTCGGCGGCGGCAGCTCCAACGGCATCCGCATCAAGTCCGATCCCAGCCGCGGTGGCCTGGTCACCAACGCGACCTACAGCGACATCTGCACGCGCAACCTCGCCAACCCGATCATCATCACGCCGATGTACACGGCCGTGACCGGCACCTTGATCCCGAACTACAACGGCATCACGATCCGCGACTTCCGATCGGTCGCCAGCACCGTCGTTCCCAACGTGACGCTGCTCGGCTTCGACAGCGCCCACATTACCGGCGTCGCGCTCGACAACGTCGTCATCGACGGGCTGACCGCCGCTCACATCATGGCGACGAACGCGAACGTCACGCTCGGGCCCGGCAACGTCAACTTCATGCCCACCGGCACCGGCGTCACCGTCACCAACGCCATCTCCGGCACGTCGACGCCCAATCCGTGCGGCGCCGATCGGTTCCCGATGTTCTAGTCCGGCACGGGGCTCAGTCGGCGGCGTCCTTGCGGTATTTCTGCGGGCCGATGCCGAACTTCTTCAGCCAGCGCCAGACGGCGGCGCGGTGCTTGCCGAGCTCGCGCGAGACGTCGGCGACGTTGCCGTCGTAGCGCTTGAGCAACTCTTCCAGCTGCGCCGGCGTCGGTGACGGGCCGACGACCTTGCGCGCGCCGCCGGCGGGCGCGGGTGTCGCCGGCGCGGACCCCGCGCGCGCGATCGGCTCGGGGAGGTCGCGCAGCGCGATCGCGTTTCCCGCGGTGGTCAGGATCGCCGCCGTGGTGACGATCTTCTCCAGCTCCCGCACGTTGAGCGGCCAGCCGTGCAGGCACAGCGCGCGAAACGCCGGCTGCTCCAGCTTGGGCTCCGGGTTCGCGCGCAGAAAGTGCGCAATGAGCACGCCCAGGTCCTCGATGCGGCTGCGCAGCGGCGGCAGGTGAATCGGCGCGGCGCCGAGGCGCCCCACGATGTCGTCCCGCAGCCCGCCCGCCGCCTTGCCGTCGCTGCCGGGCGCCGTGCGGTTGGTCGCCGCGATGACGCGCACATCGATGCGCCGCGGGCGCGTCGACCCGAGCGGCGTCAGCTCGCGATCTTGAAGGAAACGCAGCAGCTTGATCTGCGCCTCGCCGGTCATCTCGCCGATCTCGTCGAGAAACAGCGTCCCGCCCTCGGCCTCCTCGATCAGTCCCGGCTTGGCCTGGTGCGCGGTCGAGTGCGCGCCCTGGCGATAGCCGAAGAGCTCGCTCTCGACCAGCTCGCGCGGGATGGCGCCGCAGTTGATGGCGACGAAGCGTCCCTTGCGTCCGCTCGCCAGGTGCACCGCGCGCGCGTACACCTCTTTGCCGGCTCCGGTCTCGCCCAGGATCAGAAGCTCGCTGTCCGACGGCGCGAGCCGCCGCAAGCGATCGCACGCCAGCGCGAGCGTCGGGCAAACCGTGGCCACCGGGCCGAGCGGGTTGATGAGCTCGTTCTTGATCGCGTCGACCTCGATCGGCGACGCGAGTCGGAACACGCCGACGTGATTGCCGATGAAGACGACCGCGCCGTCGTGCAGCGGGGCGCGGTCCTCGACGCGCACGTTGTCGACCCAGGTGCCGTTCTTGCTGCCGAGATCGATGAGCTCGTAACCGTCGTCGTCGCCTGGGTCGGCCGCCCTGGCGATGCGCGCGTGGTGGCCGGAGACCAGCGTGTCGTTGAGGATCGCGCTGTGTCCGCCGGCGCGGAGCTCGTCGGCGGCGCGCCGGCCGATCTGGAGATCGTCGCCGACGAACAGCAGGCGCCGCGGCGCGGGCAGCGCCGGCTCGTCGGCGCTGCCGACCATCAGCAAGAGTGGAATCTCGGGGAGCTCGCCCGGCGACAGGGGCGAGCTGACCGACGTCAGGGTCTGGTCGTCGGCGGAGTGCATCAGCAGGCCAACATCGTGGGCTTGTCGGTCGCGCGCCGTCAACCGTGTGTTGCGGCTTGCGCGCGTGTGTCGCGGCCTGCCCGCGCGCCGCCGGCCGTCAGCGGCAGGCGAGACGGTCGAGCTGAGGTGTACTCATCTGTAAGACGACACCATCGCCGAGCTGGCCGCTCTGGTTGCCGCCCCAGCACCACACTGAGCCGTCATTACGCAGCGCGCAGCTGTGGGCGGCGCCGGCCGCGACCGCGGTGACGCCTGTCAGGCCGCCGACTTCCGATGGCGCCCCGGTCGACGACTCCTGGCCATTGCCGAGCTGGCCGACGTCGTTGGCGCCCCAGCACCAGACGTGGCCATCGCCGGTGACCGCGCAGGTGTGTGCGCCGCCGGTCGCGATCGCGGCCGCCGCGGGCGGCCCGGCGACCAGGCTGGGCGGCGACGACGTGACGGCGCCCGCCCCGAGCTGGCCCCGGTCGCCGCGGCCCCAGCAGAAGATCCGCCCGTCGCCCGTGAGCGCGCAGCTGTGCGACGCGCCGGCGGCGATCGCGGTCGCGGCGACGGACTCGTTGGTCGCCAGGCTCACCGGCATCGGCGTGTTCTGGTCGGCGGTGCCGCCGTCACCGAGCTGGCCGAAGTCGTCGCGCCCCCAGCAGGCGATCGACCCGCCGCTGGTCAGCGCGCAGGTGTGCGCGCCGCCGGCGGCGATCGCGGTGGCGCGGGCTTGGCCCATGACCCCCATCGGGGTGGCGCGGCTGGTGAGCGTGCCGTCTCCGAGCTGGCCGTCGTCGCCGGCGCCCCAGCAGAGGACGCCGCCGTCGCTGGCCGCGATCGCGCAGGTGTGCGCGTCGCCGGTCGCGACCGCCGCTGCCGGCGACGTCAGCGCCACGACGGGAACGCGCGCGTCGATCATGCTCGCCGGTCCGACCTGTCCGGAGCTGCCTCGCCCCCAGCACAGGATCTGACCGTCGGTGGTGCGCGCGCAGGTGTGCTGCGCGCCCGCGGCGACCTCGTCGGCGTCGAGCGCCAGCTTCAGCGCGGCCGGCGTCGCGCGATCGGTCGTGCGGTTGTCGCCGAGCTGGCCGGCCTCGTCGGCGCCCCAGCAGAGCACCTGTGGTTTTTCGCCGGCCGCGTCGACGGCGATGGCGCAGGTGTGGCTGCCGCCCGCGGCCAGGGCGGTGGCGCCGCTGAGCGTGCCGGCGGGCGCGGGTGTCGCCCGCAGCACCGCGGTGCCGGTGCCGAGCTGGCCGAAGTGGTTGTCGCCCCAGCACCAGATGGTCCCTTCGTCGCGGCGGGCACAGGTGAAGCTCTGACCCGCGGCGATCTCCAGCAAGTGGTCGATGCCGCTCGCCGGCACCGGCACGTCGAGCCCGTCGGCGGTTCCGTCGCCGAGCTGGCCGGAGAGGTTGTTGCCCCAGCACCAGCCGGTGCCGTCCTTGCGCACGGTGCACACGTGCTGCGCGCCGGCGGTCACGGCGATCGGATCCGGGATCGAGGGGACGCGCACGGGCCGCGACGACGGTGTGTCGTTTCCGTTCCCGAGCTGGCCGCCGCTGCCGTCGCCCCAGCACCACAATCCGTCGGCACGGGTGACCGCGCACGTGTGTTGCAGGCCGACGGCCGCGCTGGTGACGTTGGTCAGGCCTGCGACTTTGATCGGCTGCGACTGATCGATCGTCGTGCCGTTTCCGATCTGCCCCTGGCCGTTGCTGCCCCAGCACCAGACCGTCTCGTCGGCGCGCACCGCGCAGAAGTGCTGCCAGTGCCCGGCGACGCTGCGCGTGCCGGTGAGCGCGAAGACCGCGACCGGTCCGGTGCGCGGCAGGCCGCTGCCGTCGCCGAGTTGGCCGCGCTGGTTGTTGCCCCAGCACAGCACGTTGCCGCTGGACACGGCGCAGCTCGCGTCGAGTCCGGCCGCGACGTCGCTGGCGCTCGAAACGCCGGCGACCAGCACCGGCGACGGGCTCGATGCCGGCGATGTCGGATCGCCGTTGCCGAGCTGTCCGTCGTCGTTCGCGCCCCAGCAGTACACCGACCCGTCATCGACCACGGCGCAGCTGTGCCGATCGCCGACGGCGATCGCGATCGCGCGTGGCAGGCCCGCGACGGACACCGCAAGGGAGCGGGGGGCGAGCGTCCCGTCGCCGAGCTCTCCGTCGGCGTTGTTGCCCCAGCATTCGACGCCGCCCTGCTGGCGCAGCAGGCAAGCGTGCGACGTGCCGGCGCGCAGCGCGATCACGGGATCGGCGGCGCAGGCCTGGGTGACGCAGGCGTTGCTCATCGATCCGGCGAGCGCGACGTAGCGGCGTTCGGAAGCACAGGCCAGGTCGGGCGTGCTGCAGTGGCCGTCGGCTTCGCACAGACCGCCGTTGGCGCCGCATTGATCGTGTCGCGTGCAGCGAAAGTCGCCCTGGCCGATGCACGCGATGGCGGGCAGCGCCGCGGCGGCGAGGCAGAGCAACGGCGCGCGGAGTCGGCGAGCGGCGATCAAAACCGCCCTCCCACGCCCGCGACGAAGCCGCTCGATGCGGTGGCCGCCGTCGGAGCCGGCGCGGCCCAGGCGTCGAGCTTGTGGCTCGCCGGCGCGCTGGCTTGCGCGCGCCTCACGTGAACATAGCGGTAGATCGCCGCACCGGTCAGCGCTGCGCCCGCGGCGAACGCGCCAAATGCGATCTGCGACCGGCCGCGCGCCGTCGCCCAGTGCGATGCATAGTCGGGGTACATCGTGGACGATTGGCTGGCGTCGTCGCGCGCAGATAGCGCCGCGACCGTGAAGGTGGTCCCGAGCGCCAGCGCGGCCACACCGGCGCCGAGCAGCACGCCCCCGGCGACGTCTTGATACCAGGGGCGCGGAGGCGCCGATGTCGTGGACGTCGTCGCGAGACTGGGCGACGTCGCCGGGCGGGCCGCGGTCGGCGCCGTCGGTGCGTTCGCCATCTGCTCCGCGCAACGGGCGAGGGCGATGTGCGCGGCGTTGACCTGCACGTCATCCGGCTCGCTCTCGAGGAACTTCTTGTAGAGCGG
>CAZNCQ010000129.1:0-19501 GCA_964571275.1 uncultured Myxococcales bacterium
GCGTCTTGCCGTGGAAGCCGCCCCAGAAGCTGACCATCTCGTACTTGCCGGTGTGGCACTTCGCCAGCCGCAGCGCGCTCTCGACCGCCTCGGCGCCGCCCGAGTACAGCTGCAGCCGGTGCACGCCGGGCGCCGGCGGGTGCGCCGCCACCCGTTCGCCAAGCTCCACGCGCGCGCGCGACGTGAGGGATCCGACCGACACCTTCTCGACCTGGTCCTGCACCGCCTTGACGTACGCCGGGTGCGAGTGCCCGAGCGCGTTGACGTTGATGCCGCCGATGAAGTCGAGGAAGGTGTTGCCGTCGACGTCGGTGACCGCGCTGCCCTTCGCCTCGTCGACGACGATGCCGGCCATCACCGCATAGCTCTGCAGGCCGGGCGCGGCATGGGCGTCTTCACGCGCGCGGAGCGCCGCGCTCTGCGGGCCGGGCACCGCCGTCCGCAGCTTCGCTCTCTGGTTCTTCGGCTGCACGCTGTTCAGCCGCCGCCGGGAATGGGAGTCTCGCGTTTGGTGACGATACCGTCGGTCTCCTCGGCGTCGGCCGCGCGCGGGGGCGGCTGCCGCGCACGCAAGAGATGGATGATCGCCGCGAGCCGCTGCACCGCCGAGACGTTGGCGACGCCGGCGACAATCGCGATCGACAGGATCATCGGCGCCTCGCGCAGCGACAGCGTCGGCGTGTCCGCGAAGATCACCTTGGTGATCGACGTCAGCCCGGCCGCGGCGATGAGGTAGACCGCGCGCTCGCTGCGGCGCATGGCGCCGCGCGGAGGCGGCACGCGGACCGCCTCGGCCTTCGCGGTGCTGTAGCTGATCATGAACGCGCCCACCGTCGCCGCGAGCGCCAGCAACAGCACGCTCCAGGTGTCGCGGTAGTAGAAGATCAGACCACCCATCAGGAAGAACTCGCCATAGCGATCGACGGCGGCGTCGACGACCTCGCCCGCGTCCGACGAGACGCCGGTGCGGCGCGCGATCACGCCGTCGACGATGTCCGACAGCGTGGCGATGGTGCCCAGCATGGACGCGAGCCCGAACCACCCGAACGCGATCGCGACGCCCGCGCCCAGCGCCGGAATCATCGAGAAGCCGGTCACCATGTTGGGCGTGACCCGCAACGAGATCAGAAGATTGATCAGCGGGTCGAGCAGCCAGTACGCGTATTCCATCGCGCGCTTGTCGAGGAAGACGCTGCCGCCGTCGGCGTCGGTGCGAGCGGAGCGCGCGCGGCCGCGCAGCAGCGCGCGCACGACGTAGGCGACGATCGTCACCAGGGCGATCCCCCACATCACGAGACCGAAGTAGATGTCCCGCATGATCACGGACCGACGGTTCGCCGCTCGATCATGTCGCTGAGATCGTGGCCGGCGATCGAGCTCGGACCGCCGAGCGGCAGCTCGCGGCACCCCTCGCGCGCCGACGCATAGGCGGTGGCGATGAGCTGCACGCACAGGAACGCCTCGCGCGCCTCCTTGCCCACGAAGTCGCCGCGGTCGATCGCGCCCTTGAAGTCGTCGAACAGCGAGTTGAACCAGGTGACGTGGCTCGAGTCCATCCAGTCGGACGAGATCTCCTTGCGGTCGAAGGACCACTTCGCGCCAGCGCTCTCGGCGTCACCTCGCTTGCCGTCCACCGACGGCAGCAAGGACGCGATCTCGATGGCGTCGTCCTCGACGCGGATCGCGCCGCGGTCGCCATGGATCGTGTAGATCACCTTGCGCACGCCCGCGGTCCAGCTGAGGTGCGCCGACGCGACGCCGGTCGGGAACTTGAGGCTACAGCTGAAGTCGTCCTCGGTGTCGAACGGCGCCATCGCCGTGGCGCGCGCCGAGATCGACGTGGGGTAGCTCTTGAGCCACTCGAAGGCGAGGTAGAAGGTGTGGCTGCCGTGATCCATCGCGATCCCGCCGCCCGAGAACTTGCGCTCCCGGCGCCAGTTGGGCCGCCATTCGCTGACGCCCCTCGCGTGGGTGTTGCGGAATGTCTGCAGGGTCACCAAGTGAACCTTGCCGATCTTGCCCGCGTCGATCGCGCTCCGCACGGTCTTGATCACCGGCGCGTGCTTGTAATTGTGGCACGGGTAGATGACCCGGCCGGCCTCGGCGGCGTGCCGGAGCATCGACCGCGCCTCGTCGATCGATGTCGCCAGCGGCTTTTCGCACAGCACGTGCAGCCCATGATCGAGGGCCGCGTGCGCCACCGGGGCATGATCGGCGGGAGGCACGGCGATGTCGACGAAGTCGAGCTTGCCTTGCTCAGCCGCGAGCAGCGCGGCGTGATCCTCGTAGATCCGAACGCCGGGAAGATGGGCCCGCGCCACGGCTCGGCGTTTCTCGGAGATGTCCGCGAGTGCGACGATCTCCACGTCGCGTCCGTCCCTCGCCCTCTGGGCATAGCCCGCGGCGTGCCCCTTCTCCATGATGAAGCCGTAACCGATGATGGCGCCTCGGAGGGGTGGTTTCATTTCAACTTTTGTCGAGTTTGTGACCGGAATGCCATTGAGTGTCGATACCGTGTCGCCATTTAAATCCCGTTTCAAGTGGCTAGGTCAAGCAACCTGCGCGACGACGTCGTCTCCCGGGGTCCTTGGAGCGGCGCCGCGCCCGACGATCCGAACGGGGCCGCGGCGGAAAACGTAGTCACGGCGATACGTTTGCCAAGTACTCCCGACCCCTCCCGGGCGCTGCTTCGGCGTTGACTCACGCGGAGCATGAGACTAGCTTGCGCACCCATGATTGGCGATGCGCTGAAAGCCGGCGACCCGGAAACCTACGAGCTCTGTCGCGCCGAGGCGCGGCGCCAGGCCGAGAGCATCCGTCTCATTCCGTCGGAAAACTACGTTTCCAAGGCCGTTCTCGAGGCCTCGGCGTCGGTCTTCACCAACAAGTACAGCGAAGGCTACCCGGGCAAACGCTACTACGAGGGACAGCAGGTCGTCGACCCGCTCGAGCAGCTCACGATCAACCGCGCCAAGGCGCTGTTCGGCTCCGAGCACGCCAACGTCCAGCCCTACTCGGGGTCGCCGGCCAACCTGGCCGTCTACCTCGCGTTCCTCAAGCCGGGCGACAAGGTCATGGGGCTCGCCCTTCCCATGGGGGGCCACCTGACCCACGGCTGGAACGTGTCGATCACCGGCCGTTACTTCGCGTCGGTGGGCTACGGCGTCCGCAAGGACACCGGCCGCATCGACTATGACGAGGTCCGCGATCTGGCCAAGAGGGAGAAGCCGCAGCTGCTCTGGGCCGGTGGCACCGCCTATTCGCGCATCTGGGATTTTCCCACCATGGCGTCGATCGCCAAGGACGTCGGCGCGCGCTTCGCGGCCGATATCGCGCATATCGCCGGGCTGATCGTCGGCGGCGCGCACCCATCGCCGGTGCCGAACGCCGACGTCGTCACCACGACGACCCACAAGACGCTGCGCGGCCCGCGCGGCGGCATGATCCTGTCGCGCGCCGAGTTCGCGCAGGTCATCGACCGCGCCGTGTTCCCCGGGCTGCAAGGCGGCCCGCACGTGCACAACACGGCGGCGCTGGCGGTTGCGCTGCACGAAGCGGCGCACCCGTCGTTCCGCGAGTACGCCCACAGCGTGGTCGCCAACGCCAAGGTGATCGCCGAGGAGCTGGTGGCGCGCGGCTACCAGGTGGTGTCCGGAGGGACCGACAACCATCTGATCCTGGTCGATCTCACCAACAAGAACGTCCCGGGCAAGGTCGCGGCGCGCGCGCTCGACAAGGCCGGCATCGAGCTGAACTACAACTCGGTTCCCTACGACACGCGCAAGCCGTTCGATCCCTCGGGGATCCGCCTCGGTTCTCCCTCGGTCACCAGCCGCGGGATGGGTGAACCGGAGATGCGCCAGATCGCGGCCTGGATGGACCGGGTCATCGCCAACCCCAGCGACGAGAACGCCGCCCAGGTGCGGGGCGAGGTCCTGGAGCTGACCCGGAAGTTCCCGGCGCCGGGCATCTCAGCCTGAGCCCGCCCGGTCGAAGCGCCCGAGGAATCATGCTGTCTCAAAGCCTTCAGATTCGGATGGCGGCCGGAACGCTGGCCGCCGCCATCGGCCTCTGCGCCCTCGCCGCTCCCGCGCGCGGCGAGGTCATCGAGCTCATCGACAAGACCAAGATGTCCGGGAAGATCATCCATTACTACGACGGGGTCTACTCGATCGAGACCAACAACCAGACCATCAAGCTGCCCCGCGAGAAGATCCGCTCGATCACGTTCCAGACGCCCCCGGCGCGGCCGGAGTTCGCGACGCCCGAGAAGACGTTCGACCGCTGGCGCAAGGCCATGACCGACGGCTCCGCCGATCGGCTGGTCGAGTGCTATGCGCTGATGTACCAGGGCGTGCTCGCGACGCAGATGGGCCTCGGGAAAGAGGCCGACGGCTTCAAGAAGATGCAGAAGGAGATCGAGGGGACGAAGTTCGAGATCAAGGGCACCTCGACCAAGGGCGAGACCGCGATGCTCAAGGTGCAGCGCCAGAAGGGCGACGAGACCGAGACCGGCGAGATCGCCTTCGTGAAGGAGAACGGCGAGTGGAAGATGCTCCCGCCGCAATGAGGTGGTGGACTTCGCGAGCCCGATGCCGTTCGCTCGCGGCTCGCTTGGATGCCGGCCGACGATCCGATCCGCTCATCGGCCGATTTCCGGTTGATCGAACAGCGTTGAGATGCGCCGGCTAGCCGCGGGCCTGGGCGCGGCGGTCCTGATCGCGTGGGTTTCCGCGGGCAGCGCGCGCGCGGCGACCCGCAACTCGCTGGACCCGTTTCGCCCCGATCGGTCGACGACCGGAGCGAGCGGCGATGGTCGTCCGCTGCTGTCGCCGTTTCGCGTCGCGGACGCGCAACCGGCCGCGCCCGCCGCGGCGCCGAGCTCGACCCCGGCTGCCGCGACCCCGGCTGCGGCGCCTGCGCCCGCGGGCCCCAAGGCCTGCCAGAGCGACGACGACTGCCCGGGCGAGAACTTCTGCGCCGAGCACGGCGTGTGCGAGGCGATTGCTACCCGCACGAACGTCCTCTATCTCTACTATCACGAGGGCTCGTTCCAGGAGGTCCTCGGGCTCTACTGGTCGAAGAAGGGCCCGTCTGGCTACAAGGTCGTCGTGCCGATCTACTGGCACTACTGGTCTCCCAAGACCCGTACGCGCGTGGTGGCGCCGTTCTTCTGGCGCTACGACAACTACGGCACCGGCTATCGCGCGACGGTCATCGTCCCCGGCCTGCCGATCTCGTGGAGCTCGCAGCCCGACGCCAGCTCGTTCGGCGTCTGGCCGATCTTCTACCGCTCGACCAAGTTCGGCTGGGCGGCCCCGATCTTCGGGTCGTTCGAGATCGACGACCCCGAGCACAAGAGCTCGTTCGGCGCGCTGGCGTTTCTCTACTGGTGGAAGCGATCGCCGACGCGCGACCGCGACTTCGCGTTCCCCCTGCTCTTCTCGACGCGGTCGCCGCAGAGCGCGTTCACCTACGCCGTCCCCCTGACGTTCTACTGGCGCGACAAGGACGACAAGAATCTCCTGGTTCTGCCGTTGCTCTACGCCAACCAGACCAAGAAGGGCGGCGCGCTCTACTCGCTCATCGGCTACCACACGCGCGACGGCGACCAGAGCGACGGCTCGCTCTTCTGGCTCTACTGGTTCGGATCCAACCGCGGCGACCACAGCGGCTACAACGTCTTTTTCCCGGTGGTGTGGAGCTTTCACTCGGCCAACGACAACACCACCGTGGCCGGTCCGCTGATTCACGTGCGGCGCAAGACCTGGTACTTCAACACCGCGATCCCGCTGTGGTGGAGCGGCGGCGACACGGCCAAGGGCGAAGCCTTCCGCACGCTGCTGCCGTTCTTCTACTGGGAGCGCGCCGAGCACGGCAAGCGGTCGATGTGGGTCACGCCGCTCGGTGGTTACAGCCGCGACGACGTGCAGGGCTCGCGCACGCTGCTGCTGCTGCCGCTGATCTTCACGCGGCACGATCGCACGAGCGCGCTGCACGTCATCACGCCTGCGTTCATCCGCTACCGCAGCGACGACGCCGGAGCGGCGACGAACCTGATCGCGCTGCTGCTCTTCACGCGCAAGGACCCGACCGGTTCGACGACGACCCTCTTCCCGATCTTCTGGCGGTTCCGCGACGCTGGCACCGGGACGACGGCAACGGCGCTGCTGCCGTTCTTCGGACACCGGTCAGGCCCGGCAGAGACCGGCACGTTCGCGGGGCTCGGCCTGTGGTTCTACCATCGGACGTTCACCGGCCAGGCCGGCGGCGAGCCGGGATGGAGCACGGGCGTCTTCCCCGTGGCGTTCTTCGGCCGCCGCGGCGAGCGCGAGCACGGCGTGATCCTCCCGCTCTTCTGGCACGTCGCCGGTCCCCAGGGGACGACCACCGTCCTGTTTCCGTTCTTCTTCCGCCACCGTGACAAGCACGCGACGTCGACCGGCACCTTGCCGTTCGTGTTCTTCGGACACAACGACCGCGGCCAGCGCTACTTCGTCCAGTTCCCCTTCTTCTGGCACTTCGCCGACGATCGCGAGGGCTGGTCGACCACGGTCACGCCGCTCGGCTACCACCACTCGACGCGGGACAGCTGGAGCGGCGGGTTGCCGCCGCTGGTCTTCATCGGCGGCGGCCCAGGCAAATCGCAGGTCGCGATCGTGCCGCTGTTCTGGCGCTTCACCAACGACGCCGAGCACAAGGCCACGACCGTGGTGCTCAACTACTTCCACCGCAGCCACGGCGACGAGACCACCGACTGCTTCTTCCCGCTCTTCTACTACCGGCGCGGAGCGCGTCCGGGCGGCGGCGACGAGACCAGCTTCATGCTCTTCCCGATCGTGCACTACCGGCGCGACGCCGAGTCGAGCCTGGTCGCGACGCTGCTGGGAGCGTCCTGGAGAAAGGGTGACCGCGCCTTCGGCTTCGTCGGACCCTACCTCTGGTACCGCGGCGAAGTCTTCGACGCCAAGGGCGTGCCGTTCATCTACGCCGACATCACCAATCACGCGACCCACGAGCGCACGCGGCAGTACGGTCCCTGGTTCGAGCTCGACGCGCCGGGCAGCCACAGCGGCATACTCTTCCCCTTCTATGGCCGCTACGACGACGCGCATGAGCACGACACCTACGTGTTCCCGACGTTCTTCCGCCTGCGCAAGGACGACGGCTCGGCGATCGACACGTTCTTCCCCTTCTACTGGCATTCGCACTCGCGCACCGGGTCGACCACCGTCGTCACGCTCTGGTACCGGCACCGCGAGGAGCACGGCGTGCACGACACGGGCGTCGCGCCAGTCTACTTCTATGCCAAGAACGACCAGCGCAGCGTGCTGGCGATTCCGCCGCTGCTGCTCTACCGGCGCCACGACTTCACCAACGACTCGGTGCGGATGCTCGCGGCGCTCATCGTCTATCACACCAGCGATCCGAGCTCGGATTCGACGGTGGTGTTCCCGCTCTGGTGGTCGGCGCACGATCGCCAGCGCAGCCACCGCGTGCTGTTCCCGGTCTACTGGCACTTCGACGACCAGGAGGCGCACACCACGCTCAACTTCGTGGGGCCGGTCTTCTGGGCGTCGAACGGAACGTCGCGCACGCGCGGCCTGGCGCCCATCGCCTGGCGATCGGACGACTCGGCGACCGGAGGCAGCTCGAACGCTCTCATCCCGTTCTTCTACGAGAGCCGCGCGCCCAAGCGCTTCCGGTTCTTCACGTTGCTCGGCGGTTACAGCCGCAGCGAGACGTCGCGCACCTGGTACGCGCTCTTGTTCGCGTCCAGCGACGGCATCGAGCGGCGCTTCCGCATGTTCGCGCCGTTCTGGTTCAGCAACGAGAACAAGGGGACCGAGACCCGGACCCGGGTGATTCCGCCGCTGCTCTACGTCTCGCGCACGACGCCGCAAACGGCGCTGACCACGTTCCTGGCGCTCTTCTGGCACCACCGCGACATCGCGTCGTCGATGACCCTGGGGCTGCCGCTCTACTATGACTTCGACGACTTCCACGAGAGCCGCACCACCGTGCTGGTGCCGTTCTTCGTGCGCCATCACCGCGCGGCCGACGACACGACCTACACCGTCGCGCCGTTCTTCTACCGGCGCTACAGCCCCGAAGACTCGACGACGGTCGCCTTTCCGCTGGTCTGGGCCTTCCGCCACGGCACCGACAGCACCACGCTGGTCTTTCCGTTCTACGCGCACTGGCACCGGCCGAGCTATCAGTCGACGTACATCTTCCCCACGTACTACTATCGCGAGGGCCTCGGCCCGAGCGGCCCCGACGGCACCTACCGCCGCCTGCTGGTGCCGTTCTTCGAGACCGCGGTCAAGCGCCGCGGCGACTATATGTGGGAAGTGCTGGGCGGTCTCTTCGGCCACGAGAGCGTCGGCCGCAAGCGCTACTTGAAGGTCTTCTTCATGACCTTCGAATCCGAGGCCCCGACCCACGCGCAGACGTCCTGGTACGGCAAGCCGCTGCGCACCTCGCGCCGCGAGGCGACCCGCGGCCTCAACGCCAACGTCTGGTAGCGCGACACTAGAAGATCGTCATGACCTCTTTGTACGGAAAGAGGTTCCAGGGCGTGCATCGCGTCGCCGAGGTCACCGTCACGGGTTGAATCGAAGTCTGCGTCCCCGTGCAGTCGGGGAGCACGCTCGAGCGCACGTAAACCGCGCTCGAGCCGCCGCCCAGGTGCAGGTCGTCCTGCTGCGAGCCGTTCAGCGTGAAGGTGTTGGGGCCCGTGACGGTCACGATCCAGCGGCCGTTGGCGACGATCGCATCGGCGCGGCTGATGACGATGTCGTCGCCGGTGGCGAGCCCGTGCGGCGCCGAGGTGGTGATGGCGAGCGGCGTCGCGTTGGTGATGCCGATGATCGATTGGTGCGGGCACTCGTTGCCCACGCCATCGTGGTCGACGCAGACGCGCAGCACACGCGAGACCTGCACGTTGCCCAGCTTGTCCGCCGCGCGCACCGCCATGCACGACCAGCCGTCGCGGACGTTGTTGGCGAACGCGTCGAACTGGTTGCCCACGCACTGCAGGCCGCTCGGCACCACCGGCGCCAGCGTCCAGATCGCCGGCTCGCTGCCGCTGGTGTAGGGGATCGCCATGGTGAGGTCGGTGGTGTAGCAGAGCGGATCCGGGTGCGCGGCGTCGGTGCCCGGCGAGCACGGCAGCGTCGGATCGTTGAGGATCGACGGGTCCGCCGTCAGGTCGGCGTGCCCGGTCGTCGCGATCGGCACCAGGTTGACCAGCAGCGCGTCCTTCGACGACATCGGCGTGGTCGTGGGCACGAGCAGCGGGTTGATCTTGTCGCACACGCCATCGCCATCGCTGTCGACGACCAGCGGCTGGGTCGTGTCGTCGAGGACCAGCAGCTCGACCCGCGCGGGATCGACCAGCGAGATCGGGATGATATCCGCGCCGCCCGACAGCGGCGTGTTGCCGCGATCCTCGACGCGCGCGCGCACGTCGAAGAGCTGCGCGGTCTTCTCGCCGTCGTCGACGGCGTCGCTGCCCAGCGGATCGAACTCCCAGCTGCACGACCAGATGCTGGCGTTCTTCACCCGCACGCGGAAGTGAGACGACGGGTCGAGGTCGGCCAGCGGCGGCGTGTTGTCGAGCGCGACGGTGTAGCCGATCGAGGACTCGTTGCCGAGCAGGTCGGAAGCGCGGAACGACACCGTCGGATAGAGGTCGTGGACGTCGAGCAAGCGCGTGTCGAACTGGTGGCTGTAGCGGCCCGCGGTCGAGGGATCGGGGTCGAGCTTGACCGTGAACGTCTCGCCGCCGTGCGCCACGACCGCGACCACCGACGAGTCGAGCACGTTCGACGGATCGGTCACCACCGCGGCGATCGTCGTGATCGAGCCGATGATCGTGCCGACCGTGGGGACGGTCATGTCGATCGACGGCCCCTGGTTGTCGATCACGAAGCGCACCGAGGCCGTGGTCTTGGTTCCGTTCGAGTTGGTCGCGGTCACCGCGAACAGCTGCTCACCGTCGAGCGGTGGCATGTAGGCGGTGAAATCGATCAGCGTGGTCCACTGATTGGCCGGCGTCCCCGTCGGTCCGCTCGGCGTCAGCACGTGGCTGCCGACCGACATGGTCACGCCGGAGATCGGCGCGAAGATCGCGTCGGTGATCGTCACCTGCGCGGCGATCGAGCCCTTGTACGAGGTGCCCTGCGCCGGCTTCATGATCGCGATCGTCGGACCTGAGTCGGCGCGGAAGCCGCGCACCGCGGTGCCGGTGGCGCCGCTCACCGTGGTGGCGCCGAGGTGCAATTCGTAGTTGCCGCTGACGAGGCCGCTCACGTCGACGGGCGTTTCGGCGTAGACGTAGGTGGCGGCGGTGCCGACCGCGCCAGCGCTGCTGGTCAGCGTCAGCGGTGTCGACGAGATCTTCTTCGCCATGGTGCCCGTCGACCAGAGCTCGGCGGTCACGGTGTCGAGGTTGTCGGAGACCGTCCCCGCGGGGACGGTGACCACCACGGTGACCTGCGGGACGAAGCGCTGCGCGGCGGGGACGATGTCGTTGTCGGCCGGTGAATCCACGGAGACGGAGACCGTGACGCCCGCGATCGTTCCGTCGATGTTGCCGTCGGTGTTGCCGTCGGTCTTGCCATCGGCTCCGGGGGCGCCTGCGTCGGCGTCCGCCGATCGATCGCCGCTGCCGGTATCATGGTTGGTGATGTCCGGAATGCCGGAGTCGGTGTGCTGGAACGGCGTGCCCTCGACGCCCTTTCCGCCGCACCCGACGGCAAGAACGACGAGCGGCCAAAGCGAGCGACGAATGGACCAGACGCGAGGGTGCATGTCCCTCGTCGATCGTCAAAACCACCGATCTACTTGAGGGAAACGGGGCTCTGTCGAGCCTTACCTGCCGCTGGCGTTTCGCGTGGACGGAGCCGGGCTTGCCCCGGCGGAGTCCTTCGCGGGAGGGTTTGGGAACCCTCCCAGGGTTCCCATCACGGAGACTCTGGCGGCGCGAAATCGATCACCCAGAAGTGCGTGCCGCCGGGACCGGCCTCCTGCCGCGGCGTCGACTGCGCGGGCGCGCGCAGCGCGATGTCGAGCTGGATGTCGCGGTGACGTTGATGCACCGCGATCCGTTCGACCGGGCTCGCGAAGAAGCGCGTGTCGAGCATGCGGCTGTTGTTGCGCATGTGAATCCGGCAGTTGTGCAGCGTCACGGTCACGCCGCTCTTGGCCTGCTCGACCTTGAGCTCCACCTCGGCCGTGGTCTGTACGAAGACGCGGGAGCCGCTCTCCGTGACCTGGAACCCAGTCCAGACCAGCTGCGGCGTGCCGCGCTTGGGCGCCGTACCGAGCGGCGATCCGCTGCCGCCGGGCATGACGGAGAAGACCGGGCGCGCCGTTGCGGTATCGCCGTCGCGAGGCTGAGTCGGCCGCGCCGGCGCCGGCTGAACGGCAAGCCAGGTCACGATCGCTCCCAACGTCAAGCCGAGGCTGCTCACACGTTGATTGTAGACCCGGGCCGGCACGCGCTGACAAGGCAAACGCGCGCGAGCACGAGAACGCTGGGTATTCCTGCGCTGGTCGCCTACATGCGGACGGCGCAGGGAAAAGGCCGATCAGGGAACCGCCAAGACGCCACAGACGCCAAGTCCGGACAAAAATAGTCCGGATCATGGCGTGCTCGGCGCCCTCGCGGTTCCTCAGTCGGATTTCTGTTCCTAGAGCTGGCCTAGAGCTGGCCTAGAGCGGATCCGAGACCGGCTGCGGATCGACGCGCTCGCCGAGCAGGGCCGCGCGCGCCTCGGCCGCCAGGAAGATCGATCCCGCGACCACCACCAGGCCGTAGTAGCCGCCCGCGAGGCGCCGCGCCTCGGCGATCGCTTCGCGCGAATCGTCGATCGCCTGCACCAGCGGCGCGGACCTGCCACTGGCGCGCGCGCACGTCTCGATCGCAGCGGCCAGCTCGGCGGCCGGCAGCGCGCGCGGGTTGCGCGAGCGGGTGGCGATCACCTTGGAAAAAAGCGGCAGGAGCGGCCGCAGCACGCCGCTCAGATCTTTCCCCGCGACGACCGAGATGACCAGCGCCGCGCGCCGCGCGCCGATCATCGTGGGCAGCGCCGCCGCCAGAACGTCGGCGCCCTCGGGGTTGTGCGCGCAGTCGAGCAGCACGTCGCCGTCCGACGTTGCCACGCGCTCGAGCCGCGCCGGCCAGCGCACGCCGGTCAGCCCCGCAACGATCGCCTCGTCTGGCAACGCGCGCCCCTGCCCTCGCGCCACTTCGCGCGCCAGCGCCACCGCGATCGCCGCGTTCCCGCGCTGGTGCCCGCCCGCGAGCGCCGGGGCCGGCCGATCCGGGCCGAGATCGAAGTCGCGCCCGAGGCGGAGCAGCGGCGCGCCGACGGCGCGTGCGGTTTCGTCGATCGCGGCGTCGGCCTCCGGCGGCACGCGCGCCAGGAAGCACGGCACGCCCGGCTTGAGGATCCCGGCTTTCTCGCGCGCGATCGCCTCCAGCGTCGTGCCCAGAAACTCCACGTGGTCCCAGCCGATGCTCGTGATGGCCGTCGCCACCGGCGCGCACACGGTCACCGCGTCGAGGCGTCCACCGAGCCCGGTCTCGAGCACCGCGAGCTCGACGCGCTCCTCGGCCATGACCAGGAACGAGAGCACCGTCGCGACCTCGAAGTAGGTCAGCGGAACGCCCGTGGCCGCGATCGCTTCGTCGAGGCGCGCCAGGCGATCGCCGTCGACCTCGGCGCCGTCGACGCTTATGCGCTCGGTGAAGCGGCAAAGGTGCGGTGACGTGTAGAGCCCGGTGCGCCAGCCGGCGGCGCGCAGGATCGCCTCGGTCATCGCCGCCGTCGAGCCCTTGCCGTTGGTGCCGGCGATCTGCACCGCGGGCAGCCGCTGCTCGGGCGAGCCGAGCATGCCGAGCGCGCGCTGCACGCGCTCGAGCCCGAAGTCGACGCCCAGACTGCGCAGACCGTCGAGCCGCGCCAGCAGCGCGGGATAGCCGCGCGACTTCATCGCGCTCTCATCGCGTTGTCATCGGGTTGTCATCGGGTCCTCTGGGCGCTCACCCCGCGCCGCGCGGGCCCAGGAAACGGATCAGGTTCGACAGCGTCGCGCGCATCTCGCTGCGCTTGATGATCCGATCGAGGAAGCCGTGGTCCAGCAGGAACTCGGCGCGCTGGAACCCTGGCGGCAGGCGCTGGCGGATGGTGTTCTGGATGACGCGCGCGCCGGCGAAGCCGATCAGCGCCTTGGGCTCGGCCACGATCACGTCGCCGAGCATCGCGAAGCTCGCGGCCACGCCGCCGGTCGTCGGGTGCAGCAGCACGGAGAGGTACGGCAGCCCGGCCTCGCGCAGCCGGCCCAGCGCCGCCGACGTCTTCGCCATCTGCATCAGCGACAGCACGCCCTCTTGCATGCGGGCTCCACCCGACGCCGAGCAGATGATCGCCGTGCGCCGGCGCGCGAGCGCGCGCTCGAAGACGCGCGTGATCTTCTCGCCGACGACCGAGCCCATCGAGCCGCCCATGAACTCGAACACGAAGACGCCGATCTCGACCGGCTGGCCTTCGATGCGGCCCGACGCGCAGCGGATCGCATCGACCTGTCCGCCGCCACGCCGCGCGGAACGCAAGCGCTCGGCGTAGCGCTTCGTATCCTTGAAGCCGAGCGGATCGATGCTCTCGATGGTCGCGTCCTCTTCCTCGATTCCGTCGGGGTCGAGCAGCAGCTGCAAGCGCGCGACGGCCGTCATCGGAAAGTGGTGCTCGCAGTGCGGGCAGACCTGAGCCGTCTTTTCCAGGTCGGCAGTGAGCAGCGCCGCGCGGCACCCGGGGCACTTGGTGAACACCCCGACCGGCACGCTGCGCTTTTCGGCGCCGAGCTCGTCTTCGCTGTCGTCTCGTCGATACCAGGCCATGGAATTGAGGCGCGCGGAGAATAGCACCCCACGATTGTTCGCGGTCACGCCGATGGTATTTGTTATGCTGCCCGCGTGCATTTCGGCGCATGGCATCCGATTGGGGACGCGGGCACCGCCGCGCCCGAGGAAGGCGGCGTGCTACAGGCACGCGCCGAGGGGGTGATGGACTACGAGACGGGGCGGAGCGCCATGGTTTTCTACGCCTGTTCGCGACCCGGCGAGACCTTGCGCGGCTACGTGGGGGGCCGCGGGGCGCGCCAGCTGCGCCGCGCCGTGGCCGCGGGCGCGCGCTGGATCCGGTTCGCCGAGGCGCCCGAGCCCGACGACGAGCTCGACCGCCTGCTCAAGGGCTTCGTCGAGCGCTTCGGCTCGCCGCCCATCAACAACGCCGGGCCGGCCGCGGGTCGCCGCCGCCACGACGAGGAGTGACATGGCCGGAGTGACGTACCGCGACGCCGGCGTCGACATCGACGCCGGTGACAGCCTGGTCGAACGCATCAAGCCGCACGTCAAGCGCACGATGCGGCGCGAGGTCATGACCGACCTCGGCGGCTTCGCCGGCCTGTGCGCGATCCCGGCCGGATATCGCGAGCCGCTCCTGGTGTCGTGCACCGACGGCGTGGGCACCAAGCTCAAGCTGGCGTTTCTCACCGGCCGCCACGACACCGTCGGCGTCGATCTCGTCGCCATGAACGTCAACGACCTGGTCGTGTGCGGCGCCGAGCCGCTGTTCTTCCTCGACTACTTCGCCTCGGGGCGCCTCGACGTCGGCGTCGCGGAGCGCGTGATCGCCGGCATCGCCGACGGCTGCCAGGAGGCGGGCTGCGCGCTGGTCGGCGGCGAGACCGCCGAGCTGCCCGGGTTCTATGCCGATGGTGAGTACGACCTGGCCGGCTTCTGCGTCGGCATCGTCGAGCGCAGCCGCCGCGTCGACGGCCGCGCGATCCAGGTCGGCGATCGGCTGCTGGGCCTGGCATCGTCGGGATTCCACTCGAACGGTTACTCGCTGGTGCGCCACGTGCTGCTCGACAAGATGGCGCTGCGTCTCGACGAGACGCCTCCCGGATTGGACGCGCCGCTGGGCGACGTGCTGTTGCGCCCGACGCGCATCTACGTGCGCGCCATGCGACGCCTGGCGGCCGCCGACCTCCTGCGCGGAGCGGCGCACATCACTGGCGGCGGACTCGTCGACAACCCGCCGCGCATGATCCCGGGCGATGCCAGGCTCAAGCTGCAGATCGACGTCGGCAGCTGGACCGTGCCGCCGGTGTTCGACTTGCTCGCGCGCGGGGGCGGCGTCGCTCCCGACGAGATGCTGCGCACGTTCAACATGGGCCTCGGCATGCTGGTCTGCGTGCCGGCGGCGCGCGCGGGCGAAGCGCGCACGCTGCTCGAGCAGGAGGGTGAGACCGTGTTCGATGTGGGCGAGGTCGCTGCGTCCGATCGGGTCGACGCGCCGGTC
Organism: uncultured Myxococcales bacterium; assembly: GCA_964571275.1. Taxonomy (GTDB): domain Bacteria; phylum Myxococcota_A; class Polyangia; order Fen-1088; family Fen-1088; genus DASRQZ01. The sequence continues at coordinate 15,375 of CAZNCQ010000129.1, forward strand.
GAGCTGCGGCGATGAACATCGCGGTCCTGGCGTCGGGCAGCGGGACCAACTTACAGGCGCTGATCGACAGCGCCGCGCGCGGCGAGCTGGGACCGGCGCGGCTCGCGGTGGTCGGCGTCAACGTCGCCGACTGCCCCGCGCTCGGGCGCGCGCAGGCCGCGAACCTGCCGACGTTCGTCGTCGACCATCGTCGCTTCGCCGCGCGCGACGACTTCGATCGCGCGCTGGTCGCGGCGCTGGATCTACACCGGGTCGACCTGGTCGTGCTCGCGGGCTTCATGCGGCTGCTCGGGCCGGCATTCCTGGACCGCTTCGGCGGGCGCGTGATCAACATCCACCCGGCGCTGCTGCCCGCGTTTCCCGGCGTCCACGCGCAAAGACAAGCGGCGGCGTACGGCGTGAAGCTGTCGGGCTGCACCGTCCACTTCGTGGAAGCGGGTGTCGACAGCGGGCCGGTCATCGCGCAAGCGGCGGTGCCGGTGCGCGACGACGACGACGAGGAGTCGCTGTCGGCCCGCATCCTGGTCGAGGAGCACCGCCTGCTGCCGTCGGTGGTGCGCGCCCTGGCCGAGGGACGGGTCACCTCCGACGGTCGTCGCGTTCGCATCACCGGGAGCTGGCCGATGGGGGAATCGCTGCGCAGTATGTAACCGGAGCGGTTGACGCGAGGTCAGCGGGCAAGCGCATCGTCTGTGGCGGCGATCGGTGACTGGCATATGGACACCAACTTTTACGACGTCATCGTTTGCGGGTCCGAGCTGGCGGGCCTGGTGTCGGCGGCGCTGCTCGCGCGGCGCGGACTGCGCGTGCTGCTCCTCGGGCACGACACCGATCGACCGAGCTTCGACGCTGGCGGTATCGCGCTCTCGCGCGCGCCGGCGCTGCTGCCGGCGCTGGAGTCGCAGCTGGTCGGGCGGGTGCTCACCGAGCTCAACTGCGTCCAGGTCGTGCGCCGGCGCGCGCCCGTCCTCAGTCCCGGCTTCCAGGTCGTGATGCCGCGCCGCCGCTTCGATCTGCTCGCCGAGCGCGAGCCGGCGCGCCGCGAGCTCGGCCGCGAGTTTCCCGGCGACATCGACGCCATCGAGGCGGCCATGGATCGTCTGGTCGCCGCCAGCGGGCTGCTGGACGCGCCGCTCGGCTCGGAGCTGACGCTGCCGCCCGACGGATTCTGGGAGCGGCGCGAGGTCGCGCGCCTGGAATCGCTGCTGCCGGCGCCGGGCACCGACCTGCTGGCGCCGCTGCCGGCCGGTCACCCGATGCGTGCGGCCCTGGCGGCGCCGGGCGCGATGTCGACGGCGCTGGTGCCCGGCGACCTCGGCACCGTCGGCGAGGCGCGCGCCTTCGATCAGGCGCGGCGCGGGCTGCACCGGCTGGAGGGCGGATACGCCGGCCTGTGCGCGCTGCTGCTCGAACGGCTGGAGACCTTCTCCGGCGAGAGGCGCGAGAAGGTGGTGCCCGTCGAGGTCGTGATGAAGCGCGGCCGCGCCGCCGGTATCCGCGTCCGCCCGCGCGACGAGACCATCGGCTGCCAGCACCTCATCTGGGCGGGGCCGGCGCCGGCGATGCTGGCCATCTGCCCCGAAAAGCCGGCGCGCAAGGGACGCGACGGCGGCGAAGGGCTGCGAATCAACGGCTATCGCTACGCACTGTCGATGCTGGTGCCGCCGGACGCGCTCCCCGAAGGCATGGCGAGCCGCGTGTTCGTGATCGGCGATCCGGCTCGGCCGCTGGTCGAGGACAACGCCGTCGCGATCACCGTCGGCCAGCCGGCGCCGCGCGACCCGGGGCGCGTGCCGGTGTGGGCGGAGTGCCTGCTGCCGGCGCCGGCGGTCGATGCCGGTCCGGGCTACCTGCGCGCCATGCGCGCGCGGGTGCGCAAGCAGATCGGCCGCGTGCTGCCGTTTCTGAACCAGCACCTCATCGTGCTGGCATCGCCGTTCGATGGGCTGCCGCCCGAGATCCCGGGCTCGGCCAAGGCTCCGGTCGCGACGCCGCCGATCCCGATGCCGGCGGTCTACGCGGCCGAGCGGCCGCGCCCGCTCGATCTCGGCGGATTGCCGCACGCGCCCGGCATCAAGAACCTCTGGCATGTCGGACGCGAGAACCTGCCCGGCCTGAGCCTGGAAGGCGAGCTGGTCTCGGCCTGGAGCGTGGCGCGCCTGGTGACCGGTGGAACCACGGCCAAGCGCGACCTGCGCGGCCGCGACGTCCTGCTCAGCGAAGGCTGACGAACCCTTGACTAGCCTCTGGCGCCCGCGCGCGCGACGCGGTTCTTGGCGACGCGGCGGCAAAACGCGGCGATGGCCCGCTCGTGCTCGGGGCGCAGCGCGATGAAGCCGACGCCGGTGCGCCGGAACGAGCCCGCGGTGGTGTCATGGGTGACCACCGCGTCGGCGACGATCTCTTCGCGCGTGCCCGGCAGCTCGAAGCGAAGCGCCACGGCCGTGCGCGGCGACTGCGATTGATCGCGCAAGCGCCGGATCGCCATGCCGCCGGGGCCGATGTCCTCGGCCTGGCACAGCTCCACCCGGCCGTCTGAGGACTGCTTCACCGCGAACGTCGCCGCGATTCGCAGGCCCTGGCGCCGCTCGCGCAACGTCTTCCGGCGCTCCATGCTCATACCTGATGGTAAAATATCCACCGGCCGACGCAAAAAAATCGATCGGGGCCCCTACCCGCGGTTGCGTAGCTAGGTTGTCGGCTGGGCTTCTTCGATGATGAAGTTCGGGATGTCGTCGGTGATCCGATAGGCCAGCTGGCAGCGCGGGCACTCGAAGGCGGTCTCATCGGGCCGGAGGTTGAGTCCCCCCTTGCACTTCGGGCAAGCGAGGATCTCGATGAGCTCCTTGTTCAATCCCATGGCCGATTGTTTACAACGGCTGCGGCCGGGACGGCAACATCGTCGGCGCAATTCGCGTGGCGCCGGCCGCTGCGTTACGATTCTCGAGGCTAACCCATGAAACGAATCATCTTCGCCCTGGTGTTGGCGGCGGCGCTGGCGATGTTCGCCTGGACGCTGCGCCGCTTCGGCCGCCTCATCGCCCACGGCCGCCCCGAGAGCCGCACCGACCGCACGGGCGACCGGCTGGAATCGGTCTGGGCGTACTTCTTCGGCCAGAAGAAGGTCGTCGAGAAGACCACCCTGCCCGCCCGCCGCTGGCCGCGCTTCGTCACCGCCATGGGCAGTAAGTATCACTTCGTGATCTTCTGGGGCTTCATCATCATCACCGTCGGCACGGGCGAGACGCTGCTGCAGGGCCTGGTGCCGTCGTTCTCGCTCGCGGGCGTGCTCGGCGAGCGGATCGGCGAAGGCGTCTACACCGCGATCGACGTCTGCACGCTGCTGGTGCTGCTGACGATCGGCTTCGCGGTCTTCCGCCGCACGGTGCTGCGCCCGCGCCTCATCCCCATGAGCCGCGACGCCGCCGCGATCCTGGGCGCGATCGCGGCGCTCATGATCTCGCACTACGGCATCCACGGCCTGCGCGGCGTGGCCGACGGCGCGCCCGAGGAGGGCTACCCGATCTCCGGCGCCCTCACCGCGGCGCTGGCCGGCCTGCCGCGCGCGACCGCCGGCGCGCTCTCCGAGGCGTCGTGGTGGTTCCACGTCGTGGTCGTGCTCGCCTTCCTGAACTACCTGCTCTACTCGAAGCACAGCCACATCCTGGCCGCGCTCCCCAACATCTATTTCCGACAGCTGGGCCAGCGCGGCGTCATGCCCAAGCTCAACATGGAGGCCGACGACATCGCCGCCACCGGCGTGGTGCAGCAGTGGCCAGACTTCACCTGGAAGTCGCTGCTCGACGGCTACGCCTGCACGGAGTGCGCGCGCTGTTCGAACTTTTGCCCCGCGTACAACACCGGCAAGCCGCTGTCTCCGATGCAGGTCATTCACGACGTACGCGACGACATGCGCACGCGCATGCCGGATCGCGGGCCGCTCGACGTGCTCATCGATCGCTTCCAGCACGGGTCGCCGGCGGGCGACAACGCGACCGACAAGGTCATGCCCCTCATCGGCGGCCGCACCACCGAGGACGTGCTCTGGGCCTGCACGACCTGCGGCGCCTGTCAGGAGGTCTGCCCGGTCTTCATCGACCACCCGACCAAGATCATCCAGATGCGCC
>CAZNCQ010000130.1:0-1447 GCA_964571275.1 uncultured Myxococcales bacterium
ACGCCGCCGGCGATGCGGAACGCGCCCAGCGAGATGCCGAGCACGCGGAAGATCACGCCGCCGAGCGCGCCGAAGGCGGCTAGCACGATGCCTCCGGCGAGCGACGCGCGGAAGGCCGTGCGCCGCTTGTGGGCCAGCGTGTCGGATTGGGTCATCGAGAGGAACAGCGGCACGGCGGCGGGCGCGTCGACCACCAGCAACAGCGTCGTCAGCGTCGAGAACGTGAATGAGAGGACGGCGGTCAACACGGGCCCATCATGTCACCGCGGATCGGCCGCGGCGAGGGTCAGGGCGGGTGGCGAAACACGAACAGGCGCGGACGCCGGTCGCTGGCGGCGGCCGCCAGGTGGTCGTGGTTGTTGTCCATCACGATGAAGACGTGCCGGTCGTCGATCGCCAGTCCCTCGGCGACGCCAAATCGACGGTCGTGGTAGGCGAAGCGCGGATCGTTCTCGGTGCGCGCGTAGCTCCAGCCGCCGCGTTCGACCCACGCGGTTGGGGTGCGCTCGATACGCATGACGACGTGGCAATTGCGCTCGAGCGCGAAGACCTGGCCGTTCCACACCGTGAGGTCGGCGAAGTCGTTCTCGCGGCCGGGCGGCGGCGTGCAGATCGAGCTCGGCATGGCCCAGGCCTGGACGTCGACGTGGCCGCGGTCGTGCTCGTCGTACAGACCGGCGGCCGGCAGCTCGATCAGGCCGCGCAGATCGCGCTCCGCGGCCACCAGGATGCGCCCGTTCGGCAACCGCGCGAGCCCTTCGAGGCCGGCGTTGTTGATGTGGAGCATGCCGAGCGGGCGGCCGATCTCGTCGAGCGAGGGGGTGAGCCAGTGGGTCGCGCCGCCGGCCTCGACGCGCAGGATCCGCGAGCGGCCCTCGCTGGCCAGGAGCAGCCTGGCGCCGCCGTGGCCGTCGGTCCCGTCGAACACGACGCCTTCGAGGTCGGTGGGGCGCGGCCCGTTGTCGGGCGGGCGCAGGCGCACGAACGGGCGGAGGGTGGCGATGGCGACGGCGACGGCGGCGACGTCGGAGCTGACCAGGATCTCGTAGACCGCGTCGTCGTGGCGGTCCGACACCGTGAGGAGCCGCCCGTCGAGCAAGGTGAGCCCGGATGGCTGAAAGTCATCGGTGATCGCGATCGGCAGGGCGCGCTCCATTTCCAGCTCGGGCGGCGTGGTTCCCGCGCAGGTGACCGGCGGCCCGCCGCGCGCGAGCCATTCGGCAGAGGCGCCTCGTTTCGCCGCGCACGCGCCGGCGCCGCATGTGGCGGCGATGGCACCAGCGATGGTGAGCGCGGTGGCGGCAGAGTGGCCCCTGTTGAACAGCGGCATGGCGGTGCGCGGGCATCCTAGCCCAGCGGGGGTGGCGCTGTGGTGCGCACGCACGACGGGCGGACCTCCTCACCCAACCCTCTCCTCCACGCGGACGTGGAGGAGAGGGCATCGGAA
>CAZNCQ010000130.1:1547-19266 GCA_964571275.1 uncultured Myxococcales bacterium
TCAGGCATCGGAATCAGGCATCGGAATCAGGCATCGGAATCAGGCATCGGAATCAGGCATCGGAATCACGCGTACGGAATCTCGAGGGACGACGGATCGAGGGATCTCCCGGTCGCACGCGAGATCCGGTAAAGTATTCGTGTGCGACGAATGCTGACGTTCCGATCGCCGAGGTTCGTTCTCTTGCGCGCGCTCACGCTGCGCGCAACGCTGGGGCTGGCCGTCATCGTCTCGGCGGGACTGGTCGTGGCGAGCGGGCCGGCGCTGGCGGCGCCGCTCGACAAGCGCGAGCTGGAGGCGCGAGCCGACTTCGCGGCCGGCCGCTACCAGAAGGCGGTCGACACGTTTGCGCAGCTATTCGCCGACACCGGGGATCCGCTGTACCTGCGCAACATCGGGCGCTGCTATCAGAAGATGAAGCGCGCGCAAGAAGCCATCGACAGCTTCCAGGAGTATCTGCTCAAGGGAAAGAACCTGAGCCAATCGGAACGCCAGGAGATCGAGGGCTACGTCAAGGAGATGCAGGCGCTGAAGGCTTCGGAAGCGCCGCCGCCGGCGCCCGCGCCGGCCGTCACGCCGCCGGCCCCGAGCGCGCCGCTGCCGGTGGTCACGGCCGCCCCGTTCGAGCCGCTCGCGCCGCTGCCCTCCAGCGCAGTCGGCGGTTCCACCGCGCCGCCACCCGCGAGCGCCGGCGAGGGTCACCGGTTTCGCGTCGCCGGCATCGCGACCGCCGCCGGCGGGGTCGCGCTGATCGCCGTCGGGATCGGATTCGGCGCCGCCGCGCAATCGGCCGCGGACGACGTCGGCAAGAAGTACAACTCGTCAACCGACAGCGCGGGCAAGCGCGACGCCACCTTGCAATGGGTCGGCTACGGCGTCGGCGCTGCGGCGCTGGCGACCGGCGTGCTGCTCTACGTGCACGGGCGCCAGCCCGACGGCGAGCACGCGTCGGCCGACCGATCACGCCGGCTGCACGGCGTGGCCTGGCTCGACGGACACGCGGGCGCCGTGCTGCTGGAAGGAGCGTTCTGATGGCGCGCGCAATCGTGGCCGTGGCGCTCGGCGCCGTCTTCACGATCGCCGCCGGCTGCAGCTACTCTCCGCGCTTCGTCAGCGGCGTCACCCAGTGCGCCGACTCGCCGCCGCTCTGTCCGGGCGGCTTCGTATGCGACACCGCGGCCGGCGTGTGCGTGATCTCGGGCGGCGGCAACGACGCGGGAACCGATACGACCACCAGCGACGTCCCGGCCGATCGCGTGGCCGACACTGGCAGCAACAGCGACGCGCCCGTCGACAACGGCGCCGGCGACGTCCACCCCGGCGACGCGGGCACCGACGCCAGTTGCACCAACATCGTGTCGTCGCCGGACAACTGCGGCGTATGTGGGCATTCGTGCGGCGGTGGCATGTGCATGCTCGGCGTTTGCCAGCCGATGACGCTGGCCGGAGTGACGGCGGCGACCAGCATCTCCGTCGACGCCACGCAGATCTACTTCACGACCGACACGAAGATCCTCGCCTGTCCCAAGAGCGGCTGCGTTCTGCAACCGACGCAGCTCGACGACATGGGCACCACCGGCTACTCGACCTGGGCCGTGAACGTCACCAACGGCAACCTGTTCTTCATGTCGGCGCCGACCCAGGCCGGCACGGAGCACGACGATCTCTTCGAGTGTCCGCTCGCCGGGTGTCCCTCGCCGCCGGCGATCATCGGCGTCGCCATGCCCTACGGTGTCGACTACCTCGGCAACGCGGGCAACGACGTCTACTGGTCGGACGACCAGGTGAACAAGACCTTCCGCCGCGCCTGCCCGGCGAACACCGGCAGCGCCGTGCAGTGCGACCCGATGGTGACCGTGCTGAACGAATCGATCGGCCCCCACCTGCTGGCGGGCAGCGGCGGCACGGAGTTCTACTTCGTCGACGCGGCCGGCTTGCAGAAGTGCCCGTACGCCGGCTGTCCCGGCACGCCGCCGGTGCCGACGCCGACGTTGCTCACGTCGATGGTCCCGACCGGCGTGGTCAACTACGGCGGGTTGCTCTACCTGCAATTCGGCGACGCGATGCACACGCTGAACGGCGCGATCCGGACCTGCAACCCGGTCGATTGCGACACGCAGACGCCGAAGAACTTCATCGCTAACCGCGATCCGATCACGGCGCTGACCGTCGACGCGCAGGGGGTGTACTGGCTCGAGGACGCCGTGATCTACTCCTGCCCGCGCACCGGCTGCGTGGGCGGCCCGCGCATGCTGGCCAGCGGGCTGGTGCCGATCACGACGTCCGGCTTCAACGCCCACCCGATCGTCACCGACGACGCGTTCGTCTACTGGATCCAGGACGCCACGGGCACGGTGAAGCGGATCGCGAAGTAGCGCCCGCGCGGCGCGCGCGGGCGCCTCAGAGCTTGCGCGCGTCTTCGGTGAGCTCGGTGGCGCGCGGTGTGGTTGGCGCGCGGCGGCGCCGGTCCGCGCCGCGATCGCGTGCCGGCGGCGTTGCTTTCACTGGGTCGCTCGCCGTGGCCGCGGCGGGGATCGGCTCCAGCGCCAGCGTGACGTGGCGGCTCTGCGATCCGTCGAGGCGCAACGTCCGCTGGCGACGCCCGGGCGCGCGGAACTGAAGCTCGTGCACCTGGTCGCCGGCGGGCAAGCGCGCCGGCAGCTCGGCCGCGGCTCCGTCGAGCGTCAGCGTCAGTCCCGCGGGTGCGTCGTCCACCTCGACGGTGACCGTGGCCGGCGCGGGCGGCGGCGATGGCGGCGCTTTCTCCGCGGCGGGCGAGGGCGCTGCCGCGGGTGTCGCGATCGTCTTGTCCGCGGGCGTCTCGGCCCGCGTGGTTTCCGGCGGCGGCGCGGCCGGGTGCGATCGCATCAACGCCGCGCCCACGACCCCCAGAACCAGCACCGCCGCCGCGCCCGCGATCGCCGTCCGGGGCCAGCGCGCGGCGGATCGCCGCGGCTCGGTGCGTCCCAGGCGCTCGGCCGCGTTCTCCGACAGCGTGGTGGTCGCGCTCGCGCGCGGCACGGCCGGCAACACCGCGGTGGGGCTCGCCGACGGCGTCGGTCCCGGGTGCGCGGGTCCGCCCTGCGCGGGCAGCACCGCCGTTCCGGTCGCCGAGCCGGGTGTGCGCGCCGCGAGCGGTGCGAGCGGCGCACCCTTGCGCAGCGCCTCGATCGCGGCCGCGACCTCGTTCATCGACGCGAACCGATCGCTCGGCGACTTGGCGAGCAGCCGGGCCATCCACTCCTCGATCGCCGGCGCGACCTTGATGCCAAGCTGCGCCAGCGTCTTCGGCGTCTCGGTCATGTGCGCCGAGATGAGCTCGCCGAAGCCTTCGTAAGTGAACGGCCGCTGTCCCGCGAGCATCTCGTACGCGATGCAGCCGAACGAATAGATGTCCGTGCGGTGGTCGACGCGGCTGGCGCCACGGCACTGCTCGGGTGACATGTACGCCGGCGTGCCGAGCAGGCTGCCGGTGCGCGTGCGCATCGAGCCGCCGCGGTTGCCGTCGCCGTCGCCGATCAGCTTGGCGATGCCGAAGTCGAGGATCTTGACCGCGAAGCCGTGGGCGGCGCGCGGCGCGCTCACCAGGAAGACGTTGTCCGGCTTGAGATCGCGGTGGACGATCCCCTTGGCGTGCGCGGCCGCGATGGCGTCGGCGACCTCGCCGCTCAGCGCCAGCGTGCGATCGACGTTGCGTCCGAAGCCGGGCTCGCGCGTGAGCCGCGCCTGCAGGCTGTCTCCTTCGAGCAGCTCCATCACGATGTAAGCGCGGCCGCTGGGATGAACGTCGCAATCGAGGACCTCGACGATGCCGGGGTGATGGATCGACGACGTCGAGCGCGCCTCGGCGAAGAAGCGGTCGATGACCTCCTGGTTGTGCGACAGCTCGGGCAGCAGCACCTTGATCGCGGCGCGCCGGTCGATGCGCGTGTGCTCGGCGAGATAGACCTCGCCCATGCCACCCGCGCCGAGACGGCCGACGATGCGGTAGCTGCCGAGCGTTTCTCCGATCATCTCGAGGTCACGTGGGTCGGGCGAATGGCGTGGCTCATCCGGAGCCGCCCATTGCGGCCGCGAGCCCACCCGTGACTATCGCATGATTCAGGGTCGCCGGCGCCGCCGAGCGAACACCAGCGCGACGCCGCTGAGCAGGAGCGCGTCGTACGACATCGACGCCGATCCGCTCGCCGGAGTCTCGAGGTCGCACGCGCAACCACCATTGACCGTGCTGGTGAGGCCGCCGCCGGGCGCTCCGCCTGCCGCCGTCGTTCCACCCGCGCCCGTCGTGGTGCCGCCGGCGCCTGTCGTGCCGCCCGCGCCGCCCGCACCGGTGGAGCCGCCCGCGCCGGTCGTGGTGCCGCCCGCGCCCGTCGCGCCGCCCGCGCCGCGGCCCCCGGCGCCGCTGCCGCCTCCGGTCCCTGCGCTCCCTCCGGTTCCGGTGGCGCCGCCCGCGCCGGTCACGCCGCCGTCGGTGCTGGCGCCGCCGTCGGGTCCGGTGCCGCAGGTCGTGGGACCCGAACCCTGGAGCGCCGTGCCGTCGACGCAGGTGTTGTCGCCCGTGCCGCCCGTGATGGTGACCGTGACGCTGGCGGAGTTGGTGTCGGCCGAATTGAGCGTGAAGCTGACGCCGCCCGCCGGATCGGTGAACGTCTGGCCGACCGTCATCGGATCCCACGCCGTCGTCGCCGGGTTCATGTCGAGCAAGAACGTCCGCACGCCGTTCTGGGTCGCGGGCGGAATGTCCGCCGCCGCGTGCACGTAGACGCCGGTCTTCATACCGGTGTCCATGCCCTGGCCGCCGCGCAGCTCCAGGTAGTAAAAGCCGACGGTCACGTTGCCGTTCGATTGCGACGTGGTCGTGGTGCGCACCGGCGCCGCGGCCGGCATCGGGATCTGCAGCGCCTGGATGCCGTTGCAGGGGATTTCGATCGGCAGCAGCGTGAACGTGCCGCTGGTCTTGAGCTTGACCGCGTTGCAGCTCTTGAAGAATCCGCTGTACCACTTCTCGACCGACATCAAGTGACGGCAACCGCCGCCCATGACCGTCATCGGATTGCCGTACTCGTTGCTGGTGCAGGTCGACGTGTCGTTGGCGATGGTGGCGCCGGTGCACTTCATCGTCGACGCGTGCATCAGTCCGAAGTTGTGGCCCAGCTCCTGGCCGGTGGCGGTGCAGAACGTTCCGTCGTTGTTCAGCCAGACGTATTTGCCGGGCTTCGCCGACGTTCCCTGCGCGCCCCAACCCGGGCCGCAATCCTGCTCGCTGCCCCAGTAGAGATAGTAATGTTGATAGGTGCGGCCGAGAGCGGTCACCTGCGAGACCACGTTCATCGCCAGCGGGTCGAAGTTGTTGCACGCCGTGCCCGCGAACGGAATCGGACCCTCGACCTGCCCGACCAGCTTCACCATGCCGTACGAGTTCTCGTCGTAGTACTGCGCCACCGACTTGTCGCCGGCCTTGGTGCCAAACAACGGTCCGGCATTTTGCGCGAAGATCAATGATTGCGCGGCGGCGGTGGTTTGATTCACGCCGCCACCGTTGACATCCATTTGCACCCACGCGACGGTGACGTTGGTCGACGGCTGCCCGATCAACGCGCGGCGAATCAGCCCCGGTTCATCGCCGGTCGCGTCGGGCAACACCACCTGGCGATCGACGCGGAAGGCGTCGCCTTCCGGTTGACCCCAGACGCGCAGCTGGGTCGACGACGTCAGGTTGGGATCCGCTGAGAAGATCAACGGCACCGGCTTCGCGCTGCCCGCCGGGGTCAGGAAGTACCGGGTGCTCGGCGTCCCCTCGGCGTTGAGGACCGACACCGCGGTCAGCTCGCCGGTGAGCGCGCCCGCCGCGTTGTCCTCGCCGCTCGGCGTCGCAGACGCGGGCCCCGCCGTCGTCGCGGGATCGCCGGTGCAGCCGAGCGCGCCCAGGGCCGCGACGGCGCCCCATCGCAGGACCGCCCGCCATGCGTGCCGGCAAACCTGCCGCGTCGAGCTCGCCAATGAGGCATGAGACATGCAGTTCTCTCCTTCCGCGCGGTTTGGGGGCGCTATCGGGAAAGAGACCGGTCGCGCCCGCAATGGTTCAGCGAAGCGAGAAAATGACCCGCGACGCCCGGATCGTGTCTCTGGGTAGGGGAAAGCCATGGCAACCGTTGCGGTCGCGCTGCGACTCTGCTCTGATTCTGCCGTGAAGGCGGTGCCCGGAAATCCCCTGGACGCCGGCGTCGCGCCGGGCTCGGGGGAGCACGGTGCCGAGCTGCGGCGGCGGCTGACCGACCTGTTCGGCGAGCACTCCACGCACGTCGCGCGCCTCGCCTACCGGCTGCTCGGCCGCGAGGACGAGGTCGACGACATCGTCCAGGACGTCTTCATGTCTCTCTATCGCCACCTGGATCGGATCCGCCAGACGGAAGCGTTGCGGAGCTGGCTCCAGACCACCACGGTGCGCATGGTGCGCCGCCGTCTGCGCGTGCGTCGCATTGGTTTCCTGCTGCGCCTGCGCGATCGCGTCGAGGCGCCGGAGCTGGAGAGCCCCGGCGCCAGCGGCGAGGATCGCGCCGCGCTCTGGCGCGTGCACCGCGCGCTGGAAGGGGTCAGCGTCAACGCGCGCATCGCCTGGGTGTTCCGCTACCTCGAGCAAGAGAGCATCGACGACGTCGCGCGCCTGTGCGGCTGCTCGACGTCGACGGCCAAGCGGCGCATCGCCGAGGCTCATCACGTGGTCAGAAAGGCGCTCCGCGATGACTGATCGCGATCGCGACACCGAGGCCCAGAGTGAGCGTGTCGAACGAACGCTCGCGAGCGCGCGGCGCGCCGAGCCCTCCTGGACCACCGGCCGGCAGCAGCAGCTCAAGTGGGGGATGATGGCGCGCCTCGACGAGCCGCGCCGGCCGCTGGCTCTGGCCGTGATGCTCGCGTCGATCGTGGCGGTCGCCGCGATCGGGAGCCTCGCCATCTACGAATGGCCGCATCGATCGGCCGCGCGCGCGCGCGCCGACGCCGCGTTTGCGCTCGATCGGCCGCTTCCGCGGCTCGCCGATGGATCGAGCATCGTGCTCGACGGGCCGGCGGCGATCTTGAAGACGCTGCGCGAGTCGAGCGACGAGGTCGTGGTGCAGCTCGAGACCGGCGGCGCGCACTTCGACGTCGCGCGCCGGCCGGCGCGGATCTTTCGCGTGCAGGCGGGCCCGGTCACGGTGCAGGTGATCGGCACGCGTTTTCACGTGCGGCGCGACGGCGCGCGCACGCGCATCGCCGTCGATCGCGGGCGGGTCCTGGCGTCGTGGTGGGGCGGCTCGCGTGAGCTCGGCCCCGGCGAAGAGGGGACCTTCCCGCCCGAGAGCGTCGCGCTTGGACCGCCGGTCAGCGCAGCGCCAGTCAGCGCAGCGCCAGCCAGCGAAGCGCCGGAGCCGATCGCGCCGCGCGCGAACGCCGAGGCGGAGCCCGTGGTCGCGGCGCCGGCGCCGCCGCCGCCGGTTGCGCCGCGCCGGGCGCCGCCGCCAGCGAGCGCGCCGGTGCGCGCGGGCTCCGCCGCAAGCCCCGAAGCGCTGTTCGTGCTCGCCGACCGCGCGCGCGCCGAGGGGCGGCCCGAGACGGCCGTGGCGCACCTGCGCGAGATCATCGCTCGCTATCCCCGGGATCCGCACGCGCCGATGGCGGCGTTCACCGAGGGCCGCCTGTTGCTCGAGGCGCTGGGCCGGCCACGGCCGGCTGCCGAGGCATTCGAACGGGCGCGCGCGCTGGCGAAGAGCGGCCCGCTGGCCGAGGACGCGCTCGCGCGCCAGGTCGAGGCGCTGCACGCTGCCGGAGACGACGCGGCGGCACACGAGCAGGCGGTCCGCTACCGCGACCTCTACCCGCACGGTCATCGCCTGAGCACGGTCACGCGATTCGGGGGGCTGCAGGCGGCGCCATGAACCGCCGCGGGCCGCTGGCCGCGGCGATCGCCATTGCGTGCGCCGCCGGGAACGCGCGCGCGGCGGCGACCCCGGGCGCGCCGCCGCCCGAGATCAGCCTCGACATCGATCGCTGCCCCGCGCTGCCGCATGACGAGGTGCTGCGCCTGGCGGCGCTGGAGCTGGACGCGCGCGTCGTGCCCGCGTCGTCGGCGGAGAAGAGCCGCGTCACCCAGATCCAGATCGCCTGCGACGGCACGGCGGTGCAGACCACGGTGGTCGACCCGATCACCGGCAAGCAGCTTTCCCGCACGATGGACCTGGCGGCGCAAGGGAGCGCGAGCGCGGTCGCGGCGCGCGCGGTGGCGCTGGGCGCCGCCGAACTGGTGATCACGAGCTGGATGGAGCTGACCATGAGCCCACCGCCCGGGCGCGCGTCCGGGTCGCTGCCGGCGGCGCCCTCGGCGGAGCTGCGGCGCGCCGCGCAGGATCGCGCCCTCCGGCGCGCCGGCCACGACGCCGGCGCCGGACGCGCGCTGGTGCTGGCGCAGGCGGCGGGTCCGTTCTCGGGCATGGGCCTGGCCTGGGGCGGGGGCCTGCGGCTCGGGTGGACGTTCGCGCGCCGCTGGATCGATCGGGGCGAGACCACGGGGCGGCCGGGCGTCGACCTCGAGCTCACCGAGACGCGCGCCGACGTCGGCGGCGACGTCGGCACGGTGCGCGCGTCGACCTGGAGCGCGGCGTTGCGGGGGACGTTCACGCTCCGGCGCGGGCGCGCGTCGCTGGATCTCGGCGCGGGCGCGCGGGTCGGGCTCGCGCGCCTGGCCGGGACCCCCGCCGACCCGAGCCGCACGCGCGGCGGAACGCTGGCCGGAACGTGGGCCGGAGCGATCGCCTACGCCGGCGTCGGCGTACGCGCGAGCGCGGTGCTGATCACCGCCGGCCTCGAGGCCGGGCAGGTGCTGCGGACCGTCGAGGGGCTCGTCGACGGCGGTACGCCGGTCTCGATCGCCGGCCGCTGGCTCGCCGGCACGGTCGCGGTCGGGTGGGGGTCATGACCGGTCGATGGTTGGCGCGGTCGCGCGCGCGCTTGCGCGTGGTTTTCCTGGCAGCGCTGGTGAGCGGCGTCGCCGCCGCGGGGTGCGGCAACACGAGAGCGACGATCCTCGAGACCATCGACGCGGGCGCGCCGCCCAGCGCCAACCTGCGCGTCGACGCGTTCCTGATCCGCGCGGTCTCGAGCTGCGCGGTGGGCACGGCCTGCGGCGGCGCCGATCCCTCGCAGTGCTTCTTCCTGTCCGACGCGTCGGGACCGCGCGCGAGCTTCGCGGTCAGCGGCCTGCGCTTCGTGCCGCCGGGCGACCCGGCAACGGTCCCGGGCGGCAGCAGCCAGGTCGCGTGTTTTCGCGTGACGCTGGACGACGCGACGTTCGCCGCGGCGAGCGCCCTGCTGAACGGGCTGCGCGCCCAGGTCTTCCAGTCGAGCGGCGGCGACATCGATCTCGACATCCACGTCCACGACATCGCCGCGATCGACGCCGGTTTCGTGCTGTTCGACACCGGCCTGTTCCTGCAGCCGCCGGCGCTGGAAGCCGTGGGGCTGCCGCTCGTGAATCGCGAGACCGACTTCACCTTCGCGATCACCGGCGCCGGCGATCCGACGACGGGCCTCGCGCCCGAGATGGAGCAATGCGAGGGCAGCAACTGGCCGGCGCAGGGCGTGCTCGGCGCGACGACCTACACCTGGCTGGCGATGTCGTCGCGCTGCGCCTCGGCCGCCACGTTCTTGCGCACCTGGCTGAACCAGGTTTCGCTCAGCCGGCGTGACATCTCGCTGGCGTCGGATCTCTACGGGGGCGCCTATCCGGCCTGCGGCCGGGGCGATCCGGATCCGACGCGCTGGTTCCCATCGGTCGACGATTGCACCATTGATCCCGACGCCAGCAGCTGCGGCGAGGCGACTTGCCCCGACCTCGCGGCATTCTACGCGCACATCCTGGCCAGGCACTGGCCGCGCGGACGCGGCTTCGACGGCAACTACTGCGACGACGGCCGCATGGACTTCGACGAGACCGGCGTCGATCGCGGCGGCGTTTGTGACCTGATCGGGCCGTAGCCCGTCTCTTGATCGGATGTGAGCCCGACATGAAACCGATGACTCGTCCGGCCGGCGGCGATCGACGCTGCCGTCCCGTCGCCGTGACGGCGATCGCCCTCGTCGTGGGCGGCGCTTTGTTGCCGGCGCGCGCGGCGCGCGCGGACGGCGCGTTCCCCGATTCGCTGGGCATCATCGCGCCCGCCGATCGGCCCCACGACATCGTGCTGGCCACCAACTTCGGCGTGGTGACGTCAATCGACGACGGCCAGACCTGGACCTGGTCCTGCGAGCAGGACAGGAGCTCCTTCGGCACGCAATATCAGATGAGCGCGCCGCCGCTGGATCGGATCTACACGCGCTCGCAAGGATCGCTGGCCTTTTCCGATGACCGCGCTTGCGGCTGGGACATCGCGGGCGGCGCGGTGGCGGGTACCGCGATCACCGACGCTTTCCCCGATCCGACAGATCCGGGCCGCATGCTGGCCGTCGCGATGGCGACCGACGCCGACGGCGGCGTCGGCTATCGGATCTACGAATCGTCCGACGGCGGCGCGACGTTCGCGACGGTGCGCTACACGGCCGCGAGCGGCGACATCGTCACCGGCGTCGAGATCGCGCGCGCGGCCCCGGCGACGATCTACCTGACGCTGATCAGCGGCGCGGCCAGCACGCCCAAGCTCGGCAAGTCGGCCGACGGCGGCGCGACCTGGCAGCTGCGCGACCTGACCGCGGCGCTGGGCGCCGGCGTGCGCAGCGTCCGCCTGGTCGCGATCGATCCCGAGAACGCCGCGCGCGTGTACCTGCGCGTCGCCGACGCCGGCGGCGAGCGACTGGCGATCACCGACGACGGCGGCGTGACCGCGGCGTCGCCGCTGATGCTTCCGGGCGGCGTGATGACGGCGTTCGTGCGCACGCCGTCGGGCGCGATGCTGGTCACCGGCAAGATCGGCCTCGGTCCGGTGATGTATCGATCGACCGACGGCGCGGCGACGTTCGCGACGCTGCCGGTGCCGCCCACGCTCCTCGGCATGACGGCGCGCGGGAACCTGATCTACGGCGCGTCGGACACGCTGGTCGAGACCGAGGGCGCGTTCGTGTCGGAAGACCAGGGGACGAGCTGGCAGCCTTTGCTGAGCTTCGACGCGATCCAGGCCATTGCCCCCTGCGTGAAGACGCTGTGTCAGGACGACTGCCAGCTGCGCGCCGGGCTCGGCCAGTGGTCGTCGGACATGTGCGACGCCGTGCCGGCACCGCGTGCCACCGACGGTGGCGCGCCCACCGGGGACGCCGGGGCCGACGCCGCGAGCCCGATCACCGACGGCGGCGCAGGAAACCAGGACGCGGGCGCCGCGAATCACCCGGCCGATGCCGGCGCCGGGCCGGCGAACGGAGCCGGATGTCACTGCGATTCGGCCGGACGCGCAGCACCATCGCCGTCGCCGTCACCGACGCCGACCGCGGCGCCGTTAGCGACGGCGGTGCTTCTCCTGGCGATCCGCCGCCGCTCCCGCGCCGTGCGCGAGCCGTCCCTCGGCCGCGGCCGGGCCACTGGCCGGCCAGGCGGTCGCCTGGCGCTCGACGATCTCGGCGATGGTCTCGACGAGATCGTCGGCCTCGACCGGTTTCGACAGGTGCACGTCGAAGCCGGCCTCGATCGCGCGCACCTCGTCCTGCGGTCGGGCGTGGGCGGTGAGCGCGATCGCCGGTAAATGCCGGCCGCCGACCGGGTCCTGGTCGCGGAGACGCCGCATGAAACTATAGCCGTCGGCGCCAGGCATGGCGATGTCGCTGACCACCGCGTCCCAGCGACCGCGGCGCAGCGCCGCCAGCGCGCGCGGCACCGACCGGCACTTCACGACCTCGCAGCCTTCGCCGCGCAGGATCAGCCCCAGCGCCTCCAGCACCGCGGGCTCGTCGTCCAGGATCAAGATCCGCAGCCCGCGCACCGAGCGCACATCGCGCGGTAACGACCGCCGGCTCAGCGCCTCGCCGCGCGACACATCGACCACCGACCGCGCGGCGACCTGCGGCAGCGCGATGACGAACGTCGAGCCGCGCCCGATCCCGGGGCTCTCGGCGCGGACCGTCCCGTCGTGCATCTCGACGAGCTGGCGCACGATCGCCAGACCCAGGCCGAGCCCCACCTGGGCCCGCGGCACCTGGCCGCCGCCCTGCCGGAACGGCAGGAAGACCTGCGGCAGGAAGTCGGCTGCGATGCCGCAGCCGGTGTCGGCGACGGCGATCTCGACCTGCGCGCCGTTGCTGGCCGCGCGCACGGTCACGAGGCCGCCGCGATCGGTGAACTTGATCGCGTTGGACAGCAGATTTCCCAGCACCTGGAGCAGTCGCGAGGCATCGCCGGTCACGCACCCGATCGCCGGCTGGCACTGGCACTCGAGGCGCACGCCCTTGGCGCGCGCCGACGGGAGCGCGGCTTCGAGCGCGCTTTCGATCAGGCTGCTCGCCGCGACGATCCGACTCTCCATGAGCAGCTTGCCGCTCAAGCAGCGCGAGATGTCGAGCAGATCCTCGATGAGCTTGGACTGCGACATCGCGCTCACGTGGATCGCGTTGAGCGCGCGCGCCCGCATCGGCGCTTCCTTGGCGGTGCGCAGGATGTCGACCCACAGCAGCAGCGCCGCCATCGGCGTGCGCAGCTCGTGCGACAGGCTGGCCAGGAAGGTGTCGCGCATCTGGTTGGCCGCCTCCACCGCCGCGCGCGCCTCGTCGCTCCCGCGCCGCGCGTGCTCGCTGGCCTCGTGCGTGAGCGCGCTGTCGAGCGCCCAGGCCACGCGCTGGGCGACCTGTTCGGCGAGGGCGGTGTCCGCAGCGTCTCCCACGCCGACGCCCACCGACGACACCAGCGTCAACACGCCGAGCAGGCGCTCGCGTCCGACGAGCGGCAGGCAGAGCAGCCCGCGCGGGCGGATACTGCGGAGCTTGGGCAGGTGCTCGGCGTCAGCGACGATCTCCACCAGATCGCGATCGTCGATCCCGGACACGCGCACCGGCTTCTGCGTGCCGAGCGTGATCGCGATCGGGTTGTCGCTCGCCAGCCGACCGATCTTGACCGGCGGCGCCCAGTCGGTCGTGCCGGCGTCGGGGTGCGCGACCTGCAGGACGCGCCGGATCTCGCCGCCGTCGTCGCCCGCGGTGTAGAGGTGCATCAAGCACAGATCCGCCAGGGCCGGAACCGTCAGGTCGCCCACGCGTCGCACGGTCGCGTGGACGTCGAGCGCGCTGGCCAGCAGCATGCCCGTGTCAGCGAGGATCTGCTGCGAGCGTGCATCGATCGCGATCGAGGAGCCGGCGCTCCGCTGTTCGGGCCCTCTCTCACCATCAGCCAAATCCGTCCCCCCATAGGTGGTCACGCCCGACATATTCGACACCTCCCGCGGCGACGACATCGTGCACGATCGGTGAAACGGATCAATCCGTTCCGGACCCGAAGCGCGTGAATCCTGCGAAGAAATTGCACACATGACGTTGCGTGGGGCATTACTGATTCATGGACAGTAGTTGCGGCTGCAGTTGGAGCTGTCATTGGCACCATCGTTGGCAACCGAGAGCGAGAGCGCGGCGGGTGGCGCCGCGCTGGATGCTGACGATGGTGATCGCGGCGCAGCTCTTCGGCGCGGCGCGGGCCGCGCGCGCCGACGACGATCCCTGGTTTGGACGCGACAAGGCGCTGCACTTCTCGTTGAGCGCGGCGATCGCCGGTGGTGGCTACGCGATCGCGGTCCCGCTCACCGGCGACCGCCGCTGGCGGGTGGCGGCCGGCGCCGGCCTGGCGATCGCCGCGGGCGCCGGCAAGGAGATCTCGGATCGCTACGACGGAGGGGACGCTTCCTGGCGCGACTTTACCTGGGACTTGATCGGAACCGCGACCGGCGTCGGCATCGCGTGGCTCATCGATCATTTCGTCGGCGGGCGGCGCGCGGCGCCGCGCATCGCGGAGCCGTCCGCGCCCTGACGCGCCGCCGTCGGGCGGGCCCGCGCGCAGAAACGCGGCTCGGGGTAAAATGCGGGGGTCCATGGGGCTGCCCGATGCCGACATCACCTCGCTGGTGCGAGGCGCGTTCTCCGCTCAGCGCGAGCGGACGGCGCGCGTGCTGGCCAAGGTCCGCTTGATCGGCGTCGGCGCCGGTCTCGCGCTGGGTCTGAGCATGACTTACGCGGCCGGCCAGGCCGACTGGCGCGTGATGGTTCCGATCCTGTCGGTCTATTTCTCCTGCGCGCTCTGCCTGCAGATCGCCGTGCGCTTGACCGCGCGCGCGGCGGAGTGGGCGGGCGTCGGCGTCGCGATCATCGACGTACCGATGGTCTTGTGGTTGCAGTGGACGTCGCTGCCGGTGTCGCCGTCGCCCGGCGGTGTGGCCGGGTTCACGCTCGGGCTGTTCGTGCTGCTGGTGCTGCTGGGCGCGCTCTCGCTCAGCATCCGCCAGGTGGTGATCGTGGCGGGCATCGCCACCCTCGCCGAGGTGTTGCTGCAGTGGCGCGCCGGCATCGGCTTTTCCGCGTGGGTTGCGTCGGCGGTCGTGCTCGGGTGCGCATCGGCGGCCGCCGGCCACCTGATCGCGCGGATCCGCGCGCTGGTCGGCAACATCGCCGACGAGCAGCGCAAGCGCGCGCGGCTCGGGCGCTACTTCTCGCCGTCGGTCGCCGAGCGCCTGCAAAACCAGGGGACCGAGGCCGGCGGGCCCGACGTCCAGGAGCTCACCGTGCTGTTCTCGGACATCCGCGACTTCACGACCATGTCGTCAGCGCTGTCGCCGCCGGAGGTCGTGCGCATGCTCAACGAGTACCTGGGCCGCATGGTCGAGAAGGTCTTCCAGCACGGCGGGACGCTCGACAAGTTCATCGGTGACGGCATCATGGCGTACTTCGGCGCGCCGCTGCCCGACGCCGACCACGCCAGCCACGCCATCGAATGCGCGCTGGCGATGCTCGACGAGCTGTCGGAGCTGAACGTCGAGCGCGCCGCGCGCGGCGCCTCGCCGTTGAAGATCGGGATCGGGTTGCACACCGGCTACGCCGTCGTCGGCGACATCGGATCGCCGACGCGCCGCCTCGAGTACACGGCGATCGGCGACACCGTCAACGTCGCCGCGCGCATCGAGGGGCTGACCAAGGCGGCCGGCGTGCCGGTGCTGGTGTCGGCGGCCACCCGGGCGCGCGCCAGCGCCGGATACACGTTCCGCCCGTTCGAGCCGATGGGCATCCGCGGCAAGTCCGAGGCGATGGCGACATTCGCGCCGTCCCGAAGCTCGGAACAGCGCGCCGACCCTGCGTCGGGTAACATTCGCCCCTGATGCTGTACTTGTACGCGAAGGTCGGCAAGATGGCGGCGCGCAACGCGGTCCGTGCCTGGCCCGCCGCGCTGTCGCTGATCGTTTACGCGCTCATTCTCTACCCGGTCGGCCTGGTGACGCAGTCGTTGGGTATCGTCGGCGGCTTCGTGGTGGGCCTGGTCGCGGCAGCGTGCTGGTCGAGCTACCTCGAGCTCATCTCGCAGGCCGTCGCCGGCGCGGCGATCCGCGTGCGCTGGCACGAGTTCAAGAGCACCTTCCTCGCCCGCTTCTGGGACGTCATCAGCGTGATGTTCGCGTTCTGGATCATCGGCTACGCCGTGCGTGCCGTCGTCGGCACCGTTGCTCAGGGGGCGCCTCAGGTGAACCCCTCCGCGCTGTCGGCGATCTTCGGGATCGCCATGGCGTTCTTCTTCAACGCTGTCCCCGAGCTCCTGTACCAGGGCAACACGCGCTCGTTCGCGCTGCTGCTGGCGTCGGCGCGGTTCATGCTGGCCAACCCGGTGGTCTGGTTGTTGCCCAACATCGTGTTTGCGGCGCTGATCCTGGCGGCCGGGGGTGGCTTGCACTTCCAGCGTCCCGCCGAGGTGCTGCTCGCGTTCGGTAACACGTTCTCGTCGCCGATCGGCGTGCTCGGGTTGTTCGCGGGGCTGCCGCTGTGGGGGCTGCCGCTGGCGCTGTTCGGCGTGCACTACGCGATGATCTTCCGCGGCCTCCTGTACCGCGAGCTCTCGGGCAGCGGCGGAAACGCGCGGCTGCGCGCCTTTCAGGCCCATATGCGTCGCTAGTGCAAGGTGCTACCGTCCGCCGCATGAGCTTTCACGAGACGATCGCTCCCGACGAGACCGCGCGCTTCGAACGATTCTCTTCGGAGATCGTCGACATCCAGCGCGCGCGCCTGAAAAAGGGCGGCGCGGCGGCACGCGCGCTGCACCTGAAAGCGCACACCGGCGCCGTCGGCGAGCTGCTGGTCGAGACGTCCGACGCCGGACGCGCGGGCGTCTTCGCCAGCAACGGCCAGCGCTGGCCGCTCTACGCCCGTTTCTCGAACGGCAGCAGCGCGCGTCAGCCCGACAAGGCGCCCGACGTGCGCGGGTTCGCGCTGAAGCTGGTCGGCGTTCCCGGCAAGAAGATCATCGCCGGGCTCGAGCAAGAGGTGACCCAGGACTTCCTGTTCATCGACCAGCCGGCGATCGCGTTCCGCAACGCCGACGAGTTCATGACGTTCGTGCGCGCCGCCAAGGACGGGCCGCTCAAGCTGCTGCCGCGGCTGGTCGCTGGCTTCGGCCTGCGCCGCACCTTTCAGATTCTCGGCCAGACGTTGAAGGCGCCCAAGGTGACGTCGTTCGCGACCCACGCGTTCCACACCTCGGCGCCGATCTCGTTCGGCGCCGGCCGCGCCGCCAAGCTCGCGCTGTTCCCGGTCGGCAACCCGCCGGCGTCGCCGACCAGCGGCGCCGACGCGCTGCGCGCCGATCTGACCGCGCGGCTCAAGGCGGGGCCGCTGACCTGGGCCCTGCGCGCGCAGCTGTTCCAGGACGACGTGACCACGCCCATCGAGGACACTTCGGTGGTCTGGGCTGGACCGTGGGTCGAGCTCGGCAAGCTGACGCTGCCGCGGCAGGACCCGGAGTCGCCGCGCGGCCGCGAGATCACCGGGATGGTCGAGCAATTTTCGTTCGACCCCTGGCACGCCATCGAGGAGCACCGCCCGCTGGGCGCGATCATGCGCGCGCGCGCCGTGGCGTACAAAGGCAGCGTGCTCGAGCGCAAGGCCGCCGCGGAGCCGAAGTCCGTGCTGACTCCCTGAGCCGTCGCGCTTGACGGTGTGATCGCGGGAGGTTCGGAACCCGCCCGGGGTTCCGAGTATGCTGAGCGCCATGCGGATCCTCCTGGTGACGCCGCCGATGACGCAGCTCAATACGCCGTACCCCGCGACGGCGTATCTGACCGGCTGCGTGCGCGCGCACGCCGGCGAGGGGGTCGAGGTCGCGCAGGCGGATCTGTCGATCGAGCTGTTTCTGCGGCTGTTCTCGCGTGACGGCCTCACCGCCGTGCGCGAGCGGCTCGCGCTTGCGGGTGGCGGGCGCCGCCGCACTCCGGCGGAGCGGACCGCGTCGACCAGGCACTTCCTGGCGCGTGCCGACGAGCTCATCGCGCTGGTCGAGCCGGTGTTGCGGTTCCTGCAGGGGCGCGATCCCAGCCTGGCCCTGCGCATCGTCGGGCGCGCGCTGCTGCCCGAGGGCCCGCGCTTCGGCGCGCTCGACGAGCCCGACGACGAACGGCTGGACTGGGCGTTCGGTGAGCTCGGCACCACCGATCGCGCGCGCCACCTGGCCAGCCTGTTCATCGACGATCTCGCGGACGTCGTGCGCGACGGCATCGACCCGCGCTTCGAGCTGTCGCGCTACGGCGAG
>CAZNCQ010000131.1:0-11309 GCA_964571275.1 uncultured Myxococcales bacterium
ACGCTGGCCTGGTGGTTCAGCCCCGACGCGCAGAACACCGAGGTCAAGAAGAAGCAGACCGACGACGCCGCGCCCGGCCCGGTATTGCCCGACGCCTGTTCCAGCCTGATCGCGCCGGAGCCCGGACCGGCGACGCCGGCGACGGCAGGAGCGCTTCCGACGACAACCGCGCCGATCCACGACGACGCGCCCGCGCCGTGAGCGGCTCCCCGCGGCGCTTACCGCAGCCGCACGACCAGGCCGTTCGCGCCGACGATCAGGAGATCTTTCTCGACGGTGCCGAGCGCGACGCCACCCCAGGGCACCGTCGCGTAGGTCGACCAGTTGAGCCCCTCGTCGCTGGACACCAGCAACGTCACCTGCGTCGACGGCCCGGGCGCCGACAGCGACGGGTCGTCGGCTAACAAATAGAGCTGCTCCTCGCGCCGGCGCATGGCGATGAACGTGGTGCTCTTTCCGAGCGGCGTCGCGATCGCCTGAAAGGTCTTGCCGGCGTCGGTCGAACGATAGAGCCCGTGGCTCGGGCCCAGCGCCCACAGCGCCGCCGCGCCGTCGGCCCAGAACACGCCGGCGTGCCAGCCGGCCGCTGGAGGCGTCAGGCCCTGCCAGCTGGCGCCGGTCTTCGAGCCGCGTTCCAGCCGCCCGGTCTCGCTGAATGCGAAGCGCTCGTTGACGATGCCGAACACGCCGCTGAACCAATCGCCGGGCGCGCGCGAGCGCGAGCCATCGACCATGCGCCAGCTCTGCGCGCTGTTGGTCGAGCGCCAGACGCCGTAGCCCGCGGCGTAGATGTCGTCGGGCTCGCTGCCCCAGACGTGCCAGGGCGCCGCCACCGGCGCGGGCGGCGAGATCACGGCCCAGTGCTGGCCGCGATCGACGGTGCGCGACACGAACGAGCCGGCAATGTAGACGTCGTCGGCGCTGCTGGCCCAGACCGACTGCATCTCGGTGCCGGCGCCGGCAGGGCAGGGGCGCTGCTGTTCGAAGCGCGACCCGCCGTCCGACGAGTGCAGCACCGTGCAGTCGTCACCGACGAGCCAGACCTGGCCCGCGCCGTCGCTCCACGACGCGCGCAGGGTCGCCGTGCCGAAGGGATGGGTCGACGACTCCTCCCAGGTGCGCCCGTCGTCGCGCGATCGCAAGATCAGCCCCAGCGGGCCGACCGCGACCAGCGGTCCTGTGCTATCGCGCCAGAGCGCATTGACGCCGCCTCCCCGAGGCAGGAACGACCGGCGTTCGAAGGTCGCACCGCCGTCGCGCGACACGATGAGGCCCACGCGCTGCCGCTCCTCGACGGGGCGGTCCCACTGCTCGAACGTCGCGACGCCGTAGACGGTGTGATCGTCGGCGGGGTGAAAGGCGTGGAAGCCTGGCCAGGGCGCAGGCGTCGGCTCGACGTGCGGCTCCTTCCAGCTCTTGCCGCCGTCGGCCGTGTGCTCCACGCCGACAGAGCCGGTGTTGCCCTTGCGCGTGGCGGTCCACGACGTGACCACCGCCAGCCAGTCGCCGCGGCGCGTGCCGGTGATCGACAGCGCGCTGCTGCCGGTCAGCGGCGCGGCCGCGGTTTTGGGCGCGGGCGCCGCCGCGGTCTTGGGCGCGGGCCCCGAGGGCAGCGGGCGCATCGTCTGCTGGCGCACGGCGGTCCAGGTCTGGCCGCGGTCGTTGGTCGACACGATCGAGCCGCGGTCGCCGCTGACGCAGATCTCGTCGGTGCCGCTGCCCCAGATCGCGGTCAGCTGTTCGTCGGTGTCGCCGAGCGGGCGGATCGTCGTGAACGATCGCCCGTGGTCGTCGGTGTGCAGGAGCTGCCCGTTGCTGCCCGCGAAGTAGACGTCGTGCGGATCGCTGCCCCAGACCGACGCCAGATCCCCGCCGGCGGGCGGGCTCAGCCGGTGCCACCCGACACCATCGTCGGTCGAGCGCAGGATCGTCTCGCCGTCGCCCACGATCCAGAGGTCGCCTTCGCTCGAGCCCCAGATCGCCTTGAGGTTCTGGGTGGTGCCGCTGTCGACCGACAACCAGAAACCGCCGTGGTCGGCCGACTTCAGGACGGCGCCGGCGTCGCCGACCGCCCACAGCGCCTTTTCGGTGCCCCAGACGGCGCGCAGGGTCTCACCGGTCGGCTGCGGGCTCAGCCAGACGCGCGCGACCGGCGCTTCGGCGGCCCGCGCCGCGAACGGGCCCAAAAACGGACCAAAGATCGGACCAAAGATCGGACCAAAGAGGACGACGCCAACGACGGCAAGCGCCAGCGTCCGACCGAGCCTGTGCGCGATACGATCTCCGGCTTTCACCGCATCCGAATCTACACCGAAAGGCGCGGTCGCCGCCCGCGCGATCAGTAGACGCGCAGCTGGCCGCTCAACGCCAGCAGCGCGTGAAGATAGATCACTCCCGCGAAGTAGCGAGTGACGCCGTTCGGAACGTCCATGTCCCAGACCCTCTGGACGAAGGCCGTGCGTTGCGAAACGCTGGCAATCAACGCCGCGGTGCCGTTGGCGGCGACCAGCGTGGGGTCGTGGTTCGGGTTCAGCACGGTCATCCCGTCGAGCGAATACGACATGCCGTAGGTGTCGATGCCCTGCGCGGAGAAGAAGCTGATCAAGTGGTCGCACTCGCCCGGGTTCCAGGTGTTGCCGCCCGACCAGATCTGATCCAGCACCATGCCGAGCTCGGCGCGATAGGCCTCCGACTGGAACACCTCCGACCCGGTGACCGGCACCGCCGCGAACGTCGCGCGGACCGGCGTGAGCCCGGTCGTCGGGTTGGCGGCGCGCTGCCAGTAGCTGCGCGCCGCCTTCGCCGCCGCGGTCCAGAAGGGATCGCCGGTCGCCTGCGCCCACAGATCGTAGTAGGCCGGCATCTCGATCGACGGCCGTCCGATCCCCGCGGCCGTGACGTTGGGGACATCGAGCACCAGGGCCGACGACGCGTCGAACGTGTCGGTGACGCCGGCGACGACACCGCCGTTCTGGTCTTGCTTGTGGCGCATCAGCGTCAGCAGCTCGCGCGCGTCGGCGGCGTAGTCGATGGTGCCGGGCGTGCTCGCGTCGGGCATGCCCGCATCGGCCGCGCCGGCGTCTGGCGCGTTCCCGTACCGATCGTTGGCCAGGATCAGCGCCATGGTCATCTGCTGCAGCCCGAACGGATCCAGGCAAGCGAAGGTGCCCACCTCGTTGTCGCAAAACGAGTTGAAGTAGCCCAGGTTCGCTCCGCTCGCGACCCGCAACATCGACTTGGCGTAAGTCCACAGGCGGTCGAATTCGTCGCGCTTGTCGAGCTCGACGGCGATCAGCATGCCGTACCCGATCCCTTCGGTGCGCACCTGGCTGCCGTGAAAGACGTCCTGGATGTACGCGCGGTCGGTGCCGACCGGGACGTAGATCGTTTCCGTGCTCGGACCGTGGAAGAGCTGCGTGAAGCCGAGGTCGAGCTTCGCCGCGATCTCGGCGTCGGTGTGGCCCAGCCAATCGCGAAATGCGTTGGGATACGTCGACGGACCGGTCAGCGGCCCCAGCGGCAGGCCCGAGCCGCCGTTGTACCCGATCGGATCGACGGTGGTGCCACACGAGGCGAGCAGGCCGAGCGCCAGCGCGCACGCGGCGCCCGCGCGCGCGCGGTCCACACGCGTGCCGGCGTCGCGGGTTCGGGTGGTACCGCGCCGGCGCATCGCGCGCTCAGTCGGCGAGGTACTGGCGCGCGCGCGCCGCGAGGACGCTGCCCGGGTGGCGGCGAACGAACGCCTCGGCGCGGTAGCGCGCCGCCGCCGCGTGACCACCCTGGGCGAGAGCGTCGATGCGCAAGATCTCGGCCTCCGGCCTGAGGCTACCGCCGGGATAGGCGCGCGCGTAGGCGTCGAGGAGCGCGATCGCCCGCCGGGGGTCGTGGTGGGCGGCCGCCGTGCGTGCGACGTCGAGGGCGGCCAGCTCGCGCGCCAGCGTCGCGGCCGGGACCGGCGCGGTTCCGTCGAGCGCGGGCCGGTCCCTGTCGATACCCGCGCCCGCCGCCACGGCCGCCATCTCGGTTGGCGCTGGCGGTGCCGCAATCGCCTGCGCGGCTCGCCCGACCGTCGCATGCGCGTCGACCGCCGCGTGATGGCGCTGCCAGGCGCGATAGACCGGAGGCGCGATAGCCACCGCGCCCAGCGCCGACAGGCTCAGCAGGAGCTTGGCCCAGGCGGTCTTCCCGACGGCGATCGAAGCCCGCGTCGCCATCGCGCCGACCGCGGCCGCCGACAGGGCCGCCGAGCTGGTGATGCCCAGCGCCGCCAGCGTCTTGGCGCGTGCCTCGCGCGAGCTCCTCTCCGAGCGTGCGACACCCAGCAGCTGCCGCTCGAGCGCGCTGTCGCTGCCGTCGAACAGGCGAACCGGGTCGCTCATCGTTGCTTCTCGCTTTCGGAGGGGGCACGGATCGCGTCGAGGCGCGCGCGGAACTCGGCGCGCGCGCGCCGCAGGCGGGACGCGACGGTTCCCTGCGGAATCCCCAGCGCCGCCGCGATCTCGATCATGCTCATCTCCTCGACCTCGAAGAGCACGAAGACCGTACGCAGGTCGGCGTGCATCTTCTGGAGGATCCGGTCGAGCATCCGGCGCGCCTGGTTACGATCGACGATCTGCTCGGGCGACGCGGCGGCGTCGGCCATCTCCAGCGTCGGCTCCACGGTGACCTCGCGGCGGCGGGCCAGCGTGCGGCGCGCGTGCGCGGCCACGTTGAGCGCGACGCGAAGGATGAAGCTCTTCTCCGCGCCGGGGCGGACGTCATCCAGCTTGCGCGCGGCGATGATGAACGTGCGCTGCACGTCGTCGTCGATCTCGGCCGACGGCGAACCGGCGTTGCGCAGCACGCGCGCGACGAAGTCGATGTGGCCCTCGACGATGCCGCGCAGGCGCGCGTCGCGCTCGCGGTCGGCGCTGGCGGTCGGACGCGGCAACGCGTCGGCTTCGCCAGCTCGCGCGTCGACCGGGCCTGCGCCGGCGGGCTGCAGCTGCATCGTTCGATATGCTGAAAAGGTGCCCATAAGGCCTATCGGGAAATTCCCAGCGCCGCGACGATTGATCACGCACCGCCGCGCGCTCACAGTCTACGGGAAAGACCGAATCCGACCAAGACCGACAGCGGCGGTGTGTCGGCCACCGTGCGCAGCGGCGTCGTGATGATGAACTGGTGGTCGACGAGCGGTGCGTCGACCCCGGCTTCCAGCTCCAGGGCAAACCCGGCCCCCAGCGCGGCGGCGCCGCGCAGCAGCGCGCCAGCGCTGAACCAGGATCGTGACGCTGAGCGCCGGTTGGTCACCGCGCGATCGGTGGCCGTGATCCAGCCGCCGATGCCGCGCGCGCAGAGCTGGGCGTCGAGCGGACCCGCGCGCAACCCCCAGCCCGGACAGGCGGTCAGCGTGAACGCGGACCAGTGATCGACGACGTCGCCGCCGGCCAGCAGGAAGTCATTCGGCAGGTAGAGCCACCCGAGGCGCAGGGATCGCGCGATGCGGTCCTCGCGGAGATGGGTGACCCCGAGCATCACGCCGCCGCCCAGGTTGGGGCCGGGGCCGGGGCCCGAACCCGCGCTCGACGAAAGCAAGCGCGCGAAGGCGGCGCTGGCGCCGATCTCCAGGTGGGTTCCGGTCGCTGGGCTCGCTGGACCCGGGGCGCGCGTCACGATCGGAGGCGCAAGGACGATAGGATCCGGAGGTGGAGGCGGCGGAGCGGGGGGAGGCGGTGGTGCTGGCGCGGCGCTGTCGGCGGGCGGCGCCCCGGAATCCGGCGGCGCGGCGCTGGCCACCACCGGAGGCTCGCGTGCGGAGCGCGGCGGTGCCGTCGCCGGGCGGGGGCCAGCGGCGGGCACGGCTCCTGCGCGTGGGCTGCCGGCGCGGGGTGGGGCGCGCGACGCCGGCTGCAGCGCCAGCGCCGCGGTCAGCGCCAGAACATCGACGACCTCGTCGCAGCTCGCGCCCTCGACGGCGCGCGTGTCGGGCGGCGCCTGCTCGCGGCTGAGGCGCAGCTCGCCCACGACGCGATCTCCGTTGCGCGTGAGGTGGACCTGGATGCGAACCGGCGGCGCTGCGTCGGTCGCCGCCGTCCGCTCGAGTCGCAGAGCGACGCCGCGCCGGAAAGCGTCGGCGCTGGAGCAGCCGGCCGGCGCGTCGAAGTCGACGCGCATCATCGGCACGCGCGCCGCGCCGGTCGCCGGCGACGCCGCGCCAGCTCCGGTCGCGAGCAACGCCAGGAGCGAGATGGCGGCGCCAAAGAGCACGCCTCACGTTGCCACGAAGCCGCGCCGTGACGCCAGGCATGCGTCGTGGGCCCGGCGCCGGCCGCCCCATCAGCGCTGGACGGGGCTCGGTGCCACGGCATTCAGCCGAGCGGCGATCCCTTCCAATCGGTCGAGCCGTTTGCGCAGGTCGGCCCGGTATTCGCGGGCCTCCGTTCCCGTCAGTTCGGCGCGCAGCTCGTGCAGATAAACGTCCAGAGCCGTGCGGAGCTCGAGCGCTTCTTCATCGGACAGGTCGACCCTCGTCACTTGTGAAAAATAATCATCCCGCGCCGCCGAAGAACGGCTCCGGATGCGGCGGGTCGCTCGACTCAGTAGAACAGCAGCGGCCACCAGTTGCGCATGGGCGCGCCGTCTGGTGTCTTGGCCTGGTTGTTCAGGCCGGGCAGGCTCTGACGCCAGTAGATCTGCCAGCCTCCGCCGCAGTCGGGGAAAGCCTGGTCGGCCGTCGCGATCTTGTCGGAGGTGTAAAGCTCCAGCGTGTCGGCGCCGTTGGGTCCGTCGCCGAGGCCGAAGTGCTCGCAGCGCGACTCGACCTGATTCGTGTTGTTGGTCCAGTCCCAGCGCGTCCGCGCGTTGGGCGGAAAGTCGGTGCTCCCGCAAGCCGGAATGAACGGATTGATCGTCCATGGGGTGCCGTTGGGATAGCTGCCGGTCGCGGTCGTGGGTGTCGGATACGAGACGCACGTCGTGACGCCCGTCGAGTCACACAGGTTCTCCCAGCCGTCGAATTGGACCTTGTAGCGGGTCTCGAAGTCGCGGTTCAGGAACGTCGCTGCGGTCGGCGCGAACGCGGGCAGCGCGTCCCACATACCCTCGATGCCCCAGCCGCGCACTTCGAGGTCGCAGCCCGGGCCGCGCGCCGGATCCAGGTGCGCCATGCGCACGGTGACGCCGCAGATCAAATCTTGAAGACAGTCGGTGTCGCCGCCCACGCAGGGTTTGAAGGTGTCCAGCACCGCAACATTGTTGGCATCGTAGAGTTGCTTGCGTTCCAGGTTCAGGGGCAGGCGACGGGTGCCCGACTCACCCTCCTCGACCCAGACCTCGTTGATCACGCCCTGCTCGAACAGCTCGCACATCGTGAGCGACCGACTCGGCGTAGTTGGATCGGTAAAGCCATAGGCTTTGCTGAGCTGCGGCGACGTGAACAGCGCCATCGGATCGAAGCTGCCGCTCGGCGTGACCGGCAGCAGCGAGCTCGACGGAAAGGTCCAGCCAGGAGGCGGCGAACCATGATCGGTCAGGTCGACGACCCTGACGATCTGATAGCTCAGGAACACTGGCGCCTTGGGGTCGGAGTAGCCGTGGTAGCGCGAGCCCTCGGCGATCGCGGCAACCTGGCGCTCGGCCGTCTGGAGGGCGGCGTCGGAGGTCGCGTTGTTGGAGAAGTTCAGCACCAGCACGCGCGGCGACATCTGCGTGATCACATCGTGGTGCGAGACGATCCACGGATCGGAGTTCGCGCTGTGGCCCGGGATCGGCCACGGCGTGGGCGCGCAGTCAGGATCGCTCGGGCGCGTCCTGCAGTCTTGCGATTGGACCTGGACGGCGTCGATCACGCGGCTACAACCGCCGGCCGCCATGCTCAAGCCCACCAGCGCCGGCACAAGCCGCGCGCAGTGCGCCGTGCGCGGCACCAGCCGGCCTCGCTTTTGGTGGGTGGGCGTCATCGGAATCTCACTCCCGCGGCAAGCGCGATCCACACAATCGGACGGCCGATTCGTGCGACCTCCGTGCCGTGAATCTGGACCGAGGTCGCGGTCCAATTCTCCACCGCGCGCGCGTCCAGCGCCAGCAACAGCTGTGCGGGAAGGTTCCACGACACGCTGATGCCGCCGCTGGTGGCGGTCGACCAGGCGCTGCTGTTGACCCCGGAAAAGCCGGGCGCGCCCGTGCCGTCGATCGACAGGTGGTGCTCGCCGATGCCCAGGGCCAGCGCCGCGCGCAGGCGATGCCAGACGGGCGACCAGAACATCAGCTCGGCCAGCGCCAGTTGCTGGCTCAGTCGAGCCGAACCATCGATCTGGGTCACGCCAGTGCTCGACCCGAGGGCCGACGCCGTCAGGCGCGCGGCCAGCCCGCCACCGCCCAGCGCCGTCGAGAGCGCGATCATGGGCGCCCAACCGCTCATGCCGTCGGCTTGTAGCCAGCCGGCGCCCATGGTCAGCGAAAAGCGGTCGGCTCGCCGCGCGGCCGCGTCCTCGTCCGGGTGCTCGATCACGACCGGAGGCGGCGGCAGGACCGGCGTCGTCACGACCGGTTCCAGCGCCTCCGGCGGGGGCTCGGCGACCGCCGGGGTCGATGGCGCGGTCCAGATCTCGGCCAGCGTCGCCTTCAGAAGGTCCACTGCCTTGACCGCGACGATCGCGGCGCGCCGATCGGGCGTTCCGGCGTCCAGGCGTAGATTCTCCATCAACGTGCGGCCCGCGCTGGCGTCCGTGGCCCACATCTCGACGCGGCCGCCGCCAAAGAAGATCCCCAGCGCCGCGGCCGTCCCCTCGCGCGCCGCCATGTCCTCGACGGTGGCGCGCCGGGGAGCGTCGGCCGCGATGGTGGCGACGTCCATCTCGAATCGCGCCGCCCGCAGCTCGCCGCGCAAGCGCGTGACCACGGCGGGCGCGATGTCGCCGTCGGGCTCGGGTGTCACCAGCAGCACGCGGCGCCCGCTCGAGGCGGCCGATCCGGGGGACGAATCGGGTGAACCGGTTGCGTGGCCCGTGGCGGGCAACGCAAGCGCCAGCAGCAGGCCAACGGGGCCGCTCCGCAGCAGGAGCGCCGTCATTGCGGCTTGATTATGTGCCTCGCCGCCTCAGCGTACGATCCGTTGGGATAGCGACGGAGATACTCCCGCGCGTCGCTTTCCGCGTCGGCGCTCTGCTCGCGCGCGTGAATCATCATGGTGTGGCCCAGCGCCTGCGATCCGTAAGTCCCCGACGGATTCTCGCGCCGGTAGCGTTCGAACCAGGAGACCGCCTTGTGTGGCGTCCCGTCGTCCTCGGCCAGGTAGCCGAGGAAGTAAGCGGCCTCGCGTCCCTCGGTCGAATCCGGGAAGCGCGTTTGCTCGGCGCGCAGCACGCGCCGCGCGAGCGCTCCGCGCCGGGTGTAGCGGGCGGCGTCGGCCAGCGCGCCCAGCTCCCGACGCGAGCCGCGCGCGAGCACGTTTTCGATCCCGCGCTTCTCGGCCGCGGTCACCACCGCCTCGAAATCGCCGCGCGCCAGGTGGCGCGACCAGCCGTGCTCCAGCATTCCGCCGCGGCGGTTCGGAGCTGTCGCCAGCGCACCGCCCGAGGCCGAGATCGCCGGATCTTCCCGCGCGTCGAGCTCCTGATCGACCGCATCCTCGTCGGCGGCCGCCAGCTCCTCGGACCCGGCGTGACCACTCGGCGGAGCCGCGCCCGCCGCGGTGTCCACCGCATTCCTGTCGAGGATGATCTTGTTGTCGCGGATGCGCATCAGCAGGTGCTGGCCGTGCGTCATCACCACGCCGCCGTCGATGAGCGGCCCGCGCACCGTGACCGACCCCTTGTGCAGCCAGACGTCGAGCGCCTGGTTCTCCTCCGACCACTCGACGTCGAAGATCGTTCCGATCACCTGAACCACATACGGCCCGGCGGCGACCTGCCAGTGCGCGTGCGGCCGCGGCACGAAGTAGGTGTGGGCCCGGCCGCGGGTCAGCACGATGCGCGCGCCGTCGGCCGCCAGGTCGCGGACCTGCGTGCGCGCGCCGTCATCGAGCACTACCTGCGACCCGTCGGAGAACTGGATGCGCGTCCCGCTGTCGAGCGGGCGGATCTCGCCGCCGGCGGCGACCGTCCCGTGGATCACCTCGAAGGTGAGCGCCGACGGCCGTTTCAGGATGAGCCAGGCCGCGGGCAGCAACACCGCCAGCGCGGACAGCGCCGTCACCAGCGACCACCGCACGCGCGGGCGGGTCGTGCCGAGGCGGTCCTGCAGCCGGCGCAGCTCGCCTTCGCGCGCCGGCCAGCTCCCGTCGGTCAGCGTCTCACGCGTCAGCCGCAACAGCCGCTCGAGCGACTCATCGGCCGTCCGCTCCTCGACCGGACGAAGCTGTGCCGTGCGGCTCACGGCGTCCCTCCGCTCTTGGCGCCGCCGTCGATATCGTCGTCGGGCAGCTCGCTCAGCAAGTACGCGAGCGCGGGGTCGCGGCTCACCAGCTTGGAGACACGCTTCCACGCGCGAGCCAGCCGCCGCTTCGTGGTGGCCAGCGACAGGTCGACCGCGGTCGCGACCTCGCGCAGCTCCAGCTCCTCGACATAGCGCAGGGTGAAGACCGTGCGATCGATGGGGCTCAGGCGATCGAGCACCTTGAAGAACCGCACGAGCGCCTCGCGCGCTTCCGGCGCCTGCTCGACGGAGCGCAGGTCGACCGGCTCGGTGCGCCCGGGCAGGAACAGCCAGCGGCGCAGCCAGCGCCACCGCAGGTAGTAGCGGATCTTGAAGGCGGTGATCGACATCAGGAACGCGGTCACCGTGCGCGGATCGCGCAGCGTCTTCACGCGGTCGAAGAAGGTGATGAACACCTCTTGCGACAAATCCTCGAGGTCGGCTTCCGGCCCCAGCGTGCGCAGCAGTAGCCGATGCACCATGGGGCCGAAGCGGTGCCACGCTTCGCGCGTCGCGCGCGGATCGTCCTCACACAGGCCCTTGACCAGCGTTGGGTCGTCGGCCCCCGCCAGCGTGGCGCTGGGCAGGAAAACGACGCTCGAGGAGGAATCAGGCCGATGGGCTTTCATGAGGAGGGACGCATGGAAAGTCGCCGGCGCGCGGCGCGACGGCTCAGGATTCGACCAGCGCCGGAGCGGTCGAGAGAACGCATCAGGATCGCACGGACAGAGACGGATCGGCCAGGAAAACATGTGGTTCCGAGTGCGTGCCGGGGGCGTGTCGGGCTCGTCTCACGTGAGCCGCGTCATCGTCTGACGGCGTTCCGACGGCGTTCCGACGGCGTGGCGAGCGGCTGGGAGGCCAGTTCCTTGCAGCGCGTCGTCGCAGGGCTTCGTCGCAGGGCTTCGTCGCAG
>CAZNCQ010000131.1:11409-19058 GCA_964571275.1 uncultured Myxococcales bacterium
TCGTCGCAGGGCTTCGTCGCAGGGCTTCGTCGCAGCGCTTCGTCGCAGCTTCGTCGAGAGACCCATCGGGGCCGCCTCCGTCGGTGCTAGACTGTCCCGACACGGACGCACACGGCCATGCCGGAGGAGATCAGGGTTACCGAGCCGCTCGACCGTCTGGCGGCGCTTCTGATGCAGGCGCCCACGCCGATCTGCGTGACCTGGGGTCCGGCCCACCGGGTCGAGATCATGAACGCCGCCTTCGAAGCGATGGTGGGCGTCGCCGGAGCGCGCGGCCGCCCGCTCGGCGAGGTGGGGTCGGCGCTCGACGCCGGCCAGCTGCGGCTGATGGAGCAGGCGTTCTGCCTGGGCGAACGCGTCGAGGCCGCCGAGGTCGCGCTGCGCCCGCCGCCTGCCGATCTGCACGCGCGCCCGAGCGGCGCTGCCGGCGCGGGAGAACGGTTCTTCAACCTGGTCTACGAGCCGCTGCATGATCGCACCGGCGCGATCGACGGGCTCATGATCTCCGCGGTCGACGTGACCGCGCACGTCGCCAGCCGGCGCGAGTTCGAGAGCGCGCAGCAACGGGCGCGTTTCCTCGGCGACGCCAGCGCCGCGCTGTCCGAGTCGCTCGACTACGCGCGCACGCTGCGCCGCGTGGCGGAGCTGGCGGTGCCGTGCTTCGCCGACTGGTGCACGGTGTCCGAGACCGACGAGTCGGGCGGATTGCGCCGGCTGGCGGTCGTGCACCGCGATCCGGCGCGCGCGCCGCTGGTCGTCGAATACGAGCGGCATTTTCCGCCCACCGAACACCGCGCCGGGGACATGGCCCACGCGCTGGGCTCGAGTCGGGCCGTGCTGCGCGCGCGCGTCACCGACGCCGAGCTCTGCGCGGCGGCGCAGAGCCCCGACCACTTGCGCGTCATGCGCGGCCTCGGCTGCGCCTCCTGTATCATCGCGCCGATGATCGCGCGCGGAGCGACCGTGGGCGTGGTCTCCTTCATGCGCTCCGAGCCCGACCACCCTTACGCCGCCGGCGACGTTGCCATGGCCGAGGAGCTCGCCCACCGCGCGGCGCTGGCGATCGACAACGCGCGGCTATACCGCGCGGCCCGGCGCCGCGAGGAAACCATGCGCTTCTTCGCCGAGGCGAGCGCGGTGCTGTCGAGCTCGCTCGATTACGAGGCGGCGTTCGACAAGGTCGCGCAGCTGGTCGTTCCGTCGTTCGCGGACTGGTGCGCGGTCGACGTCAAGGCAGAGACCGATCGCGACCCGGCGATCCAGAACGTCGCGGTCGCACACGTGAACCCGGCCAAGGTCGAGCTCGCCCGCGAGCTGCAGCGCCGCTACCAGCCGGATCCGAACGCGACCTACGGGCGCAACAACGTGATCCGCACCGGGCGTTCCGAGCTCTACAGCGAGATCTCCGACGCCGTGCTGGTCGCGTCGACACGCGACTCGGATCACTTGAGCGCGATCCGCGCGCTCGGGTTGCGGTCGTGCCTGATCGTTCCGCTCATCGGGCGCGGGCCGCCGATCGGCGCTCTCACCCTTGCGTGGGCGGAGTCGAACCACCACTACACCGCGGAGGACGTGGCGGTGATGGAAGATCTGGGCCGGCGCGCCGGCTTTGCGCTCGAGAACGCGCGGCTCTACGGCGAGACGCAGAGCGCGGTGCGGCTGCGCGACGAGTTCATCTCGATCGCCAGCCACGAGCTCAAGACCCCGCTGACCAGCATGCAGCTGCAGATCAGCGGGATCCGGCGCGCGGCCGCGAGCCCGGCGCGGCTCGACGTCGAGAAGCTCACGCGACGGGTCGACGCCATCGACCGCCAGGTGGGCCGGCTCGCCGAGCTGGTCGACGGACTGCTCGACGTGAGCCGGGCGGTCGCGGGCCGGCTGCGTCTGAACCTGGAGGAGGTCGATCTCGCGGAGGTCGTGCGCGTGGTCGCCGAGCGGTTTACGGGCGAGCTCGGCGCCGCCCGCTCGGACTTCGCGCTCGACGTGCAAGGGCCGATCCTCGGCCGCTGGGACCGGCTGCGGCTCGACGACGTGGTCACGAATCTGCTCGGCAACGCCATCAAGTACGGCGCCGGCCGGCCGATCCGGCTGGCGGCGCGCCTCGACGGCGACCTCGCCGCCGTCGAGGTCCGCGACCACGGCATCGGGATCCCCGAGGACGACCAGCAGCGGATCTTCCAGCGTTTCACGCGCGCGGTCTCGTCCGAGCACTACGGTGGTTTCGGTCTGGGGTTGTGGATCGTCCAGGTCCTGGTGCAGGCGATGGGCGGCTCGATCGGGGTCGAAAGCGCGGTCGGCGAAGGGGCTCTCTTCACCGTGAAGCTGCCCTGTCACTACATCGGCCAGAGAGGCGCGAAGTCGACACAGGATCATGAGCCAGCCGTGTTGTGAGCGCGTGGTGCTGGTCGTCGACGACGACCCGGGCATCCGCGAGGCGCTCGCCGATCTGCTCGGCGAGGAGGGCTACCAGGTGGTGACCGCGATGAATGGCGTCGAGGCGCTCGACAAGCTGCGCGAGCCGTCGCAGGCGCGGCCATGTGTGATCCTGCTCGACCTCATGATGCCGCACATGAACGGCCACCAGTTCTTCGCGGAGCAGCAGCAGGACCGGGCGCTGGCGTCGATTCCGATCGTCGTGATCTCTGCCGACGGCGCCGTCCGCCAGAAGGCGGCGCAATTTGGCGGTGAGTTCCTGGCCAAGCCGGTGCGCATCGAGCGCGTGCTCGAGGTCATCGAGCGCCACTGCGGGTAGACGTGCCGATCAGCCGGCGCCGGAGGCGTCGGGTCGGGCGCGGTCGTTGGCGATGAAGACCATGATCAGGCTCCAGGCGGCGAGCGCGAACGCGAACATCACGAACTGGAGCGGCCCGGGGAGCGCGTAGACGATCGCGACGATCGGGATCCAGAAGCACCACGCCGGCACGAGCACCGGCATCACGCGCGAGGACAGGAAGCCGCGGCCCAGGGCGGGCCGCGTGCGCGCCCACGACCAGCCGCGCTGCCGCAGCAGGAACAAGGCGACGGTCAGCGACAGCGTCGTCGGCGTGAAGACGAACTGATCGAATGCGATCTTGCGCACGATCGTCGGCAAGCGCGCGTCGCTGCCGAACAGGCGCGCGGCGGTTCGATAGAGCTCGTCGACCAGCACGGCGTTGACGGCGAAGACGACGGCGTTGAAGAGCACATCGCGGCGGGCCCGAGCCCGGGCCCGGCGCGCATCGGGCCCCGCCGTACCTGTCGGCGGTTGCGGGCGCGCCACCAGCCACTTGGCCAGTTCGGGCAATAGGCCACCGGCGACCGCGCCGACGATCGCCGCGAACGGGAGTCCGCCGGCTGTCTTCCAGCGCGCGAGCACGACGCACACCGCGCGCACCGCAGCGCTGAACCGGTAGGCGAGCGCGAGCCCGATCGCGACGCTCTGGATCAGGACGAACGGGCGCCAGAACCGGCGCAGCGCCGCCAGCCCGACCGCGAACGGCCCGGGCGCTCGCGCGATGATGGAAGGAGCGTCGTCGGGCATGGGCAAACGCTTCCTACAGCGAATCGCGCCCGGCGCGTTGAATTTTCGTCGCGCCTGGCCGCCACGCGATCGCGCCCAGGCGATCACCGAGGCGGGCGGTACCCGCTCGAGACGTCGGTCGCCGTGGCGCCGCCGGATGCGGTCGATTGCTCCATCCCGACCATCAGGCTGTGCTCGAAGGCGACGTTGAACCCCTTGTTTGGCTTGCCCACGATGATCGCGCTCGTCGCGCCGCGCTCGGCGACGGTCAGCTCGTGCGTGCTGTCGATGTTGAACGTGTAGCCCTTCATGTACGTGAAGATCGAACGGCTCTTCCCCTGATAGATGACATGGCTGGTGACGACGTGGCGTCCGGGCGCGAGCGGACCCGCGAAGATCACGTAGTCCTGGCCGCGCGCGACACTGCTGGTGAGCAAGGCCGGCAGATCGCGGCCGTCGAGCGTGAAGTGCGCTTCCGACAGCTGAAAGGTATCGCCGACGTCGTTACGAAATCGCAACGTGGTCTCCATGCCCGTCGCCGGCGGTTCGGCCGCCGAGGTATCCGTGTCGGTCTCGTTCGCCGCTCCGTTCATGCTGGGCGCCGCCGCCCCCTTCGGCGCCACGATCGCGGGCGAAGCGCCCGCCTGAGCCATCAGCAAGATCCCCACGCCGATCGCCATCCACATGATTCCGCCCCCCTGCTCGAGATTGCCGAGCGCTGCCTCGAGAAAAATAACCCCTGCGCGAGCCGCCGCCAGGCGGGTCCGCTGCGGGCGGCTCGCGGTCGAGCTTTTCGTCCCCCCCCGCTTCGGTCTTTGTCGAAGCGCGACCTTGGTGCAAACTCGCGCGCCATGAAAGCTCATCAGCTGACCGCAGGATCCTTTTTGCTATTGCTCGTAAATGGCGTCGCGCGCGCTCAGATGGGCGACCCGACCAAGGTGACTCTGAAGACCACGCCGGTCGCCGGCGCCATCTCGGTGATCGAGGGCGCCAACGGCTTCGCAGGCGGCAACGTCGCGGTCTCAGTTGGCAACGACGGTGTGTTCATCGTCGACGACGAGCTTCAGCCGTTGACCACCAAGCTCAAGGCGGCGGTCGCGGCGCTGTCGAAGAAACCGGTGCGCTTCGTGATCAACACGCACTGTCACCCCGACCACACGGGCGGCAACACGGTGCTGGGCGGCGGCGGCGCGATCATCGTCGCGCAGGACAACGTCCGCAAGCGCCTGTCGGTCGACCAGACCACCAACTTTGGCGGCCAGACGCGCGTGCTCCCGGCGACGCCGCCCGAGGGATTGCCAATCGTCACCTTCGGGGACGACGTGACGCTGCACCTGAACGGCGACGACGTGCACGTGATCCACGTGCCGCCGGCGCACACCGACGGCGATTCGATCGTGCACTTCCCCACCGCCAACGTCATTCACATGGGCGACACCTTCAGCTCGATGGGTTATCCCTTCGTCGACGCCCTGAGCGGGGGCAAGTTCGACGGGCTGATCGCGGCCGCCGATCGCGCGCTTCCGCTTTGCAACGACACCACCAAGATCATCCCGGGTCACGGCCCGGTCGCAACGGTCGCGGAGCTCAAAGCCTGGCGCGAGATGCTGATCAAGATCCGCGACAAGGTGGCCGCGCTCGCGGCGGCGCACAAGTCGCTGGATGAAATCAAGGCGGCGAAGCCGACCGCGGAGTTCGACGCGAAGATGGCGAACGGCTTCATCAAGCCCGACATGGTCGTCGAGGAGGTGTTCGTTTCGTTGCCAGCGGCGCCGCAAAAGGCCGGCAAGGGCGCCCAAAAAGCGAAACAAAAGGCGAAACCAGAAGCGAAGTAAGAGAGCGAGGCCGGATCAGCGCGGCCAGCGATCGAGGCGGGGCACGACCACGGGCGCAGGCGTGCCTGCCGCGGCTGCGATCTTCGTGACCGGAACGGCGGCGGGCGGTATCGCCGGCGCGCCGAACAGCCGCAACAGGGCCTCCGGCAGCCCGTCGAGCGCCGGCTTGAAATAGACCGGTGCGTCCAGCGTCACGGCGAGCATGGTGTTATTGCTGCGCGTGATCGCGAAGCAGGGGATGTCGCGGTGCGGGCTGCGCTGCAACGTGCGCAGGAACTTGCCGCCGGCGCGTGACTCCATGTCGAGGTCGACCATCACCAGTCCGGGACGTTCGGTCTGGATCGCGACCGCCGCTTCGGCCTCGGTCACGACCGCGCGCACGCCCCAGCCTTCTTCGATCGCCAGCTCCATCAGCAGGTCGCGAACCTCTTCGTCATCGGTGATCACCAACACCGCCGCGGGCGTGCGGCGCGCAGGGGCCACGCCCCCGCTCGGTGGAGCGGAAAAGCCTTCGATCACAACGTGATCATCACCATCGGATGTTTCCAGGGGTTTTCGGACGCGTCGATTCGCGGTGAATTCCGTCGCGTTCGAATTGTCGGCGCGCGCTTCGACCAGCTCGCGGCGCCCGCTGGTTTCCGGCCACCAGCGGGCGCCCACCCCACCGCCCACGATCCTCACCGGCCTTGCCGCGGCATTCGTCGGCCCGTCGCCTGTCGGCGCGCGATCGGTCCGATCACCAGGTAGCCCAACGCCACCGTCAACCCAAACGCCAACCACAGCCCCGGATCGTTCATCGATTTAAACGATGACATGCGCCCTGTTTCGCGGGCGTTACCGGGTGCCTAAATCTAGGTAAATTCGCGCTGCTGCAGCGCGGTCAGCGGACCGGCAGGACACTAGTGCACCGCGCTAGCCGTGATCGGTGATCTCTTGCAGATCCTCGATCACCACGCCCTCGGGGTCGGGGGCGGGCGGAGCCGATTGCACGCGGAAGCTCGCGATGGTCGCCTGCAGTTGCTCGCGGTCGGCGGGGGTCGCGAAGGGCAAGGTGTCGAGCAAGAGCTGGATCGCCGCCGGATACTCCTGTTGATCCGCCAGCAACTTGGCCAGCAGCTCGGCCGCCTGCGTGCGTGCGAGTCGATCGTCGCCCGCCGCCTTCAGCGCGTCGCGCGCCAGCCCCAGCGCCTCGGCCGGGTTCTCGAGCTCGGCGCCGTGTGCGGACGCGGTGTGCAGCGCCGCGAAGATCTCCTCGAGCAGCGGCTTGTTCCCTGCCGAGACCGCCAGCGCGCGGCGATAGGGTGGCAGCGCGCGCTCGAACAGGCCGGCCGCGCTCAACGCGCGCCCGAGCGCCCCGGCGACCAGCGCGACGTGCACGCTGTCGTGCTTGTCCTCCAGGGCTTTGAGCTGGCCCTCGCGCAGGTCGACCAGCGCTTCGATGTCGCCGACGCTCTCGTAGTGGCGCGCCAGCAGCTTGCCGGCGTCGAGGTAGCAGGGATCGTCGAGCAGCGTGTCGCGCAACGCCTCCAGCGCCACCGGATCGGCCGCGTCCTTGGCCAGCCGCAGCCGGGCCACGCGCATGCGGATCTCGGTGCGTGCCTCGGGTTCCATGAGCTGATCCAGCCGTTCGCGCGCCAGGCGATCGCAGCTCGAGAGATCGTCGATGCGCGCGTAGAGGTCGAAGAGGTCGTTCCACAGGCCCGCGTTGCCGGGCACCCGCGCCCGCAGCGTCTCGTAGATGCGCGCCGCCAGGGGGCTGTCGCCCTCGCGCTCGCGCACGTCGCTGGCCAGCTGGCGCAGGTGCGGCTCGATGCGCTCGGGGTCGCTGACCTCGAGCGCGCGCGCAAAGTGGCCGTGCGCGCCCTCGAAGTCGCCGCGCGCTCGCGCGCGCTTGCCGAGCTCGATGAGGCCCCACACGGCCTCGGTCTTGCCCGCTTCGCCGCCCGGAAAGCCGATCAGCGCCACGAGCAGCGCATCGGCGCGCGCGTCGTCGTGCAGCGCGGTCGCGAGATCGTAGCCCTCGCGGATCGATGCCGGTGTCGCCGCCGCGGTCTGCGCGCGCCGGGTGAGCGCGTCGAGCAGCTGCCGGTCGTTGCCGGTCTGGCGCGCGGCGCGCTCGTAGAGCGGCAGCACGCCGGCCAGCTCCTCGTCGGTGACGCCGGCGCCCTGCACCAGCGCCAGCGCGCGCTCCATGTCGGGGCGGCGCTCGACGGCGGCCAGCAGCGACGCCAGGCCGCGAACGCGCGTCGCCGGATCCTGGAGCTCGGCCTCGGCCAGGCGGAACAGCGCCTCGGCCTGGCCTTGCGGCGTGACCT